>NZ_CAJPGZ010000021.1:0-171957 GCF_905339865.1 Burkholderia sp. BCC1993 | reverse complement strand
GTTGTAGTGGCTAGATAGAAATGTCCGCTTTTGGCTACATAGAAATGTCCGCTTTCGGGCCGCGTAAGCTGTCCGGCCGCCGGGTGTCCGGCGCCGGAGGCTGCGATGGCTGCAACGGAGCGGATCACGATGACGATGCGCGAGCTGGACCGATTCAAGGTCATTCAGGACGTGGCGGACGGCAAGCTCAAGCCGTGGCGCGCGGCCGAACGGCTGGAATTGACGACGCGGCAGATTCGCCGGCTGGTCGCCCGGCTTCGGGAACACGGCGCAGCGGGTTTGGTATCGGGACACCGATCGAAGCCCGGCAATCGTCGGCTGGACCCAGGCGCCGCCGACCGGGCACTGTCGATCATCCGCGATCGCTACGCCGATTTCGGGCCGACGCTGGCCTGCGAGAAGCTGTGGGAGTGCCACGCATTGCGCGGAGTTGCGTTCCGGCCGGACACGTCGTTGCCGGTTCACATCGACGGCCCCGGGCGAGACCGTCATCGCCCGGAGCGCACATGCTTACATCGTCACGCTGGCGCTGGGTTCGAGCGCAGGATTGTTTTCCCCTGCCCCGGGACGGATCTTGAACCAGATCGAGTACATAGCCGGCAGAAACACCAACGTCAGAACCGTTCCGGCGAATGTTCCTCCGATAAGCGTATAAGCCAGCGTGCCCCAGAACACGGAATGGGTCAGCGGAATGAACGCAAGCATTGCGGCGACCGCAGTCAGGATCACGGGCCTCGAGCGCTGCAGCGTGGCCTCCACCACCGCATTGAACGGCGTCATGCCCGCGCGCGCGTTCTCTTCGATCTGGCCGATCAGGATCAGTGTGTTGCGCATCAGGATGCCGGAGAGCGCAATGAGTCCCACCAATGCGTTGATGCCGAAGGCCTGATTGAACAGCAGCAGTGTCGGCACCACGCCGATCAAACCCAGCGGACTGGTCGCGAACACCATCATGGTCGCGGAAATCGAGCGCGTCTGAAAAATGATGATGAGCAGCGTCAGCGCAATCATGATCGGGAACAGCGGCGCGAGCGCATTTGTCGCCTTGTTGGCCTCCTCGATGGAGCCGGCCTCCTCGATCCGGTAGCCGCCCGGCAGCTTCGCGATGATGGGCTGAAGCTGCGCGAGCATCGCGGTCGACACATCGGGCGGTTGCAACCCTTCGGCGATATCGCCGCGCACGGTGATCGTCGGCGTTCGATCGCGCCGGCGCAGGATCGGATCCTCCATGCGGATGTCGACTTTGCCGACCTGCGAGAGCGGCACCCGCTGCCCTGCGGCGCCGATCAGCGTGAATCCTTCGATCCGTTGCGGATCGAGCCGGATGTCTCCCGCCGAACGCGCGACAAGCTCCACCGAACGAATGTCCTCGCGCACGTGCGTGACGGGAATGCCGGTCAGCAGGAATTGCAGTTGTTGCGCGACCGAGCTGGACGTCAGTCCAAACGCCCCGAGACGATTTTGATCGAGCGTGAAATGCACGGTGGGAACGCGCGGCCCCCAGTCGGCGTTCACCGTTCGCATCATCGGGCTGGCGTTCATGGTCCGTTCGACCTGTGCTGCGATGGTGCGCAACGTCTGGGCGTCCGGGCCCATGACCCTGAACGCAACGGGGTAAGGCGAGTAAGGACCGAACACCAGCTGCGTGACGCGAACCTGCGCCCCGGGCACCAACCCTTCGGCGATGACCTTGCGCAGACGGAATTTGAGCGCTTCCCGTTGGCGCTCGTCATTCGTGCGGATCACGATCTTCGAGAAGGACGAATCCGGCAGCTCCGGTGACATGGCCAGATAGAAGCGCGGAGCGCCCTGCCCGATGTACGAGGTCACGATCTTCGCTTCCGGCTGCTTCGTGAGCCATGCCTCGACTTTTTCTGTTGCCGACGCGGTCTGCTCGATCGAAGTCCCATAGGGCATCTGTACTTCGACGAGCACTTCCGGGCGATCGGAAGTCGGGAAGAATTGCTTCTTCACCAGTCCCATGCCCATCACGGCGACCACGAACGATGCCACCACGATTCCCGCGACCATCCACTTGCGCGCGACCACGCGCCCGAGGAAGCGGCGAAAGCGCCGGTAGTTCGGCGTGTTGTAGATCGCCTCGTGGCCGCCTTCGATCACGGCAATGTCGGGTAACAGCTTGACGCCGAGGTACGGTGTGAAGACGACGGCCACGATCCACGAGGTGACCAGCGCGATGCCGACGATCCAGAACATGTTGCTGGTGTATTCGCCGGCCGTCGAGCGCGCAAAGCCATTCGGCATGAAGCCGACAGCCGTGACCAGCGTGCCCGACAGCATCGGTGCGGCCGTGTGGCTCCAGGCGTAAGCTGACGCCTGGACGCGGCTATAGCCCTCCTCCATTTTCACGACCATCATTTCGATGGCGATGATCGCGTCGTCAACGAGCAGGCCGAGCGCGAGAATCAGCGAACCGAGCGTGATGCGGTCGAAGCTCTTGCCCGTTGCGGCCATGACGACGAAGACGCCCGCGAGTGTCAGCGGCACCGCCGCCGACACGACGATGCCGACGCGCCATCCCATGCTCGCGAAGCTCACGACCATCACCACGAGCAGCGCGACAAAGAACTTCACCATGAATTCGTCGATGGCCGAATGGATGTTGACGGCCTGGTCGGTCACCTTCGTGAGGCTCACGCCCAGCGGCAGCCCGGCATTGATCGATGCGACTTCCGCGTCGAGCGCCTTGCCGAGGTTGAGCCCGTTCCAGCCGTCCCGCATCACGACGCCGAGGAGCAACGCCGGTTCGCCTTTGTTGCGAATCTGGAACGTGGCCGGGTCTTCATAACCGCGTTCGACGGTCGCCACATCGGAGAGCTTCAGCGTGCGGCCCTGAACGACGATCGGCGTGTCGCGGATGGTCTGCAGCTTGTCGAAGGCGCCTTCGACACGAATGAAGACCTGCGCGCCCGCCGTATCGATCGAACCAGCCGGCGTCAGAACGTTCTGGTTGTTCAACGCGGCAAAGATCTCCTGCGGCGTCACGCCGAGCGTCGCGAGCCGGTCGTGCGAAAACGACACATAGATCCGTTCCGCCTGCTCGCCGATGATGTTCACCTTCTTGACGCCCGCCACATGAAGGAGCCGCTGGCGCAATCCCTCGGCGTCGCGCACCAGCGATCGTTGCGGCTCGCCTTTCGCCTTGAGCGCGAACAGCGCGAACGTTACGTCGGAATACTCATCATTGACGAGCGGGCCGATCACCCCGGGCGGCAGGTTGCCCGCCTCGTCGTGCAGCTTCTTGCGCGCCTGATAGAACTCCTCGGGCACGTCCGCGGGCGGCGTACTGTCGAGCAAGGTCACGGTGGTGAAGGCCAGCCCCGGACGCGTATAGGTCTCGGTCCGGTCGTACCAGCGCAGCTCCTGCATGCGCTTTTCGAGCGGCTCGGCCACCTGGTCCTGCATTTCCTGCGCGGTCGCGCCGGGCCATGCCGTAATGACCGTCATCGACTTGACGGTGAACGGTGGATCTTCGGCCCGCCCCAGTTTCAGGAAGGCAATCACGCCGGCGATCGAAATCAGGATGATCAGAAACAGCGTGACCGAGCGCTCCCGCACCGCAAGAGCCGACAAATTGAAGCCGCTCATTGCGCCGCTCCTTGCGTGGAGACGGATGCCGCAGCCATCTTGTCGTTGGCGAGACGCACACGCTCTCCGTCGTGCAATAACTGGGCACCGAGCGCGACGACCTGGTCGCCTTCGCGAAGATCGCCAGTCACCGTCGCACTGTCGTCGCTCAATGCCGTGACACGAACCTTGTGCCAGGTCACACGCGACTGGGATCGATCGACGGTCCAGACACCGGTGCCGGCGCCCGTGCCCGGATCGAACAAGGCGCCGACCGGCACCACCACGCCGGCCTGTGTCCGGCCGGCATCGCCGGCGAGATCGATGGTCACGGTCGCGCCGAGCGGCGCATTCGAGAGCGCGCCCTCGAGGACGTACCTCGCCTCGTAGGTCCGTGTCAGCCGATCGGCAGAATCGGAGAGCTGGCGCAGGACGGCGGGAACAGGCTTCTGGTCCGCGCCGTAAAGCGTCGCCTCGGCAATCGAGCCGGATGCAGGACGCAACGTCTCGGGAAGCTGGACGACGGCCTCGCGGGGTCCGGCATGCGCGAGCCGCACGACGATTTGTCCCGGCGCGACTACCTGGCCCGGCTCCGCCAGCGTCTCGACCACCACGCCGTCGGCGTCCGCCATGACGACGGCGTATCCGGAAGCATTGTTGGCGAGCACGGCCTGCGCCTGCGCTGCGACGAGCTGGGCCCTGGCGGAATCGGCGGCCGCCTTGAGCTGGTCGTAGGTCGATGCCGACACCGCGCCCGCCCCGACGAGATCCCGATACCGCGCCTCGTCGGCAGCCGTCTGCATCGCGCGCGCCTGCGCAGCGTCCACGAGTTTCTGCTGCGCACGGGCCTGCAGCCCCAGATCGATCGGATCGATGCGCATCAGGGGCTGGCCGCGCTTGACCGTTTGGCCTGCGTCGACCAGTCGCTCGATGACTTTACCCTGTACCCGGAAACCGAGATCGCTCTGAACGCGGGCACCCACGACACCCGAAAACGACCGACTCGCACCCGCCGCGCCGTGAACGGCGCTTGTACGCACAAGTGGCGCCTCCGTACGCGGATCAGCAGCCGGATGCTCGCCGCATGCTGCGAGCGCAAGCGAAGCCAGGCCCAATGTGTAGACAAAACGATGGTGCCGGAACATGAGGTCCCCTCTCGCAAAGAACAGGAGACCTCATTCTGATACCAGTGACCAAATCAGTCAATGGTCACAACAAGATTCAAGGAGCGAGACTTCTGAGTACCAGGCTCGCGAGTTGGGCCGTCGCCTCTTCCGCACCATCGAGGTTGTACTGGAGCAGCAACGGATTGAAGTAAGGCTTCATCACCAGAACGATCGCATTCACCGCCTCGTCTGGCGGCGTCTTGCGTTCGAATTCGCCGGTTTCCCGTCCGAGCCGCAGGATATCGGCGACGAGTTGCCGGATCTGGTCCTCGTAGCCTTTGATCGAGGGCCAAGGCGACGCGGCCGCCTCGGCGGCGATATCGTAGAGCTTGCGATCCTGGAAGAAAAGCTGGCTTCCAGACGTAAGCAAGGTCTTGAACATACGGCGAAATTTCTCGGTTGCACTGCGCGCACCGTCGACATTTTCGCTGACTGCGGCCACGATCGCGGCGAGCCGATTGGCGCAAATGACTTGACCGATCGCCTGTTTGGAGTCGAAAAACTTGTAAATATAGGCTTTTGAAAACCCGATTTCCTTCGCGAGATCGGAGACCGTGGTTTTTTCGTAGCCGTAGCGGCTGAAGTATTCCGTTGCCGCGTCGACGATCTGGGCGCGAACTTCGTGGTCCGAGGGGCCACGGGACGAAGAGGTGGAGGGAGTCGGTTTGTTCATGCCTCAAGCTTAGTCCCACGCTCGCCAGTTGACAACGAGTGACCATATTGTATATTGGTCACTATATTTCCTCTCCCGTTGTCGCTCCCGAGATGATCATGCCCTTGCGCCGTCCACTTGTTCTCCTGACTAGCGTCGCCGCCCTTTCGGCGTGCGCCGTGGGTCCCGACTACCACCGCCCGGATGCGCCGCTGGCGCAGCATTACATGACCCAACCGCCCGCCCGCACGGCAAAGGCGCCGGTTGCCGACCTGTCCGCATGGTGGGAAAGCTTCAACGACCCGCTGCTCACGCATTACGTTTCGCTGGCGCTGGCCCAGAACCTGGACCTGGCCCAGGCCGTCGCGCAAATCACTCAGGCGCGTGCGCGCCTCGGCACGGCCAACGCGGCGCTCCTGCCGTCGGCCTCGGTTTCCGCGTCGGCGGCACGAGCCTATCAGTCTGTCGATACGCCGTTGGGGCAATTACTCAATGCCACGCCGGGGTACGAGCGCTGGGGCACCGCGTACGAAACCAACCTGGAGGCCGGTTGGGAGATCGACATTTTTGGCGGTCTGCGCCGTCAGCGTGAAGCCGCGCTCGCCGATTACTCGGCCACGCAGGCGGCGGCGGTCGCCACCCGACTTGCCGTCGCGGCCCAGACTGCGGATATCTACGTCACGATCCGAGGGCTCCAGGCCCGTCTGGATATCGCGACCCGGCAGGTGCAGACGCAGCAGGCGCTTCTCGCAGATGTGAAACTTCTGTATTCGAAGGGCGCGGCAGCCGACTATCAGGTTCAGCAGGCGCAAGGTGCGCTCGACCAGGTGCAGGCCAGCGTGCCCGTCCTCCTCGCGGCGCTTGATGCGGCGTCGAACGCCCTCGACGTGATGCTCGGTACATCTCCCGGCACGCACCAGGCAGAGCTGGGCTCGCCTGCCCCGATCCCCGTTGCGCGGTCGCTCGCGGAAATGGGCACGCCAGCCGATCTGCTGCAAAGACGTCCCGATCTGATCGCCGCCGAACGTCACCTCGCTGCCGCCAATGCGCGCATCGGCGCTGCGATCGGCGAGTACTACCCGACGGTCTCGCTGAACGCCTTCCTCGGCAGCGCGACTTCGGCCGCTGCCGGGACGTTGTTCTCGGGCGGCGCCAGCCAGGCGGCCGGCCTCGTCGGGCTGCGCTGGCGCCTGTTCGACTTCGCGCGCATCAGTGCCGATGTCGACGAGGCGAAAGGCGCCGACGCGCAAGCGCTCGCGGCATATCGGCAGGCCGTACTGCGCGCCTCCGAGGACGTCGAAAACTCGCTCTCGTCATTGGTGAATCGAGAGGTGCAGGCTGCCACGCTGTCGCATGCCGAGTCGTCGTTTTCCCGCGCCAAGGATTCCTCGATGACCGCGTACCGCAGCGGTGCAGCGAGTTTCATCGACGTATTGCACGCCAACGAGACCCTGCTCCAGGCCGCCGACGCGCGTGCACAGGCACAGACGGAATCCGCTCGTGCAGCGATCTCGACGTTCAAGGCGCTCGGCGGCGGCTGGGACCCGGCATCGCACGATGCGCAGACGTCGTTGACCTCACGCTGACGCCGCCGCCCTGCACTGGCGCGTGCAATGGAGCCTGCGCACGTTCCTGGTTCGCGCAATCGCGCACCGCGGGCGACTTGATTGCTCGGGGCGATTCGGTCTTTCGTCCAAAGCGCACGCGGAACGCGATGTGCAGCAACTCGATGGCGATGATCAAGGCGTCGTCCATAGATCCGCCGCGGTACCGGGTCGGTCAGACATCAGTCAGGTTGGTCGCTGAACCAAAGCCCTCGACGCCAGACCGGCTTGGAGATCGGCACGCAGATGCTTTCCCCGATCTCGAACCGCACTTTGCTCGACTGTTCTCCGAGGCTTGAGTCGGAGGCGGACGTGGGCGAGAAAAAGGAGACATACGGGCCGTTGCCATGATTGCAGTTCGATTCGATACGCCAATAGATGAGCAAGCCTGAGCCGCGGATGGCACAGGAGGCGTGTGCAGGTCAGGTCAGACGCGTTTTCGTATTCGCCGGTTTCGATTCATATCGATGCTATTGTGATAAGAAAAGTTATCCGGATGGCTCCGATAAACCATCGAAGTGCCCGACGCATCCGAGCACATCCGCGCGCGGCATTGACAGCATTTCCTCGCGCGAATCCCGGATTTCACGGCGATTCGACGCGCGGTGTCGCCCCCGATTGCAGCCTCGCTCACAGCTTCGTTCGCAGCCGCGTCGATCCCCCTTCCGCCGCAACGATCGCTGTCGCGGCCGTCCCGGTTCTTTCCTGCATTTGTTCCCGCGACGCAAGACTGTTGGTCCACGGTGGGTATTCGAACTCCGGTCCGACGTGCCTAAAGTCTGGTTCATCGGATTCATCGATCCGGTCGGCACCAACGCCGAAAACCAGTCACCTGTCGAGGCATATCATGAGCACATCCAAAGTCATCATCGTCACCGGCGCATCGCAAGGCATCGGCGCGGAGACGGTCAAAGCATTCCGCGCCCAGGGCCATCGGGTGGTCGCGACGTCCAGTTCGATCGGCGCGTCGGACGATCCCGGCCTGGTCACCGTCGCGGGCGACATCGGCGACCCGGCCGTCGCGCGGCGCGTGGTCGACACCGCACTCGAGCGCTTCGGCCGGGTCGACACGCTCGTCAACAACGCCGGCGTCTTCATCGCGAAGCCGTTTACGCAATACACCGCGGAAGACTATGCGGCCATCACCCGCGTGAACCTGGACGGTTTCTTCCACGTCACGCAGCGCGCGATCGCGGCGATGCAACGCAACGGCGGCGGACACGTGGTCAGCATCACGACGAGCCTCGTCGACCACGCGAACAGCAACGTGCCGTCGGTGCTCGCATCGCTGACGAAAGGCGGACTCAATGCGGCGACGAAGTCGCTCGCAATTGAGTACGCGAAGGCCGGCATCCGCGTGAACGCCGTGTCGCCCGGCATCATCAAGTCGCCGATGCATGCGCCCGACACGCACGCGACGCTCGCCTCGCTGCATCCGGTCGGCCGGATGGGCGAGATGAGCGACATCGTCGGCGCGATCCTGTATCTGGATTCGGCGCCGTTCGTTACCGGCGAGATCCTGCATGTGGATGGCGGTCAGAGCGCCGGGCATTGAGCGGCGACGATGGGAGACTGCGCTGACGCGAACAACGCGAACAACGCGAACAACGCGAACGGCGCGAACGGCGCGAACGGCGCGAACGGCGCGAACGGCGAGCGGAGCGCCGAGAGTGGCCGCCCGGCAACGGCGCAGCCGCGTCATTCGCGCCCCGCTCTGCCCCGTTGCCGGCATTCCCCCCGGACGCTGCTAGCGCGCCCGCTTGCCGGGCGCCTGTTGCAGATGTTCGACGAGAAAGTCGACGAAGACGCGCACGCGCGAAGACAGGTAGCGCGCATGGGGATACAGCAGCATGAACGGCCGCGACCGGCCGCCCTGGCCGGACAGCGCCTCCGTGAGCGTGCCTTCGCGCAGATCCTGGTCGACGATGAAGCGATAGGTCTGGAACAGGCCCGCACCGCTGCGCGCGAGCGTGACGCCGGCGAGGACGTCGCCCGACGTGCCGTAGCCGCCGGTCGTCGCGACGTCGATTTCCGCCGAGCCGTCGTTGAACAACCATGGAATCGGCCGGCCGCTGCTCGGGAGCTCGAACTGGATGCATTCGTGCGCGTGCAGATCGTCGACGGCGCGCGGCACGCCGGCGCGTTTCAGGTAGCCGGGCGTCGCGACGACAACGAGTTCCGCATCCTCCAGCTTGCGTGCGACCAGGCTCGAATCCGCCGGTGCGCGGCCGCGGATCGCAAGATCGAAACCCTCCTCGGCGAAGTCGATGTTGCGGTTGCTCAGATGCGTTTCGACGCGCACGTCCGGATATCGCTCGCGAAACGCGGGTAACAGCGGCAACACCCGATAGTGTCCGTACGGCGTCGGCATGCTGATGCGCAGCACGCCGGCCGGTGTGGCCTGCTGGCCCGTCGCTTCGCGCTCGGCGTCGACGAGCTGCGATAGCGCATCACGGCATTGCTCGAAATAGCGCCGGCCGGAATCGGTCAGGCGGATTTGTCGTGTCGTCCGCACGAACAGGCGTACGCCGAGACGCTCCTCGAGGCGCGCGACCGACCGGCTGACCGCGGCTGGCGTGACGCTCGCTGCCGTCGCCGCGAGCGTGAAGCTGCCGAGTTCCGCGGCCAGGCAGAACAGCTCGATGCTGCCGAGCAGCAGGTCGTCGAATTTTCTCTGCATGGGGCGGCTCCTGCTGCTTCGTGCGTGGCGTGGCCGGCAACGCGAACGTAGGCATCACGGAATCGCGCTCGCGGCGAGCCGGCGCGCGCCGTTTCGTCGCGTGACGCTGAAGCAGCGAGTGTGCATGAATCCCGGCCGGGAAACCAGCGTACCGACGAACGTCACCGGCAACCGTTCACGCCGCGTTGCGCCGCGCGCAATTCGTTACATCGCGTGTCGATTCAATTGCGCGAACGATATTTACCGGCGTCGACCGCCTCAATAGAGTGACTGACAGAGACCCGTGCGAGTGAATCTTCCGAGCCTGGGCGCCACTCAATCTTCCCCGAAGGAGCAAGCGATGACGATCGAACACAAGCTGGCCGAACTCGGCCTCACGTTACCCGAACCGCCGCAACCGCTCGGCAGCTATACGGCCGTCAGCGAAGCCGGCAATCTATTGTTCGTCTCCGGACAACTGCCGCTCGCCGACGGCAAAGTGGCCTATACGGGCCGCGTCGGCGAACGGCTGAGCGTCGATGACGGGCGGCATGCGGCGCAGCTCGCGGCGCTGAACGTGCTCGCGCAGATCCGCAAGCACCTCGGCGGGTTCGACCGCCTGCATCACATCGTGCGTGTCGAGGGGCACGTTGCGTCGGCCGACGGTTTCTACGGCCAGCCGGCCGTGATCGACGCCGCATCCGACCTGTTCGCCGCCGTGCTCGGCGACAAGGCCGGACACGCGCGCTCAGCCTTTTCCCAGCGCCAGTTGCCGGCCGACGCCGCCGTGATTCTGGTCGTGATCGCCGAATTCCGCCCGGCGTAGCCGCGTTGCCGTCGCACGGGCAGCCGCCGTTCCGACGGCGGCAGCCCTGCCCGCGACTGGAATTCCGTGCCACGCGATCTTTTTCGATATAAGGGATGGAACGCAGCAAACCCTTTCCCAACAAGGCTGTACACGATCCAGATACATTGAAATACAAAATATCGCATACGATTTAATCGAATCCGCTTGACGATGGTCGACGTCTCGACCAAACTGCATCGCATGCGATCTAATCGCATCAGATAAAACCTTCCACCTGACGGAGTGAACGATGAGCAAGATCGAAAAAGTGCTGTACACGGGCAAGACGCATACGACTTCCGGCGGCCGCGACGGCGCGGCGCGCAGTTCCGACGGCCGCCTCGACATCCAGCTGTCGTCGCCGGGCACTGCCGGCACCGGCACGAATCCGGAACAACTGTTCGCGGCCGGCTGGTCGGCCTGCTTCATCGGCGCGATGCAGCTCGCGGCGCGTGCGGCGAAGGTCACGCTGCCGGCCGATCTCGCGGTCGACGCGGAAGTGGACCTGGGCATGGGCGGCACCGCGTACTTCCTGCAGGCCCGCCTGAACGTGAGCGCGCCGGGGCTCGATCGTGACGTCGTGCAGCACATCGTCGACACCGCGCATCAGACCTGCCCGTACTCGAAAGCGACGCGCGGCAACATCGACGTCGAGATCCGCATCGTCTGAACGTTGAATCGGGCGGCCAGGCGCCGCCCTCCCGAATCTCCTGCCATTTTCTTGTCGAGGTAAATGATGAAGACCCAACTGATCGCCGCCCTGCTCGTCGCCGTGTCCGCTGCCGTTGCCGCGCCGGCCTTCGCCAGTGACGCCGTCGTGACCCGCGCGCAAGTGCGCGCCGAACTCGTGCAGCTCGAACGGACCGGCTACCCGCTGAACCGCGCCAGCGACGCGACCTACCCGGACAACCTGCAGGCCGCGCTGACGCAGATCCACGCGGACGACGCGGTGGCCAACGCACCGTCGAACGCGGGCTACGGCGTCGACGCAGTCGCGTCGACGCAGTCGGGCCGACGCGCGGTCGTGCAGATGGCCGAGCGTTCGATCTATTTCGGTCGTTGAGCGCGGCCCGCGATTCCGGACGAATCGCGCCGACATGCCGCACACGCCTGAACGCCTCGTTTCTTTCCATTGAATCTGTCGAGGTAAATGATGAAAACCCAAGTGATTGCTGCCCTTCTCGTTGCCGTATCCGCTGCCGTTGCCGCACCCGCCTTTGCCAATGAAGCCGTCGTGACGCGTGCGCAAGTGCGTACCGAGCTCGTCCAGCTGCAGCAAGCCGGCTATGTGCCGGGCCGCGCGAACGATCCGCACTATCCGGACGACCTGCAGGCCGCGCTGACGCGGATCCATGCGAACGACACCGCCGCAGCCGATACGGCGACGTCCGGTTACGGCAGCGATGCGGCAGCCGGCACGCAGTCGGGCAGCCGTCCCGTCACGCGTGTCGCCGAGCGCTCGATCTATTTCGGCCATTGAACGAAATCGCGATCGGCGCCGGTTGCCGGCGTGCGACGCTCACACTCCGATTACTCTTTTCTGTCGAGGTAAATGATGAAGACCCAACTGATTGCTGCCTTGCTCGTCGCCGTGTCCGTTTCCGCTGCCGCACCGGCATTCGCGACCGAAAGTACCGTCACGCGCGCGCAGGTGCGGGCAGAGCTGGCCGCGCTCCAGAAGGCCGGCTATCTGCCGAATCGCCCGAACGATCCGAACTATCCGGAGAATCTGCAGGCCGCGCTGAAGCGGGTTCGCGACAACGCTGCGACAACGGCCGATACCGAGGCATCCGGTTACGGCAGCGACGCCAACGGCGCGACCCAATACGGCAGCCGGAGCGCAATTCGCACGGCGGAGCGCTCGATCTACTTCGGTCATTGAGCACCGTGCTGAAGTCAACGACGTCTTTCGTCAAATAAAGCGTATGCGATGTAATCGCATACGCTTTTATTCGTTTGTGACCTGCGTGGACGATCGCGTCTATGCTGTGCGACGAACGACTTCAATCAGGGAGCACGCGATGCGGGAAGCAACGACGGGGAACGAAGGAAGCGGAGCGCATCCGCTCGACAACGCCGTGTGGCATGCGCTCGCCGGCGAGCAGCAGCGTTTTGCGCTCGGCGACGAGCGTACGCGGCGCTTTCCTCCCGAACTCGCGCCGTTTGCCGGCCTGGCCGACCGCAGCCCCGCCGCCTTCGACGCGTTGCGCGCATTGATCGACACGCACGGGCCCGCAGCACTGGTCACGCCTGACGAGATCCCGACGCCGGCCGGATGTTCCGTGGTCTGGCGCGCGGTGCTGCATCAGATGATCTGGCGCGGAACGCTTGACGATGCGCAGCCGCTGGAGCATGTCCGGCTGACTGAAACCGACGTACCGGCCATGCTCGAACTGATCGCGGCGACGGAGCCGGGTCCGTTCGGTCCGCGCACGATCGAATTCGGCGGCTATCTCGGTGTACGCAGAGAAGGACGGCTCGTGGCGATGGCCGGTCAGCGACTGAGGGCCGGCGGCCATACGGAGATCAGTGCCGTGTGCGTGGATCCCGCCTTTCGCGGCCAGGGCCTCGCGGCCGGACTGATCCGCGCATTGATCGCGACGATTCGCGCGCGGGCGGAAACACCGTTTCTGCATGTGCTGTCGTCGAATCGCGTCGCAATCGAGCGCTATATGGCGCTCGGTTTTACGATCCGTCGCGACATGCAATTGCTGGTGTTGGGGCGTGAGGAGGCCGGGACGGGCCAGCCGGCGCGTCAGCCGTAAGCAACCGACCGCAGCGTTGCAAAAGTCGGTCCGGACGGCCGGAAAAGGATGGACATTGCGGAGGAAGCCGGCGGCAGTCGCGTCGCCGGCGCGACTTCGAACCGGCGGTTGTTCGCGTTTACTCGTCGATCGAATCGATCAGGTTGCCGCGCAGCGTGACGATCGCCTTCTGCATCTTCGCGAATTCGTCGGGTTTGAGCCCGGTGGCTTCGACGAGATTCATGTCGAGCCCCTTCTCGCGTACGCGGCGACCGCTTTTCGTCAGGCTCACGACCACCTGACGCTCGTCCGACGGATCGCGGCGCCGTTCCAGATAACCCATCGCCTCGAGCTTCTTCAGGATCGGCGTCAGCGTGTTCGATTCGAGGAACAGCTTTTCGCCGAGCTGCCCGACCGTCTGGTCGCCCTCCTCCCACAGCGCAATGATCGTGATGTATTGCGTGTAAGTGAGGCCGAGCTCCTCGAGGATCGGCTTGTAGGCCTTGCCGAACGCGAGGTTCGTCGAGTAGATCGCAAAGCACAGGAACTCGGACAGCTTCGGCGTGGCGGGCGATTGGGTTTCGGTCGGTTTCATGAGCATCCTCCATCGACACGGGAGCGTGTCGCAGACGAATGCATTATATATCGCGTGCGATCTTATCGGAAGCATGATTATCGCTTCCGATCGACAGTGTGCGATGCGTGCGATGCCGGCTCACGCTCAGTCTCGATCGCCGTCGTTCCGGCCCCGGCGCTTGCCGTGCCGCTGCCGGCTGATTGACAGCAGCGAACACTGCACCGGATGCGCTATTTCGGTCGCGAGGCCGCCCGCGGCGAACAGCAGGATCATCAGCCAGCGTTTCATGCATCCTCCACGACGGACAGGCTCGCGCCGTCGGCGACGGTCGCGTCGAGCGCATACGGATCGACGCCTTCGAGGCAGCCGAGATTGACGCGCCAGCACGCGGGATCCTTGCGCGTCTGATGAAACGGGTAGACGCCGCACCGGCTGCAGAAAAAGTGACGGGCCGTGCGCGTGTTGAAACGGTAGGTCGTCAGCGCGTCCTCGCCTGCGACGATCTTCAGGTCGGCTGCGGCGAACATCGGGCTCATCAACGCGCCGCGACGGCGGCAAAGGCTGCAGTTGCAGCGAACGGCCGGCGCAAGCGCGGTCCGGACCTGGAATTTCACGGCGCCGCAATGGCAGGATCCGTTGAACCATGTAGCAGACATGTCGTGCTCCTCGAGAGGGGATGTCTGCTTTATAACGAACCCGGGCGGACGCGTTGTATCGCTCTGTATCCGCGCGGCGCGCAGACACAGAGCATTGCAATTTGGTCGCGGACGGTGCGGATTTCAGCGCATTCCGGCGCATTCCGGCGTCTTCCGGCACTTCCGCTGCGCGCCGGCGTGCGCATCGCGTGATCCGGCGCTCAGTCCAGCGCGTGCTGCAGCCGCGCGATGGCCGCCCGCGTCTCGCGCTCGAGCGTCGCGAACAGTTCCGCCGCCGGCAGCGACCGCACGAGCGGCGCCGCCTGCCCTGCCCACTGCGCGCCGTAGCCGAACTCGCCTTTCGCCTTCGCGGCCGCATGCAGCGCCTTGCCGGCGTCGTACGCGATCGGATAGGCGGGCGTCGCCGGGGCGTGCGGATCGTCGCCGAGCGCCGTCAGCCGGTTCGCGATGCCGCGCGCGACACGGCCGGAGATCGCGGTCGTGAAGGTCGTGCGGTGCGCCGCGTCGCCGAGAATCGCGCGGCGATAACCGTCGTCGATCGATGTTTCCGGACACGCGACGAACGCCGTGCCGAGTTGCGCGGCCTGCGCGCCGAGCGCGAGCGCCGCGGCGATGCCGTCGCCGTCCATGATGCCGCCGGCGGCGATCACCGGCAGCGCGCATTCGCGCACGAGCAGTCGCGTCAGCGCGAACGTGCCGAGCCGGTCGTCGTGCGCCGTCGAGTCGAATACGCCGCGGTGCCCGCCGGCCTCGATGCCCTGCGCGACGATCGCATCGATGCCGGCCGCGGCAATCTGCCGGGCTTCGTCGGGATGCGTCGCGGACGCGAACAGCGTGATGCCGGCGCGCTTGAGCATCGCAATCGCCTCGTCGGACGGCAACCCGAAATGAAAGCTCACGACCGCCGGTTTTTCCTCGAGCAGCATCGCGAGCATCGCATCGTCCGCGACGAAGCTCGTGTAGATCTCCGACAGTGACGCCGGCGGCGTCGCGCCGTATTCGCGGAACACCGGCGCGAGCCACTCGAGCCACGCGCGTTCGACGGCGGCATCGGCACGGGCCGGCTGGTGGCAGAACAGGTTGATGTTGAACGGCCGGTCGGTGAGCGTGCGCGTGTCGCGGATCATCTTGCGCGCGCCGTCGGCGTTCGTCGCGCCGACGCCGAGCGAGCCGAGCCCGCCCGCGTTCGACACGGCAGCCGCCAGCGCGGGCGTGCTGACGCCGGCCATCGGCGCCTGGATGATCGGAATGCGGACGCCGAGCGTGCGCAACAGCGTCCGGTTGTCGGTCGAGGGAATCATGTCGTGCGTCTCCTGTGGGCGGCGTGAACGCAAACGGGAAGCGTGCTGTGGGTGGCACGTGGGACGTGCCGGCGGGCCCGCGGTTCAAAAGTTCAGCGCTCAGGATAGCGGACCGGTAAAACGTATCCAAGTCTGCCGAACGGCATATGCCCCGTCGAGCCGCTTCGTGAAATACTGCGGCCACGCGTCCCAGCGGAACCCCGTGATGACCGAAATGCCCGCGATGCCCTCGTTCTGTTGCCCGATCATGCGTTTCGTGCTGACGTGCGTCGTGGCGTTGCTGGTCGCCGGGCCGGCGGCGGCTGCCTCGGCCACGGATGCCACGGACTCGCCGAGCGGGTCGCCCGTACCGGCAACGCGCTCGCCGCAACGCATCCTGTTCGTCGGCGACAGCCTCACGCACGGCCGTTACACGCCCGTGCGTTCGTACGGTGCGATGCATGCCGGCCGCCAGGCCGCAGGCGCCGCCGCGGCGCAGGTGATCGACGAGAACTTCGGGCAGACCGGCGCCCGCGCGGAACGCGAGTCGGGCCCGTGGGGCGGGATTCCGGGCATCTTCGCGCGGTTTGCCGTCGAAGCCGGGCTCGACTATGACGTCCATCTGGAAGCGATGTCGGCGACGAGTCTCGCCAAACACGACCGCGTTGCATCGGACGTGATCGACCGGCCTGTCTGGGACGCGGTCGTGCTGCAGGAGTTGAGCGCGAAGCCGCTGCCGTTCGCGCTCACCCATAGCCGTGCCAGCGATCCGGCCGCCTTCTGCGCGAGCGTCGCGAAGATCGCGCGCGGCATTCGCGCTGCTGCACCGCAAGCGCGCGTCTATCTGTACGAGACCTGGCCGGGCGCCGATCTCGCGAAGGCGCTGGCGGGCAAGCCGGGCAGCGCCGGCTTTCACGCGCGCTACGTCGAGCGTCTCGCCGACCTCGTCGCCGCGTATCGCGATGCATTCGAACGCGCCCGCCGGACCGATCCGTCGATCGTGGCCGTCGCGCCGGTCGGCCGCGCATGGCAGCGCGCGTGGATGGCGGGCGTCGCCGATCCCGATCCGTATGCGCCGTCCGGCGCGCCGCTGCTGTGGTACGGCATGCGCGCGCGGAGCGACCCGCCGGTCTCGCGGCCCGATTATCAGCATCCGGGCGTGACGGGCGCTTACCTCAGCGCGCTCGTGCTGTTCCAGCAGATCGCCGGCGTGGACGTGCGCACCCTGGGCGCGCGGGAGCAAGCAGCCGCGCAGCTCGGCATCGCGCCGGACCTGACGGTGAAGCTGCAGGCTGTTGCGTCGGAGACGGCGCGGCATGAACGGGCCGACGTCGGGGCCGGCACCAATGTCGGTGCGGCGGCGACAGACGGACGCTCCGATCCGTGCGCGTCGCAATGAGCCGGATGTGCGGACGAGCGGCGGCGCTGCACATTCCGTGCGTCGCAGCGATCGATAAACGCTGACGAACGCAAGGTCCTGCGGTGTCGCTCCGCCGTTCGTCGCGCGGCGTCGGTGGACTGCCTGAGGATACCGAACCGCGCGATACGCCACCACCGGCCGCCGAATCCGCGCAGCGCGGCCTATCGTTTTCCCTGCCCTGACCTTCCCGCCGCGGCCCGCCGCCCATCCGACGCCCGCCCCGCGGGCGTTTCGCAGCCTTTCTGCACAGGAAAGGATGCTTGAAGCATCCGCAATTATCGCGTCGCGCAAATTCGCCGACCATGTTTCGGACGATCGGCGCCATCCCGCGCATCCGGCCATTCGCGGGCCTTGCGGGCACGTGCGTCGCGTCGCGCGACCGGGCCCGTGATGCCGGCCGCGAACGGCCGGGCATCGCGCCACGGCAAATCGATAATCAGGAGACACGATGAACAGCCAATCCCTCGACCTTGGCGGCACCGCGGGCGGCCCCGCGTCCGCCGCATCGTCCGCGGCCCGGGCCGGCGCCGATGCGACGGCCCTTCCCGCCCGCGGCATCACGCTCGGCGAATTCATGGACGACCTGCCGGTCGGTGCGCTGCACCGGTTCGTCGTCTGGGTGATCGGCATCGGGCTGTTCTTCGACATGTACGAGATCTTCCTCGTCAGCACGATCGGCTCCGCGCTGCAGCACGAATACGGGCTCAGCCGGCAAAGCGCCGATTTCAAGCTGCTGCTGGCGTCGGCATTCATCGGGATGTTCGTCGGCGCGCTGTGTCTCGGCAGCCTCGCCGACCGCATCGGCCGGCGCAAGGCGTTCCTGATGACGCTCGTCTGGTACAGCGCGTTCTCGCTGATCGGCGCGTTCTCCGTGAACGCCGACATGCTCGTCGCATGCCGCTTCCTGACGGGTATCGGCGTTGGCGCCATCTACCCGGTCGCCGACAGCTTCCTGTCCGAAATCCTGCCGAAGGACAAGCGCGGGCGGCTTGCCGCATGGGCCTATACGACTTCGTACGTTGCGGTGCCGCTGGTCGGCTTCCTCGCGCTGTGGCTGAATCCGCTGCATGTCGCGGGCGTGGCGGGCTGGCGCATCATTCTCGCGATCGGCAGCCTCGGCGCCGTGTACGTGCTGCTGGTCCAGCACCGGATGCCGGAAAGCCCGCGCTGGCTGCTCGCGCAGGGCCGCACCGCGGATGCGCATGCCGCTGCACGGCGCTTCGCGGACAGCGCCGGCGTGCGCGTACCCGACCAGTTCGCCGCATCGGCCGAACCGCAGCGGCCGCTGCGCGTCGGCGAGCGCATCGCACTGCTGCGCCGCCGGCCCTACGGCGCGCGCTACCTGATGCTCGCGGTGTTTCACTTGTTCCAGGGCTTCGGCTATTACGGCTTCGGTACGCTCGCGAGCACGGTCGTCAAGAGCCGCGGGTTCGACGTGACCGACAGCACGCTGTTCATCGCACTGTCGTTCATCGGTTATCCGATCGGCTCGCTGCTGTCGATTCCGCTGCTGAACTGGATCGAGCGCCGCACGCTCGTGATCGTGTCGATCCTGTCGATCGCCGCGTTCGGGCTGTGCTTCGCGTATTCGGGCAATACGGCGCTGATCGTCTGTTTCGGTTTCCTGACGACATGTGCATCGAACGTGTTCAGCAACGCGTATCACGTGTATCAGGCGGAGATCTTCCCGGCGCGCGTGCGCTCGACCGCGATCGGCAGTACCTACTCGCTGTCGCGCGTCGTCAGCGGCGCGCTGCCGTTCGTGCTGCTGCCGGTGCTGGTCGAGCACGGTGCGGGTGCGATGTTCGGCGTGATCTCGGTCGCGCTCGGCATCGTCGCGGTCACGCTGCGCGTGCTCGGGCCGCTGACCACGCGGCGCAGCCAGGACGACATCAACCCGGTATGACGCGGTATGCGGCACGGGGCATGCGCATGCGTGCCCCGTGCGTCGCGCCTGGCGCGCGTTGAACGCAGGTCGCGCATTCAGCGCATTCCTCGCATTCAGCGCGCCGACATGAAATCGAACAGCTTCGCGATGTCCGTGGTCAGCACGGTGCCGGCCTTCACGCCGACCCACAGCGTGCGCGTCGCCCACGCGTCGTCGAGCGTCACGACGCCGAGCCGCGCCGCGCGCTCGCCCGTCACAGCATCGCGCGGCAGCACGCCGATCCCGAGCCCGGCCTCGATCATCCGGCTCACGCCATCGAAATTCGATACCTGGATGCGCAGCTTCAGCGAGCGCTCGGCCGCGAATGCGGCGTCGGTCATCCGTGCGAGCAGCGAACTGCCGTCGCTCAGGCCGACGTAGTCTTCATCGAGCGTATCCGCGAAGCGGATGCTGGCGTGCGCGGCGAAGCGATGCCCGCGCGGCACGAGCAGCACGAGCTCGTCGCGCCGGTACAGCCGGCGTTCGATGCCGGGCGCCGGCACGTTGTCCGCGAACACGCCGAGATCGGCCTTGCCGGACGCGAGCGCATCGACGATCTCGTGACTCAGCCTTTCCTCGAGACTGACCTTGATGCCCGGGTTGTCGGTGAGGAACGCGGCGAGATCGGCCGGCAGGAACTGGACGATCGCCGACGTATTGGTCCACACGTGAATGTGGCCGCGCACACCGGCGACGTAATCGCTCATCTCGTGCGCCATCCGGTTGACCTGCTCGATCACCTTCGCCGCATGGTCGAGCAGCGCGCGGCCCGCGGGCGTCAGCTCGACGCCGCGCGCATGCCGCACGAACAGCGCGCTGCCGGTCACGCTCTCGAGTTCGGCGATCCGCTTGCTGACCGCGGACAACGTGAGCTGGCCGTGTTCGGCCGCCTTGGTCAGGCTGCCGTGCTCGGCGACGAGCGCGAACACGCGCAGCGACTGCAGATCGAAATGAAGCGGGTTCACCATGACGAGGATCCTGGGGTGTGTCGTGCGGCGCGCGCGAACGGCGCCCGACCGGCCTGATGCCGATCATACGCCCGGCCGTGCACGCAGCGAAATCGTGCGAAACGACGCAGGACGGCGCACTCAGCGCGGCGCGATCGCCTGCAGTGCGGCGAGCATCGCGCTGTCCGGTCGCGCGAGATCGTCGAGTACCGTGAAGTGCTGCATGCCCGGCAGCCACGCGCGCGCAACCGGCTCGCCGGCCGCTTCGCATGCGTCCGCGTATTCATGTGCATGGCGCACAAGCTCCGGCAACTCGGCCGAGCCGACCGCGACGACGGTCGGCGCACCGGGTCCGACATGACGCAGCGGGCTGTAGGCGGCGATTTCCTGCGTGGTGAGTTGAAGCTTCTCGCCGAGCACGCACAGCGCGATCGGCTCGAGATCGACGAGCGGGCTGATCGCGAGCGCCGACACGACCGCCGGATGCGCGCGATGCACGGCCGTCAGGTGGCCGCCGGCCGAGTGCCCGCTCAGGTGGATCGGGCGTCCAGCGGTGCCGATGCCATCGGGATCGGCCGCGAGATGATCGAGCAACGCGCCGATCTCGCCGACGATGTCGGTCATCGAGGCAGCCGGCGCGAGCGTGTATTCGACGAGCACGACGTCGAACCCGCGTGCGAGCGGCCCGGCGGCCGCATACGCGAAATCCTCCTTCGCGCAATGCTGCCAGTAGCCGCCGTGAATGAACACGAACAGCGGCGCGTCGGCCCGGCCGCAGCGCAGCCAGTCGAAGCGCTGCGCGGGGCGCGGGCCGTAACGCAGGTCGCGCTGCGCGGGCGTCGCGGCGTAAAGCGCGGCACTGCGCGCCTGGCAGGACGCGAGTACCGCGGGGAAGTCGGGAATGGCCTTCGTGTTCAGGTAGGCGGCGTCGAGCGCCGCGCGGTCCATGCCGCGATAGAGGATCGTCATTCGGAATGTGCGTGGGTCGGATTGCGAATCCGCGGGACACGCGTGGTGCCCGCTGCGAAGGCGGCGGACAGACCGGCGCCGATGCACGCCATTATCCGCAGTGCAACGCAGCCCGCCTATCCGGAATCGGCGGGTGCGGTACGCGCCTGTCCGCTTTCGGCGGAGGATTGCTGCGTGGCGGGCGTATCGCGCCGGCGCATGCGCGAATCGGCAGAACCGATGCGACGCTGCGCCAACGCCGCACGACCGGTCGGCATGACCGCCGCGCGCGCCCGTGCAATTCAATTCAACGCAACTCAGATCAACTCGGAGATCTCGATCAGGTTCAGGTCCGGGTCGCGCACGTACACCGACCGGATCTTTTGCGTCGCACCGGTGCGCTCGACGGGCCCTTCGACGATAGGCCATTCGACGCGGTGCAGATGCGCGATCACGTCGTCGAGCGGCACCGACGCGATGAAGCACAGGTCGAGCGCGCCGGGCACCGGCACGTGCGCCTTCGGCTCGAACTCCGCGCCGCGCACGTGCAGGTTGATCTTCTGGTTGCCGAAGCGAAACGCGAGCCGGCCCGCGCCGAAGGTTTCGAGCTGCATCTGCAGCACTTCGGTATAGAAGTGCTTCGTCCGCTCCGGATCGACGCAGGTCAGCACGAGGTGGTCGAGGTGGTCAATCAGTGCCATGTGATTCGCTCCTGTTCACGAGAAAGCCCGTTGCGCCGGCATGTGGCCGGCTTCGGCGCGCGGCGGCGGATGAAGGTCCGAGCGGCGCCCGGCCTTCAGGATCTGGCTCGGCACGTCGTGCCAGATCAGCGCGGGCAGCCGCGCGGCCGCGGCGAGCACGCCCGCGAGGTCGACGCCCGTATCGTAGCCGTCGAGCGCGAGCATGTGCACGAGCTCCTCGGTGCACGCGTTGCCGGTCGCGCCCGGCGCGTACGGGCAGCCGCCGAGCCCGCCGAGCGACGCGTCGAAGCGGTCGATGCCGGCGTCGAGCGCGGCGAGCGTGTTCGCGAGCGCCATCCCGCGCGTGTTGTGAAAGTGCAGCGTGAGCTGCAGCGCACCGAAGCGTTCGCGCGCGCGTTCGGCCAGGTCGCGTACCTGGGACGGATACGCCATCCCGGTCGTGTCGCACAGCGTGAAGCCGTGCACGCCGAGATCCGCGAAGCGCTGCATCCACGCAAGTACGGTTTCCGCGCGCACGTCGCCTTCCATCGGGCAGCCCATCGCGGTCGACAGCGACACGTTGATCGCGACACCCGTGCCGCGCACCGTGTCGATCACGTCGCGCAGTTGGGCGAACGACTGCTCGCGGGTCATCCGCAGGTTCGTGCGGTTGTGGCTCTCGCTCGTCGACATCACGAGGTTCACCTCGTCGACGCCGCACGACAGCGCGCGTTCCGCGCCGCGCACATTCGGCACGAGCACCGTATAGACGACGCCCGGCGCGCGCACGATGCCGTGCATCACGGCCTCCGCGTCGCGCAGCGCGGGGATCGCCTTCGGCGACGTGAACGACGTGACCTCGATCTTCGCGTAGCCGCACGCGCTCAACGCGTCGACGAGCGTGATCTTGTCGTCGGTGTCGACGAACGCCGCTTCATTCTGGAAACCGTCGCGTGTCGCGACTTCGTGAATATAAAGTCGTTGGGGATGGGGCTGGTTCATGTCGTCGTCCCGGTGGCTGGTTGGTTGCTTCAGATCACGCTGCGCGCGCGCCAGTCGTCGCGCGTCGCGGCATCGATGCCGATCGATTCGAGTACCGCGTCGGTATCGGCGCCGAGCGCGGGCGCCGGACGCTCGATGCATCCCGGCGTCGCGCCGAGTTTCGGCACGATGCCCGGCACGAGCACGGGCGTGCCGTCGGGCAGCGCGGCGTCGACGATCATGTCGCGTGCGCGGTAATGCGGATCGGCCGCGATGTCCGCGACGTCGTAGATGCGCCCGGACGGGATGCGTGCGTCGTGCAGTGCGGCCAGCACGTCGTCGAGATCGTGCCGCGCGCTCCATTCGCCGATCGCCGCGTCGATGCGCGCGACCTGCGCGACGCGCCCGTCGTTGTGCGCGAGCGCGGGATCGTCGCCGAGATCGGGGCGCCCGATCAACGCCATCAGGCGCCGGAAGATGCTGTCGCCGTTGCCGGCGATCAGCGCGTACCTGCCGTCGCGGCAGCGATACGCGTTGGTCGGCGCGATGCCCGGCAGGCTGCTGCCGGCCGGCTCGCGCACCGCGCCGAACGCCGAGTATTCGGGCAGCAGGCTTTCCATCATGTTGAAGACGGATTCGTACAGCGCGACGTCGACGACCTGCCCCTTGCCGCCCTGCTGTTCGCGATGGCGCAGCGCGAGCAGGATGCCGATCACGCCATGCAGCGCCGACAGCGAATCGCCGAGCGACACGCCGACGCGCACCGGCGTGCGGCCCGGCTCGCCGGTCAGGTGGCGCAGGCCGCCCATCGCTTCGGCGATCACGCCGAAGCCGGGCCGGTCGCGATACGGGCCGGTCTGGCCGAAGCCCGATACGCGCAGCATCACGAGTCCCGGATTGATCGCGGACAGCGTCTCCCAGTCGAGCCCCCAGCCTTCGAGCGTGCCGGGCCGGAAGTTCTCGATCAGCACGTCGGTCCCGGCGACGAGGCGGCGCACGACGTCCTGCCCTTCGGGCGTGCGCAGGTCGAGCGCGAGCGAGCGCTTGTTGCGCGACTGCGCGGCCCACCAGACCGACGTGCCGTCGTGCAGCAGCCGCCATTTGCGCAGCGGGTCGCCGACGCCGGGCGGCTCCACCTTGATCACGTCCGCGCCGAATTCGGCGAGCATCCGGCCCGCGAACGGCCCGGCGATCAGTTGGCCGAGTTCCAGCACGCGGATACCGTCCAGGGGGCGCGTCATGACTGTCTCCTGAAAATCGTGTTGTCGATGACGGCGATCATGACGGCGTTCGTATCCGGCGAAAATCGATCGATGCTCAACCAGCCTTTCCCGGACGGAAAGGGGCGCATGGCTCATTTCGCGGGCCAGCACGGCGGCTTCGTCGAGCGCCGCGCCCGCGTACGCCATCGCCTGCAGCAGCACGACGGGGCGCCGCCACAGCGGCCCGCGCGACGGAACAGTGAACCGGCAAGGCGTCGGGCCGGCCGTGCACGGATGCCACCGACCTTTCCTCGCGGGAAAGCGCGCTCGCGCAATGCGCAAGCCCGATCGCGTGCGCCGTTGGCAGAATCGTTGCCGTTGCGCGCCCGCCGGGCGCCCGTCAGCGAGGCCCGCCATGTTTTCCAGTTCCTCTCCCGCGCAGATCGTGTTTCTCGACCGCGCGACGCTGTCGCCGCAGACCGTGCTGAAGCCGTTTCCGTTTCCGCACGCGCTCCGGACCTTCGAACGGACGGCCGCGGACGAAGTGGCCGCGCGTATCGGCGACGCGGACATCGTCGTGACCAACAAGGTCCGGCTTGACGCGACGGCGCTCGACCGTGCGCCGCACCTGAAAATGATCGCGATCGCCGCGACGGGTACCGACATCGTCGATCTCGATGCGTGCGCCGCGCGCGGCATCGTCGTCAGCAACATTCGCGGGTATGCGGTGCGCACGGTGCCCGAGCACACGTTCGCGCTGATCTTCGCGCTGCGGCGCAGCCTCGTCGCGTATCGCGACGCGGTGCGCGCGGGGCGCTGGCTCGAGAGCGGACAGTTCTGCTTCTTCGATCATCCGATCCGCGACCTGGCCGGCGCGACGCTCGGGATCGTCGGTGACGGCGTGCTCGGCCGTGCGGTGGCCGGCATCGCCCGCGCGCTCGGCATGCGCGTGCTGTTCGCCGCGCACGGCGATGCGCGGGGCGCCGGGCATGTGCCGCTCGACACGCTGCTGCACGACAGCGACGTGATCACGCTGCACTGCCCGCTCACGCCGGCGACCCGCGGTCTGATCAACGCGGCCGCGTTCGCGCGGATGGCGCGCCGGCCGCTGCTGATCAACACCGCACGCGGCGGGCTCGTGGATGAAGGCGCACTCGTCGACGCGCTGCAGTCGGGGCAGATTTCAGGCGCCGGCTTCGACGTGGTCACGCAGGAGCCGCTGCCGGCCGCGCATCCGTTCCACGCGATCCTGTCGCATCCGGCGTTCATCCTGACGCCGCATGTCGCGTGGGCGAGCGACGAAGCGATGCGGGCACTGGCCGACCAGCTCGTCGACAACGTTGCCGCGTTCGCGCGCGGCGAACCGCGGCACGTGGTGTGACGCCTGTCGCTGCGGACCGAACCTGCGGACCGCGCGAATTCGGGCCGTGCAATCAGGGCCGTGTAAATGGGGTGCGCAGATGGGCCGTGCAAATGGAGCGGCCCCGCTCGATCGCTCGAAGCGGGGCCGACGGAATGGGCGCTGCTTACGCCAGCGACTCGGCACGTTACGGGTTCGTGCATCCGCCCTATCTTGCGGCCGGTTTCTGAATTCCTGACGGGCTCTACTTCAAGGAATTCAGGCCGCCAAATCTGTAGGACGAGTCCGAAACTGATGAAATGGTGCCCAGGACGCCGTTCGTTGCCGCGCGCCGACCGGCGCGCGAGCCTCGACGCGAAGATCGATCAGTAAGCGGACATCTCGACGCAAGGATCGACCTTGGACGGCGAGCAGATGACCGAATACTTGGCGCTTTCGCGCATCAGCGCTTCGCCTTCGTGCAGCGCGATCTTGATCTCGGGGTGACGCTCGTACGCGAGGAATGCGGAGCAGAAGACCGCGGACATCACGACCAGGGAAAACACAAATTTTTCAAGGGATTGGAGACGTTCGGGCATGGTTCGACCTTTCTTCTAGGCCGTGATTATAGCTCGAATTAAGGGTTTTCCCTATATGTCGATCCGCATACCGAGGATGGGTTCGACCGATACCCGGTCGCGTTTGTGCCCTTTTTTGCCGCTAATCCGGGCTCAAGCGCGGGTCGAACAAGATGGGGCGCCGCCGCGGTCGCGGCGCCCGCCGGGCCGTTCGCGCAGTCCGCCAGCGGTCCGGTGGAGAACGCTACGGTCCCGCTCGCCGGGACCGTCCTCTGAAGAAAGCGCGACGAAGCCCGTCGCCGGCCGCGTCACTGCGGCGCCGATGCGCCGCTCGCCGCGTTGCCGGGCCACGCCTTGCCGATCCTGTCGATCAGCGATTTGGCGGCGCCGGTCGCGATGGCCGCGTCGACGCCCGAGGTCTGCCACGAACCGTCGGCGGCCTTGACGAAGGTCAGGTTCGCGCGCGACGGCGCGTAATCGTGGTTGCGCCACGTGACCACGACGTCGCACGTGTAGGTCCGTTCACCGACCTTCCTGCAGTCGCCGTCGGGTTTCGCGGAGATCACGTCGGCCGACACGGGAAGCGGCTGGCCGAACAGCGCATTCAGGCCGCCGTGGTTTTCCGCTTCGAGCGCGCGGCGCACCGCGGCATCAACGTCGCTCGATCCGGGGCCGTCGTGGAGCAGGTTGCAGGCGGCAAGCAGCGTGGCGGCACAGCCGAGCGTCAGCAGCGTGGGAAACTTCATGGAACTCCGCGAATCGGGTGAACGTCGGGCGGCATGCGGCGATGCGAGCGAACGTATCGCCGGGCCGGTACGCTGCGTAGTCTGCAACGTCCGTGCAGGGTTCGCGGTATCCATTTGTAACCAATTGCACGGATGGCGCGCGCAAGCATCGGCGCACCGCCTGCATCGCTGCGCCGCCGCTGTCCTTCGCGTTGAGTCGCGTTAACGCACGCCACCACACGTGGACGCCTACTGCCGCTCCTGCTTCACGCGACTCACGAGCTGCGTCGGGCTCACGAACTGCAGCGCGATCACGACCCACACGAGCGTGATGGCCATGTAGATCATCGCCATCGCGTCGATCGACTGCGGCGCGCGCACGCCGGTCGAGAACACCGCGTAATACAGCGCGACGACAAGCGTCTGCGTGCTCGGGCCCGCGGTGAAGAAGGTCAGCTCGAACATTCCGATCGTGCGCACCAGCACGAGCAACCCTGCCGCGAGCATGCCGGGCACCAGCAGCGGCAGCAGCACGTAGCGGAAATAGCGCCACGTGTTCGCGCCGAAGATGCGCGCGGCGGCCTCGAGGTTCGGATCGATCTGCTCGATGAACGGCGTCATCACGAGGATCACGAACGGCAGCGCCGGTACCAGGTTCGCGAGGATCACGCCCGGCAGCGTGCCCGCGAGCCCGACCTTGTACATCACGGTCGCCATCGGAATCCCGTACGTGACGGGCGGCACCATCAGCGGCAGCAGGAACACCAGCAGCGCGAAGCGCTTGCCGCGAAATTGCACGCGCGCGAGCGCATAGGCGGCCGGCACGCCGAGCGCGACCGACAGCAGCACCACCGCGCCGACCACTTCGACCGTCACCCACAGCACGCTCGCGAGCTGGAAGTCTTCCCACGCCTTCGCATACCAGTGCAGCGTGAAGCCCTGCGGCAGCGGTGTGCCGAACCAGCGCGTCGCGACCGAGTTCACCGCGACGGTCGCGATCAGCAGCATCACGTTCAGCAGGAAGAACGCCATCAGCCCCCACACGAGCGCCTGCCACGCGCGGCCGGCGAGGCTGCCGCGCAGCTTGCGCGGCTTCATCGCGTTGACGGGCTGCGCGCCGGGCGGGCTGTGCTTCGGCGGCCACGCCGGCGCGGCATGATTGTCGGTCGCCATCAGCCCTTGCCTCCCGTGACCGGTCCGGTATAGAAGAAGCGGCGCGCGCCGAGCATCGCCGCGACCACCAGCAGCTGCACGAAGCCCATCACGATCGCGATCGCCGACGCGAGCGAATAGTCGTAGCTCTCGAACGCGGCTTCGGCGGCCGCGATCGAGATCACTCGCGTCGGCCCGGCCGGCGCGCCGAGCAGCACGGCCGACGGGAACACCGAGAACGCCTGCACGAACGACAGGCACGCGGCCATCGTGAGCCCCGGCACGAGCAGCGGCAGGTAGATCCGCCGGAACTGCTGCCACGGGTTCGCGCCGAGCGTGGCCGCGGCGCGCGCGAGCGTCGGGTCGATGCCGCTGATGTACGACAGCATCAGCAGGAACGCGAACGGAAAGCCCGACACGATCAGCGACAGCAGCACGCCCCAGTAGTTGTGCGTGAGGCGCACCTCGTCGGTGTACAGGTGCAGCCCTTGCAGCGCCTGCGGGAACCAGCCGTTCGGGCCGAAGTACGTGAGCATCCCGTCGGCGACGAGCACCGTGCCGAGCGTGACGGGAATCACGAGCAGCGTCGTGACGAACTTCTGGTACGGCGAGTTGCGGCGCAGCGCGAACGCGACGGGCACCGCGATGCCGACGTTGATCAGCGTCGCCGGCACCGCGAGCTTCAGCGTGACGAGCACGGTCGGCCACATCGCGGTGTCGGTGAAGAACTGCACGTAGTTCGCGAGCACGCCGCCGCCGTTCGTCGGCTGGAACGACAGCACGAGGCCGTACGCGAACGGATAGATGAACAGCGCGACGATGAACGCGAGCGCGGGCGTGACGAGCCACGCCTTCGCGTCGCGCGGCGCGCCGCCAGTCGCGAGCGTGCTCATGCGGCCCTGCCTTTGCAAGTGCTGTTTCGACAGTGCCCGACAGAAGCATTCCGTTGCGCAAGAATGTGAGTCCGGCGGCGATCGGGGATGGTTTTCATGCTGGCCTCCCGGGCGCGCGCTGCCGCGCACGCGGCGCCGCGGCCGTTCATCGCGCGTCTCCTGCATAGACGAGCGTGCGCGCCGGGCTCACGCGCAGCCGCAGCCGTTCGCCCTCCGCGAATTCGCCGGCGACGCGCGCCCAGATCGGGCCGAACGGCGTGAGCGCGCGAATGAGCGAGTCGCGGCCGCCGTATTCGACCGTTTCGACGGTCGCGTCGAAGGCGTTGTCGGCCCCTGCTTCCGCGCGCTCGATGTCGTCGGGGCGCAGCGCGACCACGACGTCCTTGCCGTCGAAGCCCGCCATCGGCACGCCGGTGATGCGCACACCCGCGGCGGCGACGTTCACGTAATCGCCGGCCATGCCTTCGAGCGTGAACGGCAGCACGTTGCGATAGCCCATGAAGCGCGCGACGTGCAGGTTGTGCGGGCGCGTGTACACGTCCTTCGGCGACGCGACCTGCTGCACGACGCCCTCCTTCATCACGACGATCCGGTCGGCCATCGACAGCGCCTCGTCCTGGTCGTGCGTCACGTAGATCGTCGCGCGTTCGAGTTGCGTGTGGATGCGGCGGATCTCGGCGCGCATCTCGATGCGCAGCTTCGTGTCGAGGTTCGACAGCGGCTCGTCCATCAGCACCAGCGGCGGCTCGATGACGATCGCGCGCGCGATCGCGACGCGCTGCTGCTGCCCGCCCGACAGCTGCCCGGGCAGCTTGCCCTCGTGGCCGACGAGTTGCACGAGTTCGAGCGCCTGCTGCGCGCGCCGCCGCGTTTCCTGCTTCGGCACGCCGCGCATCTTCAGCCCGAAGCCGACGTTCTCGAGCACCGACATGTGCGGAAACAGCGCGTAGTTCTGGAACACCATGCCGAAGCCGCGGCGCTCGGGCGGCAGCACGTCGATGCGCGTGTCGTCGAGCCAGATGCCGCCGCTCGTGAGCGGCTGCAGCCCGGCGATGCAGTTCAGCGCGGTCGACTTGCCGCAGCCCGACGGACCGAGCAGCGCGATGAACTCGCCGCGCCGGATGTCGAGATCGAGCCCGCTCAGTGCGGCGACCTGCGCGCCCTCCGCATTGGTGAAGCTGCGGCACACGCCGTCGAGCCGCAACCGTTCGAAACTGTGCTTCATTACGCGAACTCCGTCGGCGCGGGCGCCGCGGCGCCCGCGGGTTCATCCGTCATTTCGACTTCTGCGACCCGATCTCGCGGTCCCACTTCTGGAACGCGGCGACCATCGCCTGCGCGTTGAGCGGCTGCACGTGCGGACGCTCCGCGAGCAGCTTCGCGTACTCGGGGCGGCCGAACTTCCTGATCACTTCCTGGCTGTGCGCGGGCGCCATCTCGAGCGTCACGCCCTTCACCGCCGGGCCCGGATAGAAGTAGCCGTCGTCGTAGGTCATCGCCTGCTGCGCCGGTTCGAGCAGGAAGTTCATCAGCTTGAACAGCACGTCGAGCTTGTCCTTCGCCACGCCCTTCGGAATCACCATGTAGTGCGCGTCGTTGACCCACGTCATGTTGTCGAACGCCTGGATCCGGAACTCGGCCGGCACGATGCCGAGCGCGCGCGGGTTGAGGTCCCAGCCGGTGACGGTCACGGTCATGTCGCGCGTGCCTTCGCCGAGCTCCTTCATCACCGCCGACGTGCCGCCCGGGTAGTACGGCACGCAGTCGTTGAGCTGCTTCAGGAACGCCCAGGTCTTGTCCCAGCCGTTGATCGGATCCTGCGGGTTCTTGTCGCCGAGCACGTACGGCAGCCCCATCAGGAACGTGCGGCCGGGGCCCGAGTTCGCCGGGCGCGCGTAGATCAGCTTGTTCGGATGCGCCTTGCACCACGCGAGCAGCTGTTCGGGCGTCTTCGGCGGGTCGCTGACCTTCGCCGGGTTGTATTCGAGCAGCGGGCCGGCCGGCATGTAGGTCACTTCGAGGCCGAAGCCCTGCGCGACATCCTGCATCTTGCGCGGGCCGGGCGCGTACCGGTCGAGCACGCCGGGGAACGCGCCAGCGTTGTCGGGCAGCAGCTTCAGCCACAGGTTCTGCTCGATGCCGGCGGCCAGCGCGTCGGTGCCGGTCAGCACGAGATCGATGTCGGCGCGCCCCACCGCCTGCATCGCCTTGATCTTGCCCGGCAGCTGCGGCGCGGGCGCGTTCGTGAACGTGACGTTCGCGACGAGATTCGGGTTCTTCTCCTTGAACGCCTCGATGGCCTTCTGCGTGAGCTGCAGGTTGCCCGCGACGTCGACGACGTTCAGCGATACGGGTGCGGCAACGGCTGCCGCGGCCGACAGCGTGAAACCCAGGGCGAGTGCGATCCGGCGGACACGGCGAGCGATCGGGGTGGCGTTCATGTCTCCTCACTTCGGTCGGTGGATGGGACCTTTCTTTTCAGGAAATCATGACGGTGTTATACGATGTCGGTCAACAAAAAACCGACTGGCGCGGGGCGGGAATTTCCCTAACAGAAACCTTCCGTTTGCCGAGGATTTGCTGATTGAAGGATTTCGTGGCGCGACATGGCGACGGACACGCGGCGTGTTAGGACGTCGTATATCAATGGGCGCTCAAATGGAATCGGTTCACATGGACGCGCCGGCAGGGAATCGTGCGCGGCGCGTTGCCGATGGCGCTCAGGCCGCACCGAGCGCGATCACCTCCCCGATCAGCCGCTCCGCATCCCGCCACTCGCCGTACCCGGACGCCGGATTAAGGTGCCCCACCTCGCCGAGATCGACGAGCTTGCTGCCCCACCCTGCCGCCAGCACTTCGACGCGTTCGAAGCGCGCGAGCGGATCGTTGCGGCTCGCGGCGACGAGGCTCGGAAACGGCAGCCGCCCGGTCGGTACCGGCGTCCAGCCATTCGCGGCGATCGCTTCCGGCGCCGGATAACCAGCTGGCATCGGCGTATCGAGATCGGCCGGCGCCGCGAGCAGCGCGCCGTGGATCTTGCGCGTGGCCTGCCGTGCCCAGTGCACCGTAATCATCACCCCCGCGCTGTGCGCGACCAGAATCACGGGGCCGTCGATCGCGGCCAGCGCCGCATCGAGCGCCGCGACGCGCGCCGCGCGGCTCAGCTTGTCGGCTTCGAGCGGCGCGACGGACCGTGCGTTCGGCAGGCGTCGTTGCAGATGTGTTTGCCAATGGTCTTCGACGTGATCGCGCAAGCCGGGCACGATCAGGATGGTGGGCGCGGTCGCCAGGGTCATGCAGCCTCCGGGAGGGTTCGGTTCAGGAAAGGTGGGACGCGCGCCGTTCGCGTTCGACGCGCGCGAGATCGGCCGCGTAGCTCACGCGTCCGAGCGCGAACAGCACGGCGGCCGCGAACGGTACGACGGGAATCCATTGCAGTGCGCCGACGAGGCCGGCGCGATCGGCGACCCACCCCGTCAGCAGCGGGCCCGGCGCCATGCCGAGCAGGTTGTTGGCGAGCGTGAGCGTCGCGAACGCCGATGCGTGGATCGCGGCGGGCGTCAGGTTCGCGACCATCGCGCCCGATGCGCCGGACGCGCCCGCACCGACCAGCATGCCCGCGCAGATCAGCGCGAGTTGCAGCGGCCCGGGCGGCAGCCGGAACGCGATCGCGAGGCACACGCCGGTCAGCACGCAATACGCGATCGCGGTCAGCCACTTGCGCTTGCCGTCGGTCTTGCCGACACGGTCGGTGACGATCCCGCAGCCGACCATCCCGACGCCCGACAGCAGCACGAAGCCGGCCGCGAGCACCGCGGCGCGGTCCGGCGCCATCGCGTAATAACGGTTCAGGTAGCTCGGCAGCCACGCGAACAGCGCGCCGGGCACGAACAGGTGCAGCCCGCTGCCGACATACGCGCAGATCACCGAGCGCGATGCAAACAGCCCCGACATCAGCGCGTGCACACTGCCGCGCAGGTCGCGCGGCGCATCGGCATGGGGCCGGCACGGTTCGATGCGGCAGGCCGCGAGCCGCCGTTCGGTGACCACGCCGCGGTACGCGACGAGCAGCACGATGCCGAGCGCAGCCATCACGCCGAACGACCAGCGCCAGCCGAGATGCGCGCCGACGAGGCCGCCGAGCGCCATCCCGAACACGGAGCCGAACGCGCCGCCGGCCATGAACGCACCGGTCAGCGTCGCGCGCAGCCGGGCCGGAAAGATGCTGAGGATCAGCGCGACGCCGACGCTGCCGTACGCGGCTTCGCCGAGCCCGACGAGGCCGCGCGACACGAGCATTTCGGCGTAGTTGGTCGACAGCGCGCAGCCGAGTGTCGCGACGCTCCACAGCGCGGCCATCAGCACGATGCTGCGCACGCGGCCGAAGCGGTCCGCGAGCACCGACAGCGGAAACGTCAGCAGGCCGACCAGCAGCGCGACGACGCCGGACAGCGAGCCCAGCTGCGTGTCCGACAGTCCCCACGCGTGCTTGAGCAGCGGAAACACGGCATTGAGCACCTGCCGCGACATGTAGTCCGACAGCAGCAGGCCGACGGTCAGCCCGAACACGAGCCAGGCATAGGCCGGCGCGCGCCGCCCGGTGGCCGCCACGTCCTGCAGCGACGGCTCGACGTGATGAATCAGCATGCGTGTCTCCTCCGGCACCGGTGCGGCAACGCGCCGGCGCGGCTTGCGCGGCCCCGCTCCGTTCGTCGGAGCTTGCCTCGCGCACGGCGCGAGGGTGGGTGCCGCGCCACATCGATCGGCGGGCGGCGCTCGCGGGCCGCCCGGTTGCACGGTTGCCCGGTGCGTCAGGCCGCGCGCAGCGGCACGCTCAGCTGGCCCGGCCGGCGGTTCGGTGCCATCCCGAGCTGCGCGAGCGTCTCGTCGACGCCGTCGTACTGCACGCCGATCCGGTAGATCGCCTTCGCCTCCTTGCCGGTGGCGATCTCGCGCCCGAGTTCGCGCGCGATCCGCGCGCACTGCTCGACCTGCTGCACCGACGTCATCCGGTTGCCCTTCTGGTCGATGATCGTGTCCTCGATCCCGCAGCGCGGATGCAGGCCCAGCGCCATCGCGACCGTGTTGATCGGCAGCACGTTCTTCATCAGCGATTCGAGCGTGATGCACGCGCCGTCCGGGCAGCGCCGCACGAATTCCATGAAGTTGTACGGATTCGGGCCGTCGAAGCCGCCGCCGATGCCGACCCACGTGACGTTCAGCGGCCCGCGATAGACGCCGCGGCGGATGATCCGCTCGAGCGTCTCGAGCGCGTGCATGCCGGTGAGCTGGAAATGCGGCTGGATGCCGGCCGCCTGCAGCCGGCGCAGGTGCTCGTCGACCCAGCCGGGGCCGGCCGGCACGGTCATCTCGCGGTACGCGTCCCACAGTGCGGCGTCGTTCAGCGAGGTGCCGGCGATGTCCTTGCGGTTCATCAGCTCGGTGATGTTCATCTGCACGGTGTTGATCGCGACCGTCACCTGGTCGGGCTTCGGCGTCAGCTCGGCGAGCATGTGGCGCGTGTCGTCGGACAGCCATTTCGCCTCGGCGCCGTCGCCTTCCGGCGCGAACGAGATCGAGCCGCCGACCTGCAGGATCATGTCGGGCACCGCCTCGCGCAGCCGGCCGAGCAACTCGTTGAATTTCGACAGCCGCTTGCTGCCCTTGCCGTCGAGCTCGCGCACGTGCAGGTGCAGCACCGTCGCGCCCGCGTTGTAGCAGTCGACGGCCTTCTGCACGTGCTCGTCCATCGTCACCGGAATGTCTTCCGGAAAATCGGCGGGCATCCATTCTGGGCCGTACGGCGCGACCGTGATGACTACCTTGTCCTGGTTTTCCGGGTGCAGCGAATCGTCGAGAAATTGCATGTCGTCCTCCAGTGGGAATCGTTGTGTTCGGGGCGTACGGGCGTGCGTATCCCGCCGTGCCGGGCGGCGGGCCCGGCGCGTCGTGTACAGGGTTGCGAGTCGGTTAAGGTGCGGGCGCGCTCAGAACGGCACGTCGCCGACGATGCCCGCGCGCTCCATCCTGCGCACGCACGGCGGGTAGTCCATCACCGCGTAATGCTGGGTGCTGCGGTTGTCCCAGATCGCGACGCTGTTCTTCTTCCAGCGCCAGCGCACCTGGTATTCGGGGATGTAAGCCTGGCTGATCAGGTACTGCAGCAGCTGGCCGGCGCCCGGATTCGCGTCCTGCCCGACGCGCACGCGCGCGGGAGTATGGAAGTTCGTGAAATGCGTGGTGAACGCGTTCACGTACAGCACCTTCTCGCCGGTTTCGGGATGCGTGCGCACGACCGGATGCTCGGCGTCCGGGTATTGCGCCTTCAGCGCGAGGCGCCGGTCGATCGGCATCGCCGCGCCGAAGCTCGCCTCGATGCTGTGACGCGCGCGCAAGTCTTCGATCTGCTGCTTCACGTGTTCCGGCAGGTGCGCGTACGCGAGCACCATGTTCGCCCACATCGTGTCGCCGCCAACCGGCGGACCGTCGATGCAGCGCAGCACGCAGCCGAACGGCGGCGCCACGCGCCAGCTCGCATCGCTGTGCCACGCATTCTCGTAGCGGTCGTTCGGTTGGTCGGGCGACTTGTAGATCCGCACGAGCCCCGGGTGCTCGGGGTCGCTGCCGGCGACCGGATGATCCTCGAGCTCGCCGAAGCGGCGCGCGAACGCGACGTGCTCGGCACGCGTGATGTCCTGGTCGCGCAGGAACAGCACGCGATGGCGCAGCAGCTGCGTGCGGATTTCGGCGAACAGGCCGTCGTCGTGCACGGCGTCGGCGAGGCTCACGTCCAGCAGCTCCGCGCCGATCGCACAGGTCAGGGGTTCGACTCGCATGCGCGTCTCCTCAGACGATGAATACCGACGAGCCGGTCGTCTTGCGCGACTCGAGATCGCGGTGCGCCTGCGCCGCGTCCTGCAGCGCATAACGCTGGTTGATCTCGATCCGGATGCGGCCGGCCGCGACGTGCGCGAACAGCTCGCCGGCCAGGTCGTTCTTCTCGGCCGGATCGGCGATGTAGTCGGCCAGCGCCGGGCGCGTCAGGTACAGCGAACCCTTCATCGCGAGGCGCTGCGGGTCGAACGGCGGGATCGGGCCCGACGCGGTGCCGACGCAGACCATCAGCCCGCGCCGCTTCAGCGAATCGAGCGAGCCTTCGAAGGTGTCCTTGCCGACGCTGTCGAACACGACGTCGACGCCCGCGCCGCCAGTCAGTTCGCGCACGCGCTTCGCGACGTCCTCGCGGCTGTAGTCGATCGTATGGTCGCAGCCGTGTGCGCGGGCGATCGCGGCCTTGCGTTCGCTCGACACGGTGCCGATCACCGTGAGCCCGAGCAGCTTCGCCCATTGCGACACGATCAGCCCGACGCCGCCCGCGGCCGCGTGCAGCAGGATCGTGTCGCCCGGCGCGAACGCGTGGATGCGGCGCAACAGGTAGGCCGACGTCAGGCCGCGCATCGTCATCGCCGCGGCCGTTTCGCAGGCGATCCCGGCCGGCAGCTTCACGAGCGGCGCGGCGGCGATCAGCCGTTCGGTGCTGTACGCGCCGAGCGTGTTCAGGAAGCCGGTGTAGGTCACCCGGTCGCCGGCGGCGACGTTCGTCACGCCGGGGCCGACGGCTTCGACCACGCCGGCGGCCTCGACGCCGATGCCGGCCGGCAGCGGCACCGGATACAGGCCGCTGCGGAAATACGTGTCGGCGAAGTTCAGGCCGACGGCCTCGTGCCGCAGGCGGACCTGCCCCGCGCCCGGGTCGCCGACTTCGACCGCTTCGCAGCGCAGCACGTCGGGGCCGCCGGTTTCGTGGAATCGCACTGCATGTGCCATCTGGTTCTCCGTAGGGTTTCAGTCGGATGCGCGTCACGCATCGTCGGGTTCGTCCGCGCCCGGCGTCGTCGCGGCTGAGCCGCTCGCCGGGGGCGCGTCCAGTTCGGTCCAGTCGGCGTCGCCCAAATAGCGCCGCGCGGCCGGGAAAATCACGCCTTCCATGCGCCCCATCTGCTCGAACGCGCCGCGCGCATAGACGGCGAGCGCGGCATCGAACGCGGCCGACGGCAAGCCGTCGGCGGCGAGCCGCGCCAGCGCGTCGAGCGCGTGCGCATCGCGGCGCCGCTGGCGGTCGAGCTCGTCGAGTTCGGCCGCGCTGCTCTCCGTCCGCCTGCGCAATGCCGCGCACAGGCGTGCTTCGGCGGACGTGCCGAAACGCGCGTCCTGCAGCGCCGCGAGCGACGCCAACGCGGCACGCACCGCCAGCGTGCGGTCTGCGTCGGCGGCCGGCCGCGTTGTCGTGTCCGGGTCTTCGCTCACCATCGTCAGCGCCTGCAACTGCGCGCCGAGCGCGCGATGCGCGGCGAGACAGCGGGCCATCACGCGCGCCTCTGCCGGCGCACGCCGTGCCGGGCACACGAGCACCGGCACGCCGCTCGACGCGAGCAGCAACCGCCGTTGCGCGGCCGCGCCGGCATCGGCATCGTGCGGCAGCGCCGCGACGCCGATCAGGTCGCAGCCGAGCTCGCCGGCGAGCGTGGCGGGCGACGTGCGGCCGGCCGCCGGATCGCCGGCCGCCGCGATCGAATGGGACAGGCCCTGCGCCCGTGCGGCGGCTTCCACTTTCGCACCGTGTTCCGGCATCCGCGCTCCGGATAAACGCGAGTCGGAGCCGGGCGATTGCGGCGCCGCGCCGGACAGCACGAACGTGACCCGCGCGCCGACCGCACGCGCCAGTTCGAGCGCATGGCCGATCGCGTCGATGCCGCCGGGCACGCCGTCGACCGTCACGAGCAGATGGCGATACATCGTGCCGCTCCGTTTATCCGGCGCTCGGCGCGCTGCGGCGCGCGCCGGTCGATACGATGTTCATGGCCCCTCCCCGTTGCATTCGTCAATCGCGTTCGTCACGCCTCGGAACCCATGCTATCGGCCGGGCGGCGGCGCGGCCCCACTCGCCGCGGGGGGGATTGACGCGCGAACGCGGTTCGGCCGATCCTTCCCCCCACGCCCACCCCGGACGCCGGCCTGCACGGCAGCGCCGGATTCCGACTGCTGCCCCGATGGCCCACCCACCCGATCGCGCCGACGCGCCCCCCACCGAACTCGTGCTGAAGACGACCGCGCCGCGCGTGCCGGCGCAGTTGCTCGCGCGCGCGCGGCTGAGCCTCGCCGCGGCGGCGTTCGACGCCCGGCCCGTCACGCTCGTGCAGGCGCCGGCCGGCTACGGCAAGACTTCGCTGCTCGCGCAATGGCGGCGCGAATCGCTCGCGCTCGGCCGCGCGGTCGTGTGGCTGTCCGCCGACGAGCGCGACGACGCGCCGCGCCTGCTGCAGGGGCTCGTGCAGGCGGTGCGCACCGGTTGCGTGCGGCCCGCCTTCGGGCGCCTGATTCCGGACGGCGCGGCCCGCGCGCTGGAGGGGCTGACCGCGTGGCTGGCCGAAGTCGCGCAACTGTCGATCGACGCGCTGCTGATCGTCGACGACGCGGAGCGGCTGCCCGCCGCCGGCCTCGACGCGCTGACCTACGTGCTGCACAACGCGCCGCAGAACCTGCGGGTGGTCGTCGCGGCCCGGCGCGGGCTCGATCACGCGGCCGGCGACCTGCTCGCCGGCGGGCAATGCACGCTCGCGGGCCCCGACTGGCTGCGCTTCACGCTCGACGAGACGATCGCGCTGGTCGGCGCGCGCTTTGCGCAGCGGGTCGATGCCGACGCGTGCGCGCGGCTGTTCGAGCGCGTCGACGGCTGGCCGCTCGGGCTGCAGCTCGCGATGGCCGCGATGGCGCGCTCGGCCGATCCGCGCCAGGCCGTCGATGCGCTCGCCGCGCGCATGGACGGCACCCGCGACCGGCTCGTCGAACTGCTGCTCGCGAATTTGTCGGCCGACGACACCGCGTTCCTGACACGCACGAGCGTTGCCGACCGCCTGCATCCGTCGCTGTGCGCCGCGCTGCTCGACGACGCGGCTGCCCCCAACCGGCTCGCACGGCTCGCGCGGGACACGCCGCTGTTCATCGCGTCCGACGCTTCCGACTGGTGCCGGCTGCATCCGCTCGTGCGCGATACGCTGCGCGACCGTCTGACGGCGAGCGCCGAAGCGGACCGCAGCGCGCTGCACGCACGCGCGGCCGCGTGGCTCGACGCGCACGGGATGACGGAGGAAGCGGCGCGCCACGCGTATGCGGCCGGCCAGTTCGAGACGGCATACGCGCTCGCACAGCGCTGCCTCGAGGGCGCGATCAAGCAGGGCCGCATCAACGACGTGCTCGACTGGCTCGCGCTGCTGCCCGCTGCGGAACTCGACAAGCGTCCGACGCTGCGGATCGCGGTCGCGTGGGCGCTGGCGCTCGGCGAGCGCCATGTCGAGGCGCGGCGCCAGATCGCCGGCATCCTGGCCGACCCCGGCACGCCGGCCGCGATGCGCTACGAATGCGCGCTGATCCTCAGTGCGGCGGCCTACTACGCGGACGAAATCGACCATTTCGTCGAGCTGTTCGAACCGTGGGCCGACTTCACGCCGCCCGCGGCGACGTGGCTTGCGCAGATGCATGCGAACCGCCTGTCGGCGCGCGCGATCATCGTCGGCGAACCGGCGCAGGCGCGCCGCTTCCAGCAGGCCGCGCCGCGCGGCGCGACGGCGGCCGGGTTCGGCTACGTCGCGCGCTGGGGCGAGCTGATCACCGGCCTGAGCTACCTGCGCGAAGGCCAGATCCGGCTCGCGGACGACGCGTTGTCGCCGGCGCTCGCGCGCGCGGAAGCCGATCTGGGGCGCCGCCATCCGCTGACCTGCATGCTCGCGGCGATGTGCGCGGCGATCGCCTGCGAAGCCGATCGCGTCGACCAGGCCGCCGCGCTGCTCGCGAACCGGCTCGACGTGCTCGAGCACGCGGGCACGCCCGACACCGTGCTGCTCGGCTACCGGACGGCCGCGCGCATTGCGCTGCTGCGCGGCGTCGAGCATCGCGCGATCGACCTGCTCGAGGCGCTCGACGCGATGGGCGTCGCGCGCCGGCTGCCGCGCCTGTCGGTCGCGAGCCTCGCGGAGCAGGTGCGCATTCACGCGGCGCGCTATCGCGAGGCGACCTGCCATGCGCTGGTCGAGCGGATCGATGCGATCGCCGCGGCCGAGTTTCCGTCGCACGGGCCGCTGTGGCGGCGCCCCGTCGTGCTGCTGCAGGCGATGGCGCACGCGGGCGCCGCGCTTGCCGCGCGCCGCTGGGACGATGCATGCGCGGCGCTCGACGAAGCCGCCGTGCTGGCCCGCGAAATGAGCATGGGACGCGAGCGCATCGAGATCATGGCGCTCAGCGCGTTCGCGCTCGAACAGTCCGGGCACGGCGGCCGCGCGCTGCTCGACGAGGCGATGAACCTCGCGGACATGTTCGGCCTCACGCGCACACTTGCCGACGCGCATCCGGCCGTCGCCGACTGGGCGCGCCGCATCGGCGACGAGACGGCCGCGGGCGACGGACCCGCCCGGCCCGCGCAGCCGCAGCCGCGCATCGTGCCGCCCGCGCCGCGCCGCACGGCCAGCCCGCGCGCGGTGCCGAGCGTCGTGCTGACGCCCAAGGAGCGCGCGATCCTCGAGCTGCTCGCGCGCAACCTGTCGAACAAGGAGATCGCGGTGGCGCTCGCCGTCGGCGAGGAAACCGTGAAGTGGCACCTGAAGAACCTGTTCGGCAAGCTGGACGCCAGCTCGCGCAAGCACGCGGTGCGCCGCGCGCTGGTGCTCGGGTTGCTCGAAAGCGCGCCTTGACGCGCGCGTTGCCCGCCTGCGCACGTCCGAACCGGCCTCAACTCGCCTGAACTGGCCTTGATCGGCCTTGCCCGGCCGTTGATGACAACCGCGTCGCCCGGGCCCCCCTCCGATTCTCCGCAACCCTGCCCCCCGCGCATGGGGGGGAGCGGCCGCGCGCCGTTGCGTAGTCTTTCCGCACGGCTCGCACCGGCGCCGCATCCCGCGCCTTCCCGCCTGCCTCGATGCTTCCCCCGCTTTACCCGCCCGGGCTCGATCCCGTGCGGTCCATTACGATCCTGGAGACTTCGATGAAGACGAAACTGGCCGCGCTCGCGGCGCTTGCCGGCAGTGCGGCGCTCGCGCACGCGCAATCCTCCGTCACGCTGTACGGGGTGGTCGACACGGGCCTGCTGTACCAGAGCACGTCGGCCGCGTCGTTCGGCCCGAACGCGCCGAACACCGGCAAGGTGTTCCGCATGAAGGACGGCGGCATCTATTCGAGCTTCTGGGGCATCAAGGGCAGCGAGGACATCGGCGGCGGCTACAAGGTCAACTTCAAGCTGCAGGGCTCGTTCGACAGCGGCACCGGCAGGATGCAGCTGAGCGACACGCCGGGCGCTGTCGCGATCTTCAACCAGGTTGCATCGCTCGGCGTGTCCGGGCCGTTCGGCACCTTCACGGCCGGCCGGCAGATCGTGCCGATGATCTACGCGATGGCCGACACCGACGTGCGCAACGCGCAGTTCTTCGGCAGCGTGCTGACCGCGTGGCTCGGCCTGAACACCGCGGCCGGCTGGCCGGGGACGAGCACCAACGGCGCGATCGGCGCGCTGTACGACAGCAATGCGCTCGTCTATCAGTCGCCGACGTTCGCGGGCGCGTCGATCGCGCTCGAATACGCGCCCGGCGGCGTCGCCGGGCAGTTCCAGGGCGGCACGCGCGAATCGGTCGTGCTGCGGTATTCGAACTACGGGCTCAACGCGTCGGCCGTCTACTACAACGGCCACGACACGAATCCGGCGCCGGGTGTCGCGCCGACCGGCGTCGACAACAACCGCTTCATCTACGTCGGCGCGAAATACACGATCCGCGATTTCTCGGTGTCGGCGTCGTACGGCAACGGCCGGAATCCGTCGCATGCGGACAAGGTGAACCTCGACATGCTGTCGGCGGGCGTCGGCTATCGGTTCACGCCCACGTTGCAGGTGACGTCGGCGGTGTATTACCTGAAGGACCGCAACCGTTCTGAAAACCGCTCGACGGCCGTCGTGCTCACGGCCGACTACAGCCTGTCGAAGCGGTCGATGGTCTATGCGCAGGTCGGCCACGTGAACAACCGCGGCACGATGAACCAGATGCTCGTGTACGGACAGCCGGTCGCGCCCGGGGTCGGCACGACCGCGGCGATGGTCGGGCTGCGACACAACTTCTGACGGTGCGGTGCGGTGTGGCACGGGTGCCGCAGCGCGTAGGGCTTGGCGTTATGTCCACAGGCATCTGTTCGCGACACGTCGATGCGTCGTCTGTTGGGGCGGCTGATCGAAATAGGCAGGCGCGATGTGCGCGGCGGCGCACGGACACGACGCGCGGCCGCCGTCTGCAGCGATCGCGGGGATCGGCTACAGTGGGCGTCTTCGGCGCGCCCCGCCCGCCGGTCGATGCGTTTCGCCCCGTTCCTGCCGCCGTGTCAGGGGCTGCCGGCGACGCGCGGCAGGCCGACGGGGCGCGGATCCTCCACGTTGACGAGCGAACCTCCATGCCCGATCTGTCCGCCTTCCCGATCACGAAAAAATGGCCGGCCCAGCATCCCGACCGTCTCCAGCTGTACTCGCTGCCGACGCCGAACGGCGTCAAGGTGTCGATCATGCTCGAGGAAACCGGCCTGCCGTACGAGCCGCACCTCGTGCGCTTCGACACGAACGACCAGCTGTCGCCCGAATTCCTGTCGCTGAACCCGAACAACAAGATCCCGGCGATCATCGATCCGAACGGCCCCGACGGCCGGCCGCTGGCGCTGTTCGAATCCGGCGCGATCCTGATCTATCTCGCGGACAAGACGGGCCAGCTGATCCCGAAGGATCTGGCGGGCCGCTACGAGACGATCCAGTGGGTAATGTTCCAGATGGGCGGCATCGGCCCGATGTTCGGCCAGGTCGGCTTCTTCCACAAGTTCGCGGGCCGCGACTACGAGGACAAGCGTCCGCGCGACCGCTACGTCGCCGAATCGAAGCGCCTGCTCGGCGTGCTCGACGCGCATCTCGCGAACCGCAAGTGGGTGATGGGCGATACGTACACGATTGCCGACATCGCGATCTTCCCGTGGGTGCGCAACCTGGTCGGGTTCTACGAGGCGGGCGATCTCGTCGGCTTCAGCGAGTTCCGGCATGTCGCGCGGGCGCTCGACGCGTTCGTCGCGCGTCCGGCCGTCGCGCGCGGGCTCAACATCCCGGCACGCGGCTGAGCCGCGCGGCGGGCGCACCCGGTGCGGCCCGCCGTTTGTCCGGCCCGCCGCAGCGCGCGGCGGGCGGTTCTCTCGCTTCCTTTCGCGCGCTTCCTTTCGGTGTTTCCATGTCCCGCTCGTCGCGTTCGTTCTTCGTGACGATGCGGCGGCGCTACCTGGCAGCCGACGCCGACGCTTCTCCTCCCAATCCCGCCAGCAGCTTTTCGAGCAATGCCGCAAGTTGCGCCTGCTCCGCCTCCGACAGCGCGGCCAGCATCGCGCGCTGATTGTCGACGTGCGCGACCACCGCATCGTCGATCAGCGCGCGGCCGGCGTCGGTCAGCGCGACGAGCGTGCCGCGGCCGTCGGCCGGGTTCGGCCGGCGCTCGACCCAGCCGGCCTTCTGCAGCCGGTCGATGCGCGCGGTCATCCCGCCCGACGACATCATCAGCGCGTCGTACAGCGCGGTCGGTGTCAGCGCGAACGGCGCGCCGCTGCGCCGCAGCGTCGCCAGCACGTCGAATTCGCCCGGCTGCATCCCGTAGCGCGCAAACAGCGGATTGAGACCGTCGCGCGCGATCACGAGCGCGGCTTCCTGCAGCCGTCCCATCACGAGCATCGACGACGCATCCAGATCCGGACGCTCGACGCGCCATTGCGCGAGCGCATGCGCGGCTCGATCCATTAACCCTCCTTGGCTCACCAGTTATCTTGACGTCGAGATAAATACGCATTTATCTTGATGTCGAGATACTTTACATGAAAACGCACGGCGCGCCTGACGGAGGTGTCGTGCTCCGATATCGAGGGCCACTCCATCATGAATCGCTTCATTTCCCCCGGCTGGCGGCTGGCCGCCGTCGTACTGGTCGGGTTGAACCTGCGGCCCGCGCTGGCCGCGATCGGTCCGCTGCTCGACATGATCCAGCGTGCGACCGGCATCGGCGACGGCGCGGCGAGCCTGCTGACCACGATTCCGATCCTGCTGATGGGCCTGGGCGCGCTCGGCGCGCGGCGGCTGCAGCGCGTGACGGGGATAGCCGGCGGCGTATGGCTCGGCGTCATGCTGATCGGGCTCGCGTGCGCGTCGCGGTTCGGCGCGCAGCACGCGTGGCTGCTGCTCGCGAGCGCATGTTGCGCGGGCATCGGGATCGCGATGGTGCAGGCGCTGCTGCCGGGGTTCGTGAAGGCGCATTTCGCGACGCGCATCGGCGGCGCCATGGGCGTCTATTCGACGTCGATCATGGGCGGCGCGGTGCTCGCGAGCGTCGTCGCGCCGTTCGCCGCGGCCCGCTGGGGCTGGCTGGTCGCGCTCGCGGGCTGGGCGCTGCCGGCCGCGGTCGCGGCGCTCGCGTGGCCGCTGGCCAGTCGTGGCGGCGACGCACCGGCGTCCGGGCCGACGGCCGCGCCGCCGATGCAGGTGCGGCCGTCGCGCTCGCCGCGGGCCTGGCGGCTCGCGATGTTCTTCGGGATCGCGACGGGTGCCTACACCCTCGTGCTCGCATGGCTGCCGCCGTACTACATGCGGCTCGGCTGGTCGCCGACCGCGGCCGGCAGCCTGCTCGGCGGCGTGACGCTCGCGGAAGTCGTCGCGGGGCTGGCGATCTCGGCGACGATCGACCGCCTGCCCGACCGCCGGCCCGCGCTGCACGCGGCGATCGCGTCGCTGTTCGTCGGATTGCTGGTGATGCTGGCCGCGCCCGACACGCTCGCGATGCCGGCCGCGCTGCTGCTCGGTGCGGGGATCGGCGCGCTGTTTCCGCTGTCGCTGATCGTCACGGTCGATCATGCGGCGACGCCGGCCGATGCGGCATCGCTGACGGGGTTCGTGCAGGGCGTCGGCTATCTGGTCGCCGGGTTGTTTCCGTTCACGGCCGGCATCGTGCGCCAGCATCTCGCGGATCTGACGCCGGCATGGATCGCGATGGCATGCCTGTGCGTCGTGCTGTTCGCGCTGGCGGCCGGCTTCGCGCCGCAGTTTGCGCGGCGTGTCGCGCGCGCGTAGCGCCGCTCAGACGCGGCGCGTGAAGGAGTGCCCCGGTTCGTGGCCGGCGCGCGGTTGCCCGTTGCCGGTTCATGCAGTGCCGTTCGACGATGGATATTGATCGGTGGCCGGCTCGCGGGGTTGCCCGTTGTCATTCGGTCGCGCCGGTTCATGCGGTGAGCGCCGTTCGACGATGGGTATTGATCGGCGGCCCGGCGCGCGAGGCAACCCATTGTCGCGATGCCTCGCAACGCGCAATGCGTTGCGTTCTGTACACGTGTAATCACCCCCCGCTCGCGTACAGCGTCGAATCCGCGAACCCTTCCGCATCGAGCACGCGCCCGATCAGGATCAGCGCGGTGCGTTCGATCTGCGTGCCCTGCACCTTGCCGACGATGTCGGCCAGCGTGCCGGTCACGCGTTCCTCGTCGGGCCAGCTCGCGCGGTAGATCACCGCGACCGGGCACGCGGGCCCGTAATGCGGCAGCACTTCGTCGACGATCCGCGCGAGATGCCGCACGCCGAGGTGAATCGCGAGCGTCGCGCGATGCGCAGCGAGCGCGCCGAGCGCTTCGCCTTCCGGCATCGTCGTCTTGCCCGCGAAGCGCGTGAGGATCACCGTCTGCGCGACACCGGGCAGCGTCAGCTCGACCCCGAGCGTCGCCGCGCAGGCGGCCGTGGCCGTCACGCCCGGCACGATTTCATAGGGAATCCCGAGCGCTTTCAGCCGGCGGATCTGTTCGCCGATCGCACCGTACAGCGACGGATCGCCCGAATGCACGCGCGCGACGTCCTGCCCTTTCGCATGCGCATCGGCGAGCAGCGCGACGATCGCGTCGAGGTCGAGCTCGGCGGTATTGACGACCTGTTCCGCGCGATGGCCGTCAAGCACGGCCGGCGGCACGAGCGACCCTGCATACAGGATCACCGGGCACGTGCGCACGAGGCGCTGGCCCTTTACCGTGATCAGCTCCGGGTCGCCGGGGCCCGCGCCGATGAAATACACCGTCATCGAAAAATCTCCGTCAATTCATGGGTCAGCCGGGTCGCGCGACATCAAGCACGCGCGGCCGGGTCGAGTGCATCGAGCAGCGCGGCGGCCGAGTCGAACGCGCGGTCGGCGTCGGGCAGCGGCGGCCGGCGCAGCATCACGACCGGCAGCCGGCGTTCGCGCGCGACGTCGAGCTTGGCTTCGGTCGCGGCGCCGCCGCTGTTCTTGCTGACGACGACGTCGATGCCCGCGAGCGCGAACAGCGCGCGTTCATTCTCGAGCGTGAACGGCCCGCGCGCGGCGACGATCTGCGCGCGCGCGTTGCCGGGATGCGCATCGAGGCAGCGCACCAGCCAGAACTGGTGCGGCGGGATCGCGTCGAGATGCGCGAGCGGTTCGCGGCCGAGCGTGAACAGCGGCCGCCGGAACGGCGCGAGCGCCGCCTCGATGCCGGCCCAGTCGTCGACCATCCGCCAGTCGTCGCCGGGCTGCGGCGCCCACGGCGCGCGGCGCAGCGCCCACAGCGGCACGCCTGCGTCGCGCGCGGCCGCCGCCGCGTTCGCGCTGATGCGCGCGGCATACGGATGCGTGGCGTCGATCACGAGGCCGATGCCGGCACTGCGCAGATACGCGGCGAGCCCGGCCGCCCCGCCGAAGCCGCCGACGCGTACTTCGCAGCGCAAGTCGTCGGGCACCTTGCCGAGCCCCGCGAGGCTATAGACGTGTTCCGGGCCGAGCGCGCGTGCGATCTTCAGCGCGTCGCCGGTGCCGCCGAGCAGCAGGATCCGCGCGCTCATCGTGCGATCCCGACGAAGCGGCCCTGCCGGTCGATCGCGAACATCTCGACGGCAACCGATGGCGGCACGATGTCGCGCGCGACCCGCAGCGCGTGCGCGCAGACGAGGTCGCCGAGCGGCACGCCTTCGGCCTGCGCGAGCTTCAGCGCTTCCTGGCTGGTGTTCGCCGCGCGCATCGCGGCCTGCAGCGCGTCGTTCGCGCCCGCCTCGGCCGCCCACTGCGCGAGCAGCGGCAGGTCGATGCTCGAATGGCGGCTGTGCAGGTCGAGATGGCCGGCCGCGAGCTTGCTGAGCTTGCCGAAGCCGCCGCACATCGACAGGCGCGCGACCGGCGCGCGGCGCAGGTGCTTGAGCACCGCGCCGGCGAAATCGCCCATTTCGATCAGTGCCATGTCGGGCAGGCCGTAGTGCGCACGCATCGCATCCTCGCTCGCGTTGCCCGTGCACGCGGCGATGTGCGCGATCCCGTTCGCGCGCGCGACGTCGATGCCCTGATGGATCGACGCGATGTACGCCGAGCACGAGAACGGCCGCACGATGCCGGTCGTGCCGAGAATCGACAAGCCGCCGACGATGCCCAGCCGCGGGTTCATCGTCTTCAGCGCGAGCGCCTCGCCGCCCTCGACGCCGATCGTCACGTCGAAGCCGCCCGGGTAGCCGTATTCGGCCGCGAGCGCGTCGAGGTGCGCGGTCATCATCTGGCGCGGCACCGGATTGATCGCCGGTTCGCCGACCGGCAGCGTGAGCCCCGCGCGCGTGACGGTGCCGACCCCCGGCCCTGCGTGAAAACGCACGCCGGGCGCGGCGGCGAGCGCGACCCGCGCGAAGATCAGCGCGCCGTGCGTGACGTCCGGATCGTCGCCGGCATCCTTGATCGTGCCGGCTTCCGCACCGTCGGCCGTGGCCCGGCAGAACGCGAGCCGCATCATCACGCGCTGCCCCTTCGGCAACACGATCTCGACCGCATCGTCCGCGCGGCCCGCGAGCAGCAGGCGTGCGGCGGCGAGCGACGTCGCGGTCGCGCAGCTGCCGGTCGTATAGCCGAACCGCAGCGGTGCCGGTTGTTCGGGGGTTTCGTCGCGCATCAGGCAGGGTCCGCGAGGTCGGTCGACGTGGAAGCGGGCTTGCGCACGTCGTACAGCGTGACGGGCAACGGCTGCCGCCACGTGTCGAAGCGGCCGAGCGGCTCGGCGTGCGCGAGCGATACGCGCGTGAGCGTGCCGCCGTGCGCGTCGCGCCAGGCGGCGAGCGCCAGCTCGCCCTGCAGCGTGACCGCGTTCGCGACGAGCCGGCCGCCGGGTTTCAGCGCCGACCAGCACGCGTCGAGCACGCCGGCTGCAGTTGCGCCACCGCCGATGAAGATCGCGTCGGGCGCGGCGAGCCCCGCGAGCGCATCGGGTGCGCGCCCCACGACGAGTTGCAGGCCCGGTACGCCGAGCGCGTCGCGGTTGTGCTCGATGAAGCGCTGCCGCTCCGCATGCGACTCGATCGCGATCGCCTGGCACGACGGATGCGCGCGCATCCACTCGATGCCGATCGAGCCGCTGCCCGCGCCGACGTCCCACAACAGTTCGCCGGGGGCAGGCGCGAGGCGTCCGAGCGTCAGCGCGCGCATGTCGCGCTTGGTGAGCTGGCCGTCGTGGCGGTACGCGTCGTCGGGCAGGCCGGGCGTGAGTGCGCGGCGCGGCGCATCGGGGCCGGCCTGGCAGTCCAGCGCGACGAGATTGAGCGCGGCGGTTTCGTCGATGTGCCAGTCTTGCGCGAGCCCGTCGATGCGCCGCTCGAGCGGGCCGCCGAGGTGCTCGAACACGCTGATGCGCGTCGGGCCGAAGCCGCGCGCGGCGAGTTCGGCGGCGACCGTGGCCGGCGTGCGGCCGTCGGCGCTCAGCACGAACAGGCGCCGGCCCGGCAGCAGGTGACGCGCCAGCGTCGCGAGCGGCCGGCCGACGAGCGACACCGCGCCGACGTCCTGCAACGCCCAGCCGAGCCGCGCGGCCGCCAGCGACAGCGACGACGGTGCGGGCAGCACGCGCCATTCGTCGGGGGACAGTTCGCGCGCGAGCGTCGCGCCGACGCCGAACAGCATCGGGTCGCCGCTCGCCAGTACGCAGACGGGCGAACCGCGCTGCGCGAGCAGGCCCGACAGGTCGAACGGCGACGGCCACGCGGCGCGTTCGGCCGGCAGCCGCGCGGGCAGCATGTCGAGGTGCCGCTTCGCGCCGACGACCCGCTTCGCTTCGAGCAGCGCGCGTCGCGCGCCGCGCCCGAGCCCCGCGTAGCCGTCGTCGCCGATGCCCACTACCGTCAGCCACGCCGTCATGCACCCTTCCCCTTCGTCCGATTCCATCGAGTCGTCGCACGGCGGCCATGAAGGCGCCGATGCGGCCGTCCGCATTGCGAAAGTCGGCATGGTACCGTGTTCCACCGCGCGTTTCATCTGCGGCGCAGCCGACGCCGGGCCGCGTTTCGCGTCGGCCACGGCGCCTGCCCGGCGGTCGCCTGGGGGTCCCGAAACGCCGGTGAAATCGGGTATCCTACGGCCGTTCGTTCGCCGGTGCCCTTCGGGGCCGAAGAGGGAACACAGGGCGCGCCGCGCGCCGCTGTGGCTGCCCCCGCAACTGTAGACAGCGAGCCGATCTCCCCCCTCATGCCACTGGTTTCACCGGGAAGGCCGGGAGCCGGCGCCGACCTGTCAGCCAGGAGACCTGCCGGCCTGAAAGTGCGTGCGTGCCAGTCGGCGTCGGGCGGGGTGTACCGATGCGTTGGCCGCGGCGCGACACTGTCCCGGTATCCCGTTGAGATCCGCCCCCGATTCGAATCCTGCTTCGCCCGTCGTGCGCCCTTCGGCTTGCCCGGGGCTCGTGCGCGTCGTCGCGGCCGCCGACGGCGGGCTGTGCCGGATCAAGCTGCCGGGCGGCCGGCTCGACGCGCGGCAGGCGCGCGCGATCGCCGCCGTCGCGCGTGCCTGCGGCTCCGGCGCGATCGACTCGACCAATCGCGCGAATCTCCAGCTGCGCGGCATTCGCGACGGCACGGCCGATACGCTGGTCGACGCGTTGCTCGACGCGGGCCTGGGCCCGCGCATCAACGCGGGCGATGCCGCTGACGACCGCGCCGCGCTCGCCGCAAGCGACGACGTCCGCAACCTGATGCTCAGCCCGCTTGCGGGGCGCGATCCCGACGCGCTGCTCGACAGCCGCGCACTCGCGCTTGCGCTGCTCGACATGCTGACGCACGAGCCGCGCCGCGGCGAACTGTCGCCGAAATTCTCGATCCAGCTCGACGGCGGCGAATCGGTCGCGGCGCTCGATCATCCGCACGACATCTGGCTCGCCGCGTGGCGTCGCGGCGACGGCGCGGTCCGCATCGCCGCGGGCCTGGCCGGCTGTCCGCCGGTCGCGCCCGGCGATCCGCCCGCTGCGTTCGACGTGGCGCCGGACCAGACCGTCGCGCTCGTCCGCGCGTTGCTGCTGGCGTTCCTCGATCTCGCGCCGGCCGACGTCACGCGGATGCGCGCGTGGCTCGCGACCGGCGGCGCACGCGCGTTGCGCGAGCGCGCGCAGCATTACGTACCCTTCCCGCTCGAAGCCGATCCGGCACTGGCCGGCTGGCGGCGCACGCAAGCGGATGCCGCGCTGCGTTTCGGTGCACGGCCGTCGCGCGACGCGGATCGCTGCAGCGTCGGCGCGCAGTTCGTGCTCGGCCGGCTCGACGCGTCGCAACTGGAACGGCTCGCGGCGCTGGCCGACGCCGACGGCGACGGCACGCTGTCGATGACGCCGTGGCAAGGCGTGTTCGTGCACGGCGTGCGGCACGAACGTGCGCCGGCCGTGCTCGACGCGCTCGCGTCGCTCGGGCTCGTGTGCACGACATCCGACCCGCTGGCGGCGCTGGTCGCCTGCACCGGCAGCGCGGGCTGCGCGAAGTCGCGCGCCGATACGAAACGCGATGCGCTCGCGCTGGCCGCGCGCGTCGGCCATCCGGTCGACGTGCACCTGACCGGCTGCGAGCGCCACTGTGCGCTGCCGCACCCCGCGACGCATACGCTCGTCGCGGTCGCGCCCGCGCGCTACGACCTTTACCGGCGCGATGCTGCCGCGGGCCTCGGCGCCCCGCTCGCGCGCCATCTGACGATTGACCAGGCCGCGGCCCGACTGACGGGCGCGCGCCACAGCCAGGACACCACCGATGCTTGACTACATTCGCGACGGGCAGGAAATCTACCGCCAGTCGTTCGCGACGATCCGCGCCGAGGCCGACCTGTCGCAGGTTCCGCCCGATCTCGAGAAACTCGCGGTGCGCGTGATCCACGCGTGCGGGATGGTCGATGTCGCCTACGACCTGCGCTTCTCGGCCGGCGCTGGCACGGCGGGCCGTACGGCGCTCGCGGCTGGCGCGCCGATCCTGTGCGACGCGAAGATGGTTGCCGAAGGCATCACGCGCGCGCGGCTGCCGGCCGGCAATCGCGTGATCTGCACACTCGGCGAACCGGAAGTGCCCGACCTCGCGCGGCATCTCGGCAACACGCGCTCGGCCGCGGCGCTCGAACTGTGGCGCCCGCATCTGGCCGGCAGCGTCGTCGTGATCGGCAATGCGCCGACCGCGCTGTTCCACCTGCTCGACATGATCGACGCCGGTGCGCCGCGCCCCGCGCTGATCCTCGGCTTTCCGGTCGGCTTCATCGGCGCGGCCGAATCGAAGGCGGCGCTCGACGCCGACAGCCGCGGCGTGCCGTACGTCGCGCTGCTCGGCCGGCGCGGCGGCAGCGCGATGGCCGCTGCCGCGGTCAACGCACTCGCGACGGAGGCCGAATGACGGCCCCGCGCGGACGCCTGTTCGGGGTCGGCGTCGGCCCCGGCGATCCAGAACTGATGACGATCAAGGCGCTGCGCGTGCTGCAGGCCGCGCCGGTGGTCGCGTATTTCGTCGCGAAGGGCAAGAAGGGCAATGCGTACGGAATCGTCGAGGCGCACCTGCGCGACGCGCAGACGCAACTGCCGCTCGTCTATCCGGTGACGACCGAGGCGCTGGCGCCGCCGCTTTGCTACGAGACCGTGATTGCCGACTTCTACGACACGGCGGCCGAGATCGTCGCGTCGCATCTCGACGCCGGACGCGACGTCGCGGTGATCTGCGAAGGCGACCCGTTCTTCTACGGGTCGTACATGTACCTGCACGATCGCCTTGCGCCGCGCTACGACACCGAAGTGATCCCGGGCGTGTGCGCGATGCTCGGCGGCACGGCCGTGCTCGGCCAGCCGCTCGTCTATCGCAACCAGAGCCTGTCGGTGCTGTCCGGCGTGCTGCCGGAGGACGAATTGCGCGCGCGGCTCGCGCAGGCCGACGCGGCCGTCGTGATGAAGCTCGGCCGCAACTTCGACAAGGTGCGGCGCGTGCTCGACGAACTGGGGCTCGCGAAGCGCGCGCTGTACGTCGAGCGCGCGACGATGGCGGCCCAGCGCATCGTGCCGCTCGACGAAGTCGATCCGATGGCGTCGCCGTATTTCTCGCTGCTCGTCGTCCCGGGGGAAAAATGGCAAGGATGACGACTCCGCCCGCGATCGTGATTCTCGGCGCGGGCGCGCTCGATACCGCGCGGCGCATCCAGGCGCGTTATCCGGGCGCCGCCGTGCACGGGCTCGCGTCGCGCGTCGAGGCCGACGTGCCGTTCGACGAGCTCGGCGCGCACCTGCGCGCGCTCTACGCGCGCGGCTTGCCGATCGTCGCGTTGTGTGCGGCCGGCATCGTGATCCGTTGCGTCGCGCCGGCACTCGCCGACAAGGGTGTCGAGCCGCCGGTGCTCGCGGTCGCGGAAGACGGTTCGGCCGTCGTGCCGCTGCTCGGCGGGCTGACGGGCGTCAACGTGATCGCGCGCGAAATCGCCGCATGCCTCGGCGTCGCGCCGGCGATCACCACGAGCGGCGAGCTGCGCTTCGGCGCGTGCGTGCTCAATCCGCCCGACGGCTATGCGCTCGCCGATCTCCAGCAAGGCAAGCGCTTCGTGTCCGACCTGCTCGCGGGCGCAGCCACGCGCGTCGACGGCGCGGCGCCGTGGCTCGACGACGTCGCGCTGCCGCGCGACGACGCGGCCGCGCATGCGATCCGCGTGACGCCCGATGCATGGCGCGGCGCGCGCGACGAACTCGTGATCCATCCGCGCAGCGTGGTGGTCGGTGTCGATGCGCGCGGCGTGCGGGCGGACGCGGCGCCGTCGCTTGCCGAACGCATCGACGCGCTGCTCGACGCGCACGGCCTCGCGCGGCTGGCGCTTGCCGCGCTCGTCGCACCGGCGACGTTGCTCGGCGATGCACGGGTTGAAGCGGCGGCTCGAGCGCTGGACGTGCCGCTGCGCTTTGTCGATGTCGATGTCGATGTCGATGGCAATAGCGATGGCGCTGGAGACACCGATGCGGCCGCCTTGCTCGGCAGCACGTTGCGTGTCGCGCATACGTTGCGCGCAACGTCCGATGGCCTCGCCTGCGCGGTCGCGGCGCAACCGGTCGACCCCGCCACGCTCGGCCGTGCACGCGGCCGCCTGACGGTGCTCGGCCTCGGCCCGGGCGACGCCGCGTGGCTCACGCCCGCGGCGCGCGGCGCGCTCGCGGACGCCACCGATATCCTCGGCTATACGACCTACGTGACGATGGCCGGCCCGTTCCGCGCGGAGCAGCGCGTGCACGGCACCGACAATCGCGAGGAAATGCAGCGCGCGCGTCATGCGTTCGAACTGGCGGCCCAGGGCCGGCGCGTCGCTGTCGTCTCGTCGGGCGATCCCGGCGTGTTCGCGATGGCCGCGGCCGTGCTCGAAGCACTAGACGAAGCGCGCAATCCGCGCTGGGCCGCGGTCGAACTGCGCATCGAACCCGGCGTATCGGCATCGCTCGCGACCGCCGCGCAGGCCGGCGCGCCGCTCGGCCACGATTTCTGCGCGATCTCGCTGTCGGACAACCTGAAGCCGTGGGACGTGATCGAGACGCGCCTGCGGCACGCGGCGCAAGCCGATCTGGTGATGGCGTTCTACAACCCGATCTCGCGTGCGCGGCCGTGGCAGCTCGATCGTGCGCTCGATGCGGTGCGCGCGCACCGCGCGGCCGACACGGTCGTCGTGCTCGGCCGCGACATCGGCCGGCCCGGCGCGACGCTCGTGACGACGACGCTCGGCGCGCTGCGCAGCGATCAGGTGGACATGCGCACGATGGTGATCGTCGGTTCGTCGACGACGCGGCGTTTCGCGATCGGCGACGGGCGTGAGTGGGTTTATACGCCGCGCTGGTATCGCTGAACTTCGATGCGGATGGAGCGACAGTCCCGCCTTGCGCCCTTAGCTAGTGGAATCGTCCGGCGACAGTTGCTTGGGCGCAAGAATCTCTGCCAATCGATGCCTCCCGCTCGTCGCTCGCCCGCCCCTCCATGATGCATGGAGGCCATGAAGTTGAACGGGCGATTCGATATCCCCGAACTCGTCAATCCACGTTTTTTTGGGGGGTCAATCAAAAGGACCTACATTGTCAACCACAAAGCCTTTGCAGGTCATTTTTGCTACATAACGATGATTGTCGACGCGGTAAGGAATTTTCCATTGCTGCAGATCCACCAAATACTCCGCAGCCTCATCAAACGTTACATTCGACAAATTGTTATGCTTGGCATACTTGCTTAGATAAGCCCGCATCTGGGACGTGGAGAGATTTGGGCAGGCCGCGTCACCTCCATCATCTCGAATATATGCCATAACGCCTATCAGTAATGCAGCTAGCAGCGCAATCAAAAAAACAGCGGCGAGCATGAATTTAAAGAATTTGGAGAAATATGCTTTCGGCATCACACCTCCATCAATCAAAAATCGAAGCAGTAATTCGACATTTCTGAAAAATTATTAATTAATTGATTGACGGCCTTTCTCGTCCGCGCCCTATGGAGGGAACGTGTACTGCGCCACCGCCGGGGTTCGTTGCTCTTATGCTGGCCCTGGTGCCTCGAATGTTCAACGGCTGAGAACCAGTGAAGTAAATCATATAATCGTGATGCCCGGTAAATGAGCCAATTACTCGAATCAGTGTGGTGAGCGCCTCCTGAACCGCTGGCCGAGAATTCGATGCATCAAAATCGAATTTGTCAGGGTTGAGTGTATATTCCCCGTTGAAATTGAAGCTTCCGTCGATATCTAATGTTAGCTGCCCGGTAACATGCCCGCTGACTCGGCCTAACGCCGACCCGACTATGTACTCGTGATCGCTAAGAAGATTTGTGCTGAACGCCGCATCTATTGGGTATGTTCCGGGTCCCATTCCGTCGTTAACGATGATGCTTCGAATTGGACCAATTTCGGCGGCTCCGATTTTGAGATGGAGGGACCTCAAATCAACGGATCTCGGGCTGCCGTCTCCTCGAATCCAATAGTCGTATGCGGCCAACGGGAAAAATGGCGTAGCGTAAAACTTGAAATCGGATATCGGCGGCGAAGGAAGGTGGCTGAAATAATAATTGCTAAAAATACCAAATGCCGTCGTCAAGCCACCTATTTGCATATTGGAGAGCTCGTACTGGCTGGCTCCAGCAATGCTCTGCCAGCCGTTATTGGCCAACCATTGCGTAAAAAGACCATAGGTCGCAATTTGAGCTCGAATGACGCGGTTGCTTGCCAATTCAATGCCGTATGCGAATTGGCGCAACATTTCAAGTGGATCTTTCGCGGCGGCGGCTTCAAAAACCCTCTTTCCGTTCACCAGCCTGAACTGCCCGATTTGCCAAATTCCACCGCGAATATCTTCCATGCCAGGAGCCCAAACATATCCGCCGGCGGGGCCATTCGGAGTTGCCATTGGAAGGCTGTAATCATGGGGCGCCGTTATATTGATTGGAGGCATCATGTCATCGGCGGGACCATGGCCTTGGGCCCAGCTCCGCAGCGGGCTCAACATCATGGTTGCGGGGGTGACAATCGACATACCCAACAATTTGCGCCGCTTCCTCGCAACATTGGGCATGTGATCAATTTCGAGCAACGAGTTTCTCTTTTCGGCCATTGTGTTCCCCATATCACATAAAAAATTCATGCTTCAATAGCTTTGTTTTGGAAGCAAATATGGGGATCGTTTATATAATTATTGTCGAGCAATCTCGATGTAATGTATACGCGTCACTTCGACTTGTCATCATTTTTTTGTGATTTTTCGAGTTTCGTGATTGTCGCGCTCGACGCGGTGAATCTGATGACGACGGACTACGGTCTCGCCCCCTGACATGGGCGCGACCGTGACCAGCGACGCGCAAGCGATCTACGCGCAACTCGACGCGGCATCAAGTCGGCGGGCCAGCCGAAGACTGATGCGCAACTGCGGCAGATGGTGGGCGTTACGCCGATGATCGGGATGAGTGACGTTCAGGGCGAAACATTCACGCTCGCGAATGCGCATGTCACGCTGAATGCGACCCCTCCCAGGTGCCATCCTGCATCGCAGTGAACGGGCCGCGAAGCGAAGCAAGCGCCCCTGCCCCGCTTCGCGGTCCTTGCTACCCGCGCCCCTGCTCGGCCAGCAGCCGCGCCTTCGCATCGACCAGCAGCGCCGCATGCGTGTCGCGATGCTGGCGGATCCGCTCGGTCGGCCCGACGACCGACAGCCCGTACCAGTCGCCGTCGAGCGTCAGCGCGACCGCGATCGCCGACAGCTCGGGCGCGCTCTCGCCGAAGTTCTCGGCCCAGCCGAGTTCACGAAACCGCGCGGTTTGCGCGACGAGCGCCGGCAGGTCGGCCACCGTCGCATCGGTGAAGCGCTCGAACGACAACTGCGCGCCGAGCGCTTGCTGCGCGTCGCTCGCGAGTTCCGCGAAGATCGCCTTGCCGATCGAGTTCGCATGCAGCGGGCGCAGCTCGCCCGGCTGGCGCGTATAGCGGATCGCCTGCTCCGACTCGACGACGTCGAGATACGTGACCGACGCGCCCTGGATCTTGCCGAGCACGGCCGTCTCGCGGCTCGCGTCGCGCAGCGCGACGAGATGCGGATGCACGATGTCGACGACGGGATCGGTCGCGTCGATCGCGGCGGCGATCGTCTGCAGGCGCCGCGTCGGATAGTAGCCGCCGCGCTTGCGCACCTCGTACAGATAGCCGCGGCTCACGAGCGTGCGCGCCATCGCCAGGCAACTCGACGCCGGCACGTTGAGCAGGCGCGCGAGTTCGGTGAGCGGCAGCGGCCGCCGTTCGGCGGCGAACAGCTCGAAGAGATCGAGCGTGCGGGCAACGAGTTTGACGTCCATGACGAGCGCTTGATTCGGAACGGGAAACGCGCGCCGGGCGAGCCGCCGCGTGTCAGTACGACTTCGGCAGCCCGAGCACCTTCTCCGCGATGTAGCACAGGATCAGTTGCGGACTCACGGGCGCGAGCCTCGGAATCATACACTCGCGCAGGTAGCGCTCGACATGGTATTCCTTCGCATAGCCCATCCCGCCGTGCGTCGCGATCGCCGTCTGGCACGCCTGGAACGCGGCTTCCGCGCCGAGGTACTTCGCGGCGTTCGCCTCCGCGCCGCACGGCTGCCCCGCGTCGTAGCGCGTCGCGGCTTTCATCACCATCAGCCACGCGGCCTCGAGCTGCATCCACGCTTGCGCGAGCGGATGCTGGATCGACTGGTTCTGCCCGATCGGCCGGCCGAACACGACGCGCTCGCACGCATACTGCGTCGCGCGGCGCAGCGCGGCCTGACCGAGGCCGATCGCCTCGGCGGCGATCAGGATCCGCTCGGGGTTCAGCCCGTGCAGCAGGTAGCGGAAGCCTTCGCCTTCGTTGCCGATCAGGTCGTCGCGCGGCACGCGCAGGTCGTCGATGAACAGCATGTTCGAATCGACGGCCTTGCGGCCCATTTTCTCGATCTCGCGCACCTCGACGCGCGAACGGTCGAGGTCGGTGTAGAACAGGCTCAAGCCGTCGGTCGGCTTCGCGACCTGGTCGAGCGGCGTCGTGCGCGCGATGATCAGCATCTTGTTCGCGACCTGCGCGGTCGAGATCCAGATCTTGCGGCCGCTCAGCACGTAGTGGTCGCCGTCGCGGCGCGCCTGCGTGCTCAGGTGCGTCGTGTCGAGGCCGGCGTCGGGCTCGGTCACCGCGAAGCAGGCCTTGTCGCGCCCGGCGATCAGCGGCGGCAGGAAGCGCGCCTTCTGCGCGTCGTTGCCGAACACCTGCACCGGGTTCAGCCCGAAGATGTTCATGTGGACGGCCGAGGCACCCGACAGGCCGGCGCCCGACGCGCTGATCGTGCGCATCATCAGCGCGGCCTCGGTCATCCCGAGCCCGGCGCCGCCGTGGGCCGGGTCCATCGCGATGCCGAGCCAGCCGGCCTCGGCGAGCGCCGCGTGAAAGTCGGATGGAAATCCGCCCGCGCGATCGCGCTCGAGCCAGTAGTCGTCGCCGAAGCGTTCGCAGATTTTCTCGATCGCGCTTTCGATCGCGCGCTGGTCGTCGGTCAGGTCGAACTGCATGGATTTGCTCTCCAGGAAAACGTGAACGGCCGCGCCGCGCTCAAGACGACGCCGGCCTTCGAGGGGCCTCGGCGGCAGCCGGCGCGGCGCGGCAGGCAGGTGGACGCTCACAACGGAAACACGCCCGCCACGACCGCGGCGAAGACCATCAGCACGGTGGCGGCGAACAGGAACGGGATCGTGAACTTCTGGTGCTCGGCCAGTTCGACGCCGGTCAGGCCGACGATCAGGAACGTCGCGGGCGTGAGCGGACTGACCGGGAACCCGGTGGTCATCTGGCCGAGCAGCGCGGCCTGCGCCATCTGGATCGGCGGCACGCCGAGCAGCTTCGCGCTTTCCGCGAGCACCGGCAGCACGCCGAAGTAGAACGAATCGGGATCGAACAGCAGGCTGAGCGGCATCGACAGCAGGCCGAGCACGAACGGCATGTGGCGCGCATGCTCGACCGGCACGTGCGCGACGACGACCTCGGCCATCGCCTTCAGCATCCCGGTGCCGGACATGATCCCGGTGAACGCGCCGGCCGCGAGCAGCACGCTCGCCATCATCAGCGCGGCCTTCGCGTGCGCGTCGATCCGCTCGCGCTGCGCCTGCACGTCCGGATAGTTGATGACGAGCGCGGCGACCGTGCCGAGCATGAACATCACCATCGGGTCGACGATGCCCGACACCAGCGTGCCGAGCACGACGAGCGTCAGCGCCAGGTTGATCCGGAAGCGGCCGGGCCGGCGCAGTGCGCGCTCGGCGTCGGTCAGCTCGCGCGGTGCGATCGCGAGCGACGCCGCGCCGGCGCGATCGAGCCCGAGCCGCTTTGCCTCGCGCACGCCGAGCACGTAAGCGGTGCCGAACACGAACGCGAGCCCGACGATCTGCACCGGGATCATCGGCATGAAGATCGCCGAGCCGGGGATGTGCAAGGCCGCCGACGCGCGCAGCATCGGGCCGACCCACGGCAGGAAGTTGACGCCGGCCGCCATCGACGCGACGCACGCGAGAATCCGCCGGTCCATGCCGAGCCGCGTATAGAGCGGCATCATCGCGGGCAGCGTGACGAGAAACGTGACGGCGCCCGAGCCGTCCAGGTGGATCAGCAGCGCGAGCAGCGCCGAGCCCGTCACGATGCGCGGCGGATGGCAGCCGATCACGCGCAGCACGCCCGCGATGATCGGATCGAGCATCCCCGCATCGGTGAGGATTCCGAAAAATAGAATCGCAAAAACGAACATCCCGGCGATCGGGCCGATGTTCTGCACGCCGCGCACGATGAACGTGCCGGTCGAGAGTCCGAAGCCGGCCGCGAGCGACGCGGCCACCGGCACGACGATCAGTGCGACGAGCGGCGCCAGCCGCTTCGTGATGATCAGGCCGAACAGCGCGACGATCGCGATCGCGCCGATCCAAGCGAGCATGATGTGTCTCCTCTTGTGCCGGCGCGCGTCGGGCGCGGCATGGCGTGATGTCCGAAGGCGCGCGCGCTCGTGCGGCGGCGTCGGGCGCCACCGCACGGCCGCAGGCCGTGTTGCGTGTCAGTTGCGACGCGGCCGGCTGTCGGTGCTGTCGCGATCGTCGTCGGCAAACACCTGCGCCGCGTGTTCGTTCAGCGCCGGCGGCGGCCGCCGGTACGTGGCCGGCGTTCGGCCGAGCTTGATCGGCGACGCGATGCCGCGATGCCGGCCCAGTTCGACCTTCATCTGCCGATGCGCGACGTGCGGATGGTCGAGCGCCGCATCGAGCCCGAGCACGGGCGCGCATGGCACGCCGCGGCGCATCAGCTGCTCGGCGAGCGCCGCGCCGTCGTGTGCGGCGAGCGCCGTTTCGAGCAGCGCGCGCAACGCGGCGCGGTTCGCGCTGCGCGCGCGGTTGTCGGCGAAGCGCGGATCGTCGGGCCAGTCGCGCGTGCCGAGCACGTTGCACAGCGCGGCGAACTGCCCGTTGTTGCCGACCGCGAGAAAGATGTCGACGCTCGCGGTCGGAAAGCTGTCGTACGGCGTGATGTTCGGATGCGCGTTGCCGGTGCGCACCGGCGCCTTCCCGGAATGGAAGAAATTCGGCGTATGCGGATGCAGGATCGACAGCGCGCAGTCGAACAGCGTCGCTTCGACGAACTGGCCGCGCCCGCTCGCATCGCGTTCGCGCAGCGCCATCAGCACGCCGAGCGCCGCGTTCAGCCCGGTGACGAGATCGACGATCGGCACGCCGACGCGCAGCGGCGCGCCGCCCGCCTCGCCGTTCACGCTCATCAGCCCGGCCAGCGCCTGCACGGCCGCGTCGTAGCCGGGCAGCCCGCCGAGCGGGCCGTCCGCGCCGAAGCCCGACACGCGGCAATGGACGAGGCGCGGAAAGCGCGCGTGCAGCGTGTCGAAGCCGAGGCCCCAGCGCTCCATCGTGCCGATCTTGAAGTTCTCGACCAGCGCATCGGCGTGCTCGAGCAGGCCGAGCAGCCGCTCGCGATCCGCCGGCTGCGTCAGGTCGAGCGCGATGCCGAGCTTGTTGCGGTTCACGCCGAGGAAATACGACGCCGTGTCGCCGTCGAACGGCGGCCCCCAGGTGCGCGTCTCGTCGCCTGACGGCGGTTCGACCTTGATCACTTCCGCGCCGTGGTCGGCGAGGATCTGCGTCGCATACGGGCCGCCCAGCACCCGCGACAGATCGATGATGCGCAACCCCGCCAACGCGCCCTGCTGTTCCAGTTCCGCCATGCGTCTCGCTCCTGCTTCCGGTTGATCGGACCGCCGGTTCCGCCGTGCCGACAGCGGCGGCACGGTTTTCCGGACTTGAAGAATAATTCTTGTGCGTGAATTTATATTCACACTCACGAATTTCGTTGTCAAGCCGGAGATGTCCCGGCGGCCGCGCCGAGAACGCGGCCGGCCGCAAGTGGGGACGACACCGAACGCCGGCCGGTTGCCGCGCCGGGCCGCGATTCGCTAAGCTGGCGGACGGTGCTCAACTGAAGAAAGACGGAGATTTCATGAAACGCATGCTGCTCGCGGCCATCCTGCTGGCGTCGACGCTGGGCGTCGCCCGCGCGCAAACCCAGACCTTCCATTTTGGCGAGGGACAATTGCAGCCGCGGGCCGCCGCGCCGGTGGCACGACCCGCGCCGGTGCGCCCGCATGTGACGCCGCCGCATCACCACCGGCGTACCGTCCACAAGCAGCGCCACGGGCGGTCCGGAAAGCCGGCGCGCACGGGGATCGACACGCACGCGTGACGTGATCCGCGTTGCGCGCGGCAACGCACGGAACTGTCACGAACGGCCGGTATGATCGGCGCGGCGGCTTGCATGCCGTCGTGCCCGGCGATCGGCCGACGTGCATTTCCCTCCACGATTGAGCACCTGTTTTGTTTTGCCGAACATGAATACCGGGCCGGATACCGTCGTCAGCATCAAGGAACGCGCCACGATCGTGTGCCGCCAGCGCAGCAGCGTGCTGCTGGTCGCCCGTACCGCGGCGCGCTGGTCGCTGCCGGGCGGCACGATCCGGCGCGGCGAGACGCCGCTGGAGGCCGCGCAGCGGGAACTGGCGGAGGAGACGCGGCTGGAGGGGCTCGCGCTCGACTACGCGGTGCAGTTCGGCGGCCTCACGAAGCTCCATCACGTGTTCGTGGCCGACGTGCCGAAACACCTGACGCCACGCGCGAGCAACGAGATCGCGCGCTGCAAGTGGTTCGACGTCGAGCGGCTGGAGACGCTGCGTGCGAGCGTGCCGACCCGCAAGATCATCGAGCTGCTGCACCTCGACCGCTTTTCCGCGCTCGCGGACGGGCCGCTTCGCTCGCGCTGAACCGGCCCGCGCGGCTCACGCGCGCAGCAATGGCCCGGCCTTGCGCTCGAGCAGCGCGACCAGTTCGGGCTGCATGTATGCGTAGCGGTCGGGGATGTCGAGACAGACGATCTTCTTGTGCTTCAGCCGGGCGCCGAATTGGGCGGACAGCTTCGCCTTGTGCGCGCGTTCCATCACGAACACGATCTCGGCCCATTCGAGCTGTTCCGCGGACAGACGCGTATCCGCGTCGGGCGCGAGGCCCGCGGAGTCGGTTTCGACGCCCGGCCACGCGGCGAACACCGCCTCGGCCGTCGGGCTGCGCAGCCGATTGCGGCTGCAGATGAACAGGGCGCGTGTCATGCCGGTGCGCGGCGGCGGGTTCGTCCGCTCAACCGTTCAACCCTGCGGAATCGTGCCGGGCCGCACGTAGGCCAGCATGTGCGGCACGTAGTCGGCCTTGCCCAGCTCGACGCCGTGATGGCGCAGGATCGCGTACGCGGCGATCGAATGAAAATAGAACTGCGGCAGCGCCCAGTCGCGCACGTACTGCTCGCCCGTCATGTCGAACGCGATGCCGTTCGGCAGTGCGAGGGCGATCGGCAGCGCGGCGCCGCCGTCGAGGGCGTCGGGCGCGAGTTCGCCGAGGAACGCGATCGTGCCGGCGAGGATGCCCTGCGCGTCGCCCAGCGTGCCGGGCTGCGCATCGGCATGCCAGCCCGCTTCCCGCAACGCCAGCAGCGCGTCCGGCAGCGGTTCGCCGCGCAGCCGGTAGACGGGTTCCATGGCCTGGAAGCACGAAAACCGCACCTGCGCGGCGAGCGGATACATGTCGGGCGCGAGCTTCAGCGTCAGCACCGCATCGGGCGCGTGGCCCCCGGCCTGCCGGTGCGCCACGGCCTTGTCGAGCCACGCGGATTGCGCGCGCAGCATCTGGGTGAACGTTGGAACGAGAAGTTGAGTCGGTGACATCCATGCCCTCCGGTGGGTCGTTCGCGCCACGACATCGATGCCGGGGCAGCATCCGTATTCTGCCGTAGCGGACGGTTCGACGCGAAACCGGTGACGTATCGCACGACCGACGCGCGGGCCTGACGTGTCACGGCTTGCCGTGGCGTGCCAGGAACCGGTCGAGCTGCGACGCGAACGCCTTGCCGTCGCGTGCGCTGAACGGGGCCGGCCCGCCCGTATCGATGCCCGCGCTGCGCAGCTGATCCATCATCGCGCGCGTCGACAGGCGCTCCTCGATGTTCTCGCGGCTGAACCAGTTGCCGCGCGGGTCGAGCGCATGCGCGCCCTTGTCGAGGACGGCGGCGGCCAGCGGGATGTCGGCGGTGATCACGAGATCGCCGGCGGCCGCGAGCTCGACGATCCGCGCATCGGCCACGTCGAAGCCGGCCGGCACCTGCAGCGCCTTGATGAACGGCGACGGCGGCGTGCGCAGGAACTGGTTCGCGACCAGCGTCACGCAGATCTCGGCACGACGCGCGGCGCGAAACAGCATGTCCTTGATGACGGCGGGACACGCGTCGGCATCGACGAGTACTTGCATGGCAGGCATTCCGGTGAGTAGAAACGGCGATCATAGCGCAGCGCGGGCGCTCGGCGCGCCCGGCCCGCGCGCCCGATCATCGGATCAGCCGGCCAGCCCGGGGCACAGCGACGCGGCCGTCATCCATTGCGCCCCCCATGCATCGGCGAGCCGCCTGCCCTGCCCGAGCCGCACGGCTGCATCGTCGAAATCGACGAACACGACGTGATCGGCGGCCGCCGGTTTCGGCGGCGTTTCGCGCGTGCGCCCATCGGACAGCACCCACAGCCAGCGCTGCTGGTCCGGCGTGCGCCGGGCGGCGCGGGCGAGCAAGTGCGCGGCGGCGGCAATGCCGTCCGCAAGCGGCGTGCCGCCGCCGCCGTCCACCGGCTCGAGCCAGCGCGCATTCCACCAGCGCGGCACGGCCGGGCCGAAGTGCCGCGCGGCGCCGTTGCCGCCGAAACAGATCAGCGCGGTTGCCACGCGGTCGCGCGCGGCCTGGTCGAAATACGCGACGATCAGCCCTTTCGCGAGCGCGAGCCGTTCGTGCGACAGCATCGACGCCGAACAGTCGAGCACGAAGCAATGAAGTGCGCGCGGCGTGCCGGCCTGCTTGCGGAAACGCAGGTGGTCGGCGTGCAGCGGGCCGCCGCGCTTCGCGGCAAGCGTCGCCGGCCATGCAACGGCCGTGCCGGCACGCACCGTACCCGGCACGCGCGCGGCAGCGCCTGGCTGCCATCGAGGACCGCGAACGGTGTTCGCGGCGGCGTCGGCTCGATGGCTCAGCGTTTTTTTAGCGGCAACGGCACCACGCTTTTCACGTCGCGCAGTCCGGCGGACTCGGGCGGCAGGTAGCCCCAGTCGCCTTGCGACGCCGTTGCATCGTTTCGTGCCGCGCCCGGTCGATGATCGGGCTGCCGGCGCAGGTCCGGCGGCGTAGGGTCGTCGCGGTCGCCGCCGCCCTCTGCATTCGACTGCGACGCGCCTGAAGACGGCGGCGCACCCGCATGACGCCGATGCCGCAGCACCGCGTCGGCCACGCGTTCGACATGTGACACCGTCACCGCGTCGGCCTGTTCCAGCGCCGCGAGCGCGCGCGCGGCGCGCAGCATCACGAGGTCGGCGCGCAGGCCGTCGACCGCCGCGTCGATGCACAGCGCGCTGACGCGCGCGTGAACCGCATCGTCGAAATCCAGCGTCGACAACTTTGCCCGCGCCGCGTGGATCCGGTCGCGGAGGTCGCGCTGTGCAGTCGCGTGACGTGCACGAAACGCGCCCGGATCGAGATCGAACGCGAGGCGCGCCTTCACGATCTGCTCGCGCTGCGGGGCGTCGAAGCAGTTCCCGAGTTCGACCATCAGCCCGAAGCGGTCGAGCAATTGCGGGCGCAGTTCGCCTTCCTCGGGGTTCATCGTGCCGACCAGCACGAAGCGCGCGTCGTGCGCATGCGACACGCCATCGCGCTCGACCACGTTCACGCCGCTCGCGGCGACGTCGAGCAGCGTATCGACGAGCCCGTCGGCGAGCAGGTTCACCTCGTCGACGTACAGCACGCCGCGATGCGCGCGCGCGAGCAGGCCCGGCCGGAAGCGCACGCCGTTTTCCGCGAGCGCATGCGCGAGATCGAGCGTGCCCGTGACCTGCTCGTCGCTCGCCGACAGCGGCAGCGTGACGAATGCCCCTTCGGGCAGCAGTTCGGCGAGCGCGCGCGCGGCGGTCGATTTCGCGGTGCCGCGCGGCCCGCTGACGAGCACGCCGCCGAGCGACGGGTCGATCGCCGCGAGCAGCAGTGCCTGCTGCAGCGGTTGCTGCGCGACCAGCGCCGCGAACGGGAACACCGCGCGTGCTTGCTGCGTCGTCGGATCGGTCATCGCCGTCCTCCTTCCTGAAGTTGTTCGCTGTCGAGCCAGACCGCTTCGATCCGCTCGCGATAGTCGCCCGGCTGCTGCCACAGCCCGCGCTGCATCGCTTCGACGAAGCGTTCGCAGATGCCGTGCAGCGCCTTCGGGTTGTGGCGTTCGAGGAACGCGCGCGTGTCGTCGTCGAACAGGTACGCGTCGGCGACGAGCGCGTACTGGTGGTCCGACAGCACGCGCGCGGTCGCGTCATAGCCGTACAGGTAGTCGACGGTCGCGGCCATTTCGGCCGCGCCCTTGTAACCGTGACGCTTCACGCCGTCGAGCCATTTCGGGTTGACGACGCGCGAGCGGATCACGCGCGCGATTTCCTCGCGCAGCGTGCGCATCTTCGGCGCGACGGGGTTCGCATGGTCGCCGTGGTAGATGCTCGGCTGTTGCCCGGACAGGTGTCGCACGGCCGCCGTCATCCCGCCCTGGAACTGGTAGTAGTCGTTCGAATCGAGGATGTCGTGTTCGCGGCTGTCCTGGTTCTGCATGACGACGTCGATCGTCGCGAGCCGCTCGCCGAACACGTCGGGCGCGGGCTCGCCCGCGCTGTTCTGCGCGTACGCATGGCCGCCCCACTGGCGGTACGCATCGGCGAGATCGGCGTCGCTCTGCCAGCGGCGCTGGTCGATCAGGTCCTGCAGGCCGGCGCCGTAGCTGCCCGGCCGCGCGCCGAACACGCGCCAGCCGGCACGGCGCCGCGCTTCGTCCGGCGCCACGCCCCGCTCGATCCACGTTGCGCGTTCGCGCTCGACGCGCGCGCGGATCGGGTTCAGTTCCTCGGGTTCGTCGAGCGCGGCGACGGCCTGCACGGCTGCATCGAACAGGTGCATCAGGTTCGGGAACGCGTCGCGGAAGAAGCCGGACACGCGCAGCGTCACGTCGATGCGCGGCCGGTCGAAGATCTCGATCGGCAGGATCTCGAAGTCGGTCACGCGATGGCTGCCGTGCGCCCATTTCGGCCGCACGCCGAGCAGCGCGAACGCCTGCGCGATGTCGTCGCCGCCGGTGCGCATCGTGGCCGTCCCCCAGACCGACAGCCCGATCGCGCGCGGATAGTCGCCGTGATCCTGCAGATGACGTTCGATCAGCTGCTGCGCGGATTTCAGCCCGAGCGACCACGCGGCCTGCGTCGGCACCGCGCGCGTATCGACCGAATAGAAGTTGCGGCCCGTCGGCAGTACGTCGGGGCGGCCGCGCGACGGCGAGCCGCTCGGCCCCGGCGGCACGAAGCGGCCGTCGAGCCCGCGCAGCAACTGGCGCAGTTCCTCGCCGCCGCACGCGTCGAGCGCGGGCATCAGCGTCGCGCGCACGCGTCCGATGACGGCGAGCGTATGCGGCCAGTCGCCGGGCGGCGTCGTGCCGATCCCGGAAGCGCCGGACGTGCCGGCCGCACACACGCCGTCGAGCCACTGCTGCGCGAGCCGTTCGAGCCGCTCGCGCGTGTCGCCCGCATGGCGCCACGGCGATGTGTCGAGCGCCTGCAGCACGGCCGGCCGCGGGCCCGTCCACGGCGCGGCCCAGTCGGCCGCGAGCGGATCGAAATCGTCGCCGAGCGCGAGATCGCGCGCGAGCGCGCCGATCAGCCCCGCACGTTCGCCCTTGCCGTCGCCGACCGGAAAGCGCGCGAGCGCGAGCAGCGTGTCGCGGCGCTGACGGTTGGCCGGCGACGCGCCGAACACATGCAGCCCGTCGCGAATCTGGGCTTCCTTCAATTCGCACAGCCACGCGTCGACGCGCGTCAGCAGCGCATCTTCGTCGCCCGCATCGCGCGGCGGCGACACGCTCAGTTCGTCGTGCAGCCGGTGTTCGGCGATCGTCGCGAGGATCGTCTTGCGCAGCAGCTTCGCGCGCCGCCCATCGACCATCAGCGCCTCGTAGTATTCGTCGACCTGCCGTTCGAGATCCTGCAGCGGGCCGTAGTTTTCCGCGCGCGTGAGCGGCGGCATCAGGTGATCGACGATCACCGCCTGCGCGCGGCGCTTCGCCTGGCTGCCCTCGCCCGGATCGTTGACGATGAACGGATACAGGTGCGGCAGCGGCCCGAGCGTCAGGTCCGGCCAGCACGCGTCGGACAGCGCGACGCTCTTGCCCGGCAGCCATTCGAGGTTGCCGTGCTTGCCGAGGTGGATGACCGCGTCGATGCCGAACGCATCGCGCAGCCAGAAATAGAACGCGAGGTACGCGTGCGGCGGCACGAGATCCGCATCGTGGTAGCTCGCATAGTCGTTCTCGCCGCGCGAACGCGACGGCTGGATGCCGACGAACACGTTGCCCGCGCGCCAGCCGGCGATCGTGAAGCGCCCCTGCCGCAGCGTCGGGTCCGCGTCGGGCGGACCCCAGCGTGCGTTCAGCGCGTCGCGCACGGCGGCCGGCAGCCGCGCGAAATGCGCGACGTAATCGGCCAGCGCGAAACTCTGGAACGCCGGGCGCAATGCGCGCACGGCCGGGTCGTTGGTCACGCCTTCGGTGAGCCGCGCGATCAGCGCGTCGCCGTCGACCGGCAGGTCGGCCACGCTATAGCCCGCGTCGCGCAGCGCCGCCAGCACGCGCAGTGCGGACGCCGGCGTGTCGAGCCCGACGCCGTTGCCGATCCGCCCTTCGCTTTGCGGATAGTTCGCGAGGATCAGCGCGATGCGCTTGTCGGCATGGTCGAGCGTGCGCAACCGGCACCAGCCGCGCGCGAGCGCCGCGACGAACGCGATCCGTTCGGCGTCCGGCTGGTAGCGCACGACGTCGACTTCGGTGTGCGGGCAACGATATGCCAGCCCCTTGAAGCTCACCGCGCGCGTGACGATGCGCCCGTCGACCTCGGGCAACGCGATGTGCATCGCGATGTCGCGCGCGTGCAGCCCCTGGTTGTCGGCCACCCACGCGTCGCGGTTGCCGCCGGACAGGATCACCTGCAGCACCGGCGCGTCGCCGGCGAGCACGTCGGGCTCGGGGTTGTCGATCGCGCCGGCCGCGAAGGCCGTGGTATTCAGCACGAGCGCGACACCGTGCGTGTCGCACAGCCGCGTGATGACTTCGCGGCTCACGGCATCCTTCAATGACGTGACGGCGATCGGCAGCGGATTGAGCCCTTCGCGCACGAGCGCATCGGCCAGCGCGTCGAACACGGCGGTGTTCGCGGCCTGCCAGTGCGCGCGATAGAACAGGATCGCGACGACGGGCGCGCCGGGCGTCCAGCGCGGACGCCAGTCGTCGACGCTCGCCGGGTCGCGCGCCGGGTGATACAGCGCGGCGGCCGGCAGCGGGCGCGGCAGCTCGGGTTCGTCGCCGACCCCGAGCGTATGGAACGCGATGCTGCGCAGCAACGCTTCGGCGTTGTGCATCCCGCCTTCGCGCAGATAGCGCCACCACAACCGGCACAGGTCGGGCGCGACCGTGCTCTTCGCGACGAGGTTCGGATCTTCCTGCAGGTCGCCCGAGAACATCGCGAGCTGCTGCCTGCGTTTCGACGCGAGCGACACGGCCTGTTCGATCCCGTACGGCCAGTACGCTTCGCCGCCCAGATGATCGATCACGACCGTCTTCGCGTGACGCAGCACGTCGTCGACATAGAAATCGACCGACGCCGGCTGCCGCAGGAACGTGACGTTCGCGAGCCGCACGCTCGGAAAGCCGGCCGGCAGCTTCGGCACGACGCTGGCCAGCAGCGACAGCGTCGTGTCGGCCGAGCTCAGGATCACGATGTCGGCCGGCTGCTGGTCGATCCGGACGACGCCCTGGGTATCGTCGACGAAGCCGCCCGGCGTGGTGCGCAGCAGATGCATCGTGCGTTACGCCTGTTGCGGCTCGGCCGCGCACGCGACGTCGAACGCGCGCTGCAGCGCGGCCGCGTCGAGATCCTCGCCGATCAGCACGAAGCGGCTCGCACGCGGTTCGCCGTCCTGCCAGCGACGGTCGAAATAGCTGTCGAAGCGGCGGCCGACGCCCTGGATCACGAGCCGCATCGGCGCATCGGGCAGCGCCGCGAAGCCTTTCGCGCGGTAGATCGTGTGCGTCTCGACGACACGCTGCAGCGCGGCGATCGTCGCCTCGCGCGACCCCGCGTCGCCCGACACCACCACCGAATCGAACGCGTCGTGGTGATGGTCGTGATCGCCGTCGTCGGCCGAGCCGTGATGATCGTGCCGCAGGTGGATCGTTTCCTCCGATGCCGATTCGAGGCCGAGCAGCATCGCGAGGTCGAGCTCGCCGCGCGTCGCGCGCACGATCTTCACCTGCGGCGGGATCTCCTCGCGAATCGCGGCTTCGACCGCGGCGAACTGCGCGTCGGCGACGAGGTCGGCCTTGTTCACGATCACGAGATCGGCGGACGACAGCTGGTCGGCGAACAGTTCATGCAGCGGCGATTCGTGGTCGAGGTTCGGATCGGCGCGGCGCTGCGCGTCGACGGCCTGCGGGTTCTCGGCGAACTGGCCGCTCGCGGCGGCCGGCCCGTCGACGACGGTCACGACCGCGTCGACCGTGAAGCTGTTGCGGATCGTCGGCCAGTTGAAGGCCTGCACGAGCGGCTTCGGCAGCGCGAGGCCCGACGTCTCGATCAGCACGTGATCGATGTCGGCGCGGCGCTCGACGAGGGCTTCCATCACCGGATAGAACTCCTCCTGCACGGTGCAGCACAGGCAGCCGTTCGCGAGTTCGTACAACTGGCCCGACGCTTCGCTGCGGGCGCCTTCTGCGCCCTCGGCATCCTCGCAGCCGATCCCGCAGCCCTTGAGGATTTCGCCGTCGATGCCGAGCTCGCCGAATTCGTTGACGATCACCGCGATGCGGCGGCCTTCTGCATGCTGCAGGATGTGGCGCATCAGCGTGGTCTTGCCGCTGCCGAGAAAGCCCGTGACGATCGTGACGGGAAGCTTGCGTAGGGTCATGGTGGGTCCTGTGTCGAAAAGGGAGTCAGGCCGAGAGCGTCACGTCGATCTCGTCGTAGCGTTTGAGGCGGTAGATCGCGGCCGATACGATCCAGCACGCGACGAACAGGCCGATCACGACGTAGCCGAGCATGCCGAAATGCGATGCGACCATCGTCGCGAAATCCCATACCGGGCCCTGCAGCGAGAGTTTGTCCGCGAGCAGTGCGAGCACCTCGATGCCGCCGATTAGCGCGGCAACCAGCACCGACACGAACGTGATCGTCATGTTGTAGTAGATCTTGCGGATCGGCCGCACGTATGCCCAGCGGTACGCGCCCATCATCAGGATGCCGTCGGTCGTGTCGACGAGCGTCATGCCCGCGGTGAACAGCACCGGCAGCACCATCACCGACCAGAACGACAGGCCGCCCTGCACCTGCGTAGCCGAAATGCCGAACAGCGCGATCTCGGTCGCGGTATCGAAGCCGAAGCCGAACAGGAAGCCGACCGGATACAGGTGCCAGCTGCGCGACACGAGGCGGAACAACGGCCGGAACAGGCGAGCCAGCACGCCGCGCTGGTTCATCAGCATGTCGAGGTCGGCGTCGACGATCGGCTCGCCGCGGCGGGCCGCGCGAAACGTCCGGTACACGGAGATCAGGATCAGCAGGTTCGCGGCCGCGAGCACCAGCAGGAAGAACGCCGACACGCTCGTGCTGATCACGCCGCCCCAGGTCTTCATGCTCTCGAAGCGCGCGAGCGACGCCGCGGTCAGCGCGACCGCGACCGACATCACGATCACCACCGTCGAATGGCCGAGCGAGAAGAACAGGCCCGCGCCGAGCGGGCTGCGGCCCTCCTGCATCAGCTTGCGCGTGACGTTGTCGATCGCGGCGATATGATCGGCGTCGACCGCGTGGCGCAGCCCGAACACGTAGGCGAGCAGCGCGGTACCCAGCAGCACGGGCTGGTCGCGAAACGCGATGAAGGCCCAGATCCACGCGCCGACGTTGAATGCGACGAGCAATGAATAGATCGCGACGATTTTGCCGCGCAGCCCGGACGGGCTGTCGTTGAACAGGCGGAAGAACGAGTCGAGCATGATGCTCCTTTGCGAACGGTCGACATGATGAATGCCAACACGGCCGTCGTCGGCCCTGCCCGCGGCGCTGGCCGTTCTTCGCCCCGGCCCGCACGCGTGCAGCGGCTGACGGATCGGCGAAGGAAGGGCAACGCTCGGGCGTCCGGCGAACTGCGGCCGTGGACGATGCGCCGCCTCCCCGCGGCGCTGAACCCCAACGTTTCGGCCGGTATCCGGGCTGACGAACACGCCGCTTCGCCTTCCCGGATGCGCGGCATCCAGTGGCGGTCGTCCGCATGCGGCAGGCATGCGGCGAAGCGGCGCTGCATCGCGCTGGGCGCGACGCGTTCGCTTACCGTTGCGGGGGCAGCACAGGTTGGCCCGACTGCGGCGCAGGCAGGCTCCCTGTTTCCCGTTTAACTGCGCGCGCCGGAGGAGCGCGCGCGAGCACCGAAACGCGTGCGAGTGTAGGCGGCGGTGCGGGGAGCGTCAAGGCGGAACGGCCCGCCGCGGCGCGTTCGGGGTGGCAGCGGCATCGCGCCGGGGGCGTTTGCGGCGCCCGCGCGGCGGGTTCGCGCGGGCCGACCGCTGTGCTATCGTATGCGCCGCGTTCGGTGCTCGCATGCGCATTCCGCGCACGCAGTTAAACGGGAAACAGGAGGCGGAAGTCCGTCCGGCCTGTGCTGTCCCCGCAACGGTACGCCGCCCGCGCGCCGCGGTTCCCCCCGCACGCGCCCAGGCCGCCCGCGATGCCACTGCCCTTCAGCGGGCGGGAAGGCTGCGGCCTGGCAAGCGGCCAGCCCGGATACCGGCCGACGCAAGGGGCGAGCCCGCTGCTCGCCGAACGCCCGATCCGCGGGGGACGGATGGGATGCGCTTTCCGCCCGCGTTCGCGCGGGCTTCGCCCGATCCGTCATGCCTTGCCTGTCCGCCGGCCGCCGATGTGCCGCTCGCTGTCCCCTTTCCACTGCTACGACACGGTGTGCGCCGTGCCGCGTCCGATGAGCCGCGCCTGGCTCGTCGGCGCCGGCCCCGGCGACGCCGATCTGTTGACGCTGAAGGCCGTGCGCGCGATCGCCGCGGCCGACGTGCTGCTCGTCGACGATCTCGTGAACCCCGATGTATTGCGCCATGCGCGCGCCGATGCGCAGATCGAGCACGTCGGCAAGCGCGGCGGCCACGCGTCGACGCCGCAGGAAGCGATCGTCGCCGCGATGCTCGCGCATCTGCGCGCGGGCCGCAGCGTCGCGCGGCTCAAGGGCGGCGATCCGTTCGTGTTCGGCCGCGGCGGCGAGGAGCTGCTCGCGCTCGGCGCGGCGGGTTTCCCGGTCGAGGTCGTGAACGGCATCACGGCCGGTATCGCGGCCCCGGCCGCGCTCGGCATTCCGGTCACGCATCGCGGCGACGCGCAGGGCGTGATCTTCGTCACGGGCCACGGCGCGGGCGCCGACGAGCCCGACTGGCGCGCGCTGGCCGCGACGCGGATGACGATCGTGATCTACATGGGCATACGCCGGCTCGACACGATCGTGGCCGCGCTGCGTGACGGCGGCGTGCCCGGCGACATGCCGTGCGCGGCGATCGAGAACGCGACGCGCGACGGGCAGCGGCACGCGCTCGCGACGCTCGACACGGTTGTCGAACGCGTCGGCGCCGCCGGTATCGGCTCGCCCGCGATCGTCGTGATCGGCCGCGTCGCGGCACTCGCCGACGATCCGGCGGTGCGCGCGGCGCTCGGCGGCCGCGCATGATGCGCGTCGCGCTCGGCGTCGGTTTCCGCGCGGGCGTGACGGCCGCGCAACTCGATGCCGCGATCCGCGCGGCGCTGGCGCGCTACCCGGACGCCGAGCCGGCCGTCGTCGCGACGCTCGCCGACAAGGCGCGGGCCCGGCCGCTGCGCACGCTGTGCGCACGCCGCGGCTGGCCGCTCGTCGCGTTCGACGCGGCGCAGCTCGCGCAGTGCGCCGAACCGGCGTTGAGCGGCCCGTCGGCCGCCGCGCTCGCGCGTTTCGGCGTCGCGGGCGTGGCCGAGCCGTGCGCGCGGCTCGCGGCGCCCGATGGCCGGTTGCTCGGCCCCAAATCCATCCGGGACGGCGTGACGGTCGCGCTCGCCGGCCCGCTCTGAACCTTTTGTTTCGCTTTCGACAGGACGATTCCCGATGAAGACCGATGCCGAATCCCATCAGCGGATGACCGAACGCCGCCGCGCCGGCCATGAAAAGAAGCAGGCTGCCGCTACCCAGGAAAAGGGCCTGCTGATCGTCAACACCGGCAACGGCAAGGGCAAGAGCACGGCCGCGTTCGGCATGGCCGTGCGCGTGCTCGGCCATGGCATGCGGCTCGGCGTCGTGCAGTTCATCAAGGGCGCGCTGCACACGTCCGAGCGCGACTTCCTCGGCGCGGTCGCGCAATGCGACTTCGTGACGATGGGCGACGGCTATACGTGGAACACGCAGAACCGCGACGCCGACATCGCGACCGCGCGCAAGGGCTGGGACGAGGCGCGCCGGATGATCGAAAGCGGCGAGTACCGGATGGTGATCCTCGACGAGCTGAACACCGTGCTGAAGTACGAATACCTGCCGCTCGACGAAGTGCTCGCGACGCTCGTCGCGCGCCCGGAATCGGTGCACGTCGTCGTCACCGGGCGGCATGCGCCCGATGCGCTGATCGATGCGGCCGACCTCGTCACCGAAATGCGGCTCGTCAAGCATCCGTACAAGGAGCAAGGCGTGAAGGCGCAGCCCGGCGTGGAGTTCTGAGCGATGCCGGCCTGCCCCGCGCTGTTCGTCAGCGCGCCCGCGTCCGGCCAGGGCAAGACGTCGGTGACGGCCGGCCTCGCGCGGCTGCACCGGCGGCTCGGCCGGCGCGTGCGCGTGTTCAAGACCGGGCCGGATTTTCTCGATCCGATGCTGCTCGAACGCGCGAGCGGCGCGCCCGTGCATGCGCTCGATCTCGGGATGGTCGGTGAAGCCGGCTGCCGCGCGCTGCTCGCCGATGCCGCGCGCGACGCGGACCTGATCCTGATCGAAGGCGTGATGGGCTTGTTCGACGGCACGCCGAGCAGCGCCGATCTCGCGACCGCGTTCGGCGTGCCGGTCGTCGCGGTGATTTCGGCGAAGGCGATGGCGCAGACGTTCGCGGCGGTCGCGTTCGGGCTCGCGCGATTCCGGCCGGCGGTGCCGTTTCACGGCGTGCTGGCGAACCGCGTCGGCTCGCCGCGGCATGCGGAACTACTGCGGCAGGCGCTGCCGGACGACCTGCGCTGGCTCGGGCACGTGCCGGCCGATGCGGGCATCGCGCTGCCGGAACGGCATCTCGGCCTGCACCAGCCGGCCGACATCGACGATCTCGACGCGCGGCTCGAGCGTGCGGCCGACGTGCTCGCGCAGACGGCGCTCGCCGAATTGCCGCCTGCCGTCGCGTTCGCGGAACCGGACGTCCACGCCGCGCTGCCGCGCGCGCTCGCCGGCAAGCGGATCGCGATCGCGCGCGATGCCGCGTTCTCGTTCATCTATCCGGCCAATCTCGCGCTGCTCGACGCGCTGGGTGCGCAGCTGACGTTCTTTTCGCCGCTTGCGGACGAACCCGTGCCCGACGATTGCGACGCGCTGTTCCTGCCGGGCGGCTATCCGGAGCTGCATGCGGCGACGCTCGCCGCGCATGCCGTGACCGCGCGGACGATTCGCGCGCACGCGGCGGCCGGCCGCCCGATCGTCGCGGAATGTGGGGGGATGGTGTATCTGTGCGAATCGCTGACCGACGTGGACGGCGCGACGACGCCGATGCTCGGCCTGTTGTCAGGCCATGCGACGATGCAGCGCCGGTTCGCGGCGCTCGGGATGCAGCAGCTGGACACGCGCACCGGGCCGATGCGCGGTCATACGTTTCATTATTCGCGGCTCGATACGCCGCTGGCGCCGGTGGCGACGGCTGCGCGGCCCGACGGGGCGCCCGGAAGCGGCGAAGCCGTTTATCGCGCGGGCCCGATCGTCGCGACCTACATGCACATGTACTGGCCGTCGAATCCGGAGATGGCGGCCGCGCTGTTCGGCGGCACGGCATTCTGACGAAAAATACCCTGGGACACCGCGCGGCCGCGCGGTCAGGGTTTTTCGCGGCCCGGCGCTTCCGAGCGCGAAGTCCGGATCACGGTGCCGTCGGGGGAGAAATGCGCGTTGAACATCGCGTCGCCCGATACGCCGCCCTCGGCCCAGTGCCAGCTCCACACTTGCTCATGGCTCAACGCGTATTGCGCGACCTCGGTCGGCTTGCCGAGCAGTTGCCGTACGTCGTCCTTCGACATCCCCGGCACGACCTTCGCGATGTTCGCCGCCGTCAGCGCCTGCGTGATCGACACGAGCCGGCCGTCGGGCCCGAAATCGAGCATGTACGTGCTCGTGCCGTACGGGCCGCGCGGATACTCGAACCGCTGCGAGCCGTCGTCGCCCTGCCGGACCATCTCGGGCTTGCCCGCCTGGCGCAGCACGTCCTCGGTCGTCGAGACGCCCGGCTGCAGATTGCCGAACGCCATCGGATCGGGCTTGATCGCGTTTACCGCGTCAGCCACCTTCTGGTCGTCGCACCCGGCCGCCAGAACGCCGACCGCGCAAGCCGTCAGCACGGTCAGAAACTGTTTTCGCATGTTGTCCACACCTGTATTCATCGAGCCGATCCGGCGTCGCGCGCAGCGTAGCACGCGGCCCGTGCCGTCGATGTCAAGGAGCGTCAAATTCACGCGTAGCCCGCGCCCGCGGCTTCACGGTCGCGCGGGCGCGCACCGGGCGGCGGTGCCCACGTCGATGCGCCGCGGCGTCATACCAGGAATGTCTCCGCCAGCTTGACCCAATACGATGCGCCGATCGGCAGCGCCGCGTCGTTGAAGTCGTAGCCGGGGTTGTGCACCATGCAGCCACCCTCCCCGTCGCCGTTGCCGATGATCAGGTAGCAGCCCGGCCGCTTCTCGAGCAGGAACGCGAAATCCTCGCTGCCGGTGAGCGGCACCATCCCGTCGATCAGGTTCGCTTCGCCGACCCACCCGCGCGCGACGCCGCGTGCGAACGCGGTCATCTCCGCATCGTTGACGAGCACCGGGTAGCGACGCTGGTAGTCGATCGTCGCGGTCGCACCGAACACGGCCGCCTGCGCGTGAACGACTTCCTTGATGCGTGTCTCGAGCAGGTCGCGCACCTCGGGCTTCAGCGCGCGCACGGACAGGCGCATCTGCGCGCGGTCGGGAATCACGTTCGGCGCCTCGCCCGCGTGGATCGCACCGACCGTGACGATCGCCATGTCGAGCGGCGATACGTTGCGCGAGACGATCGTCTGCAGCGCGATGACGATCTGCGCGCACACGACGACCGGGTCGGTCGCCTTGTGCGGCACCGCGCCGTGGCCGCCGCGCCCCTGCACGTCGACGGTCACGGTATCCGACGATGCCATGAACGGCCCCGGCAGGAAGCCGAACTGGCCCGTCGGGAAGCCCGGCATGTTGTGCATCGCGAAGATCGCGTCGCACGGGAACTGCTCGAACAGCCCGTCGTCGAGCATTTTCTTCGCGCCGCCGAGCCCTTCCTCGGCCGGCTGGAAAATCAGGTTCAGCGTGCCGGAAAAGCGGCGTTCGCGCGCCAGGTGCTTCGCGGCCGCGAGCAGCATCGCCGTGTGGCCGTCGTGACCGCACGCGTGCATCTTGCCGGGGATCGTGCTCTGGTACGGCAGGCCGGTCGACTCGTGGATCGGCAGCGCGTCCATGTCGGCACGCAGGCCGAGGCGCTGCGTGCCATTGCCCACCTTCAGCTGCGCGACGACGCCCGTGCCGCCGAGCCCGCGCTGCACCGTGTAGCCCCACGCCTGCAACTGCCCGGCGACGAGATCGCTCGTCGCGAATTCCTCGAAGCCCAGTTCGGGGTGGGCATGAATGCGGTGCCGGATCTCGATCATTTCGTCGGCGAGGCCTGCGGGGATCACGCTGTGCGTCACGGTATCGTCTCCTGGGTTCCGTGGGGAATGTGCAGGCAAGGATAGTCGGTTGAGCAGCAACCGGACAGACAGAAAGTCGTCGTAGCGACAACCTGGAGTTGCCGGCCTGCCCTCCGGCACACGACGAATCGCACGACGGGAGGAAACCGGCCATTCGGGCGACTGCCGTCCACGATCGGGATGCGCGACACTGCGAGTTCGTCTTGATTTTTCAGGTGGGAGTGCACGTTGATTTCCGTTCGTCATTCCGGAATAATCCCGTCACATCAAAGGGTTGAGCGTTCTTGTTCATTTTTTGACTGCCGTACATTTTTTGTGTACGCTGGCAGGAAAGTGAACAAGCGATCCACCCCGATGCCCGAGAATGCCACCCTGCCGATAGCGGAACAGCACGTGCTCGACGAAGCCTGCGCCGCGTTCGAACGCGCGACCCGGCGCTTCCATGCGCGGCCCGTGCGCGTGCCGGCCACCTATAACGAGCATGCCGACGCGATGATCCGTTTCGCTATTGCCGGGCAGGCCTTCGAGATGCCGGCGGCGGTGAGCGTCGGGGTCGAATCGGTGCAGGACGCACGCGCGGCGCTGCGCCGGCGCGGCGGCGCCGCGCTGCCCGGCGAGCGGCCGCTGATGCTGGTTGCGCCGTACGTATCGGTCGAGCTGGCCGCCCGCCTGACCGATCAAGGCATCCCGTTTCTCGATACGGCCGGCAATGCGTGCCTGATCCAGCCGGAAGCGACCGTGATGATCTCCGGCCGCCCGAAACCCGCCCGCACGCCGCGCCGGCAGGCATCGCGCGCGACGACGCCCAAGGGGCTGGCCGTGATGTTCGCGCTCGCGACGCAGCCGGGCCTCGTCGCGCAACCGTACCGGGCGATCGCTGCCGCGTCGGGCGTCGCGCTCGGCACGGTCAATCTCGCGATGGACGACCTGCTCGCGCGCGGCCTTGTCGCGCAGCGGCGCAACGGCGAACGGCTGATGCCCGACTGGCCGCGCTTCATGCAGGAATGGGTCGCGCTGTATCCGAGCCGCCTGCGCGCGAAACTGCCGGCCCGGCGGTTTGCCGGGCTCGCGCCCGACTGGTGGCGCGGCTTCGATTTCGCGTCATTCGACGCGCGGCTGGGCGGCGAACCCGCGGCCGACTTGCTGACGCACGACCTGAAGCCGGCCGCGATCACCGTCTATACGCATGGCGCCGTGTCGAACCGCCTGCTGCTCCAGGCGCGCCTGCGCCCGGACGAGCGTGGCGACGTCGAGCTGCTCGAAGCCTTCTGGCCGCCGTCGCCGGCGCTCGACTGGCGCGAGCAGGACGTGCCGCTCGTGCCGCCGCTGCTGATCTACGCGGATCTCGTCTCGTCCGGGGACAGCCGCAATCTCGCCGCCGCCGAACACATCCATGACCGATACCTCGCCCGCCCGCCCGCTTGAAGTCGACTCGCGCCGGCCGCTCGAGCCGGCGGCGGTCGCGCTGCTGCAGGCGGTCCGCGCGGCCTGCGCGCAGCTCGACGCGGCATTCGTCGTCGCCGGTGCGACCGCGCGCGACATCCTGATGTGGCATGTCCACGGCATCCGCCCGGTGCGTGCGACGCGGGACGTCGACGTCGCGGTGTGCGCGGTGAGCTGGCCGTTTCACGAACGGCTCGTCGATGCGCTCGTCACGACCGGGCAATTCGCGCGTGCGCCGAAGCATCAGCAGAAACTGCTGTTCGACAGCGGGACGCAAGGCTTTCGCACGGAACTCGATCTCGTGCCGTTCGGGCCGCTCGAAACACCACCCGGCGAAATTGCGTGGCCGCCTGGCGGCGATTTCGTGTTGAATGTGCTGGGCTTTCAGGAGGCGATCGATACGGCGCTGGTCGTGTCGATCGCGGCCGACGTCGAGGTGCCGGTGGCGAGCCTGTCAGCCCTTGCGCTGTTGAAGTTGCTCGCGTGGAAGGACCGGCGCGCGCGCCAGAACAGCGACGCGTACGACCTGTTGTTCCTGCTCACGCATTTCCACGACGCAGGCAATCGCGAGCGCATCTGGGAGGTGGCGCCCGACCTGCTCGAGCAGCACGGTTTCCAGCCTGAGGTGGCGGCGGCTGCGCTGCTGGCGCGCGATGCGCAGCGGATCGCTTCGCCGCAGACATACGATGCGATCCGCGCGCTGTTGGCCGACGAAGCAATCTACGCGACGCTCGGGCAGGATCTGCAGGCCCGCGCGTTCGCGCTGCTGCCGGGTGAATTCAGCGCTGACGCCGACCGGTATCTCGACGCGTTCCGCAGCGCCTTCCTCACGGATCCGCCTGTTCCTCGCGCGTGACGTGCGACCGCGCGAGCGCAACGCCACCGCGCATTCACAACCTCAGGCCGAGGCCGCCCAGTCTTCGAGCGACAACCCCGCGACGCGGCCGAACTCGCGACGATTGTTCGTGACGAGCACGGCACCGGCCGCGATCGCGTGACCGGCGATCGACGCATCGTTTGCGCCGATCGGCGTGCCGCGCGCGGCAAGGTCGGCGCGAATCGCCGCCGTTGCATCGACCGCCGCGGTATCCCACGACAGCACGCCGTCCAGCCGCGCGACAAAGGCCGTCACGAGTTCCGCATGCTTCGGCGATGCCTTTCTGCCGACCGCGCCGAACCGCATTTCGGCATAGGTAATCGCCGACACGACGATCCGGTGCTGCGCATTGACGCACGACTGCAGCCGCGACAACACCACGGGCGGTCGCTCGCGCATGATGAACGAACAGATGTTCGTATCGAGCATGTAGAGCGTGGTCACCGGCCCGACTCCGTCGGTGCAGCGTCATCGGCGCCGGACAAGTCGAAACGGCCGGATTCGACGACAGCCGGGCGCTCGACGAGGAAGTCGGCATCGGCCAGCGGTTCACTCGCGAGCGACAGCCACGTCGGCCGCACCGGCCGCAGCAGCAGCGTGTCGCCCTCGCGGCGGATCTCGAGTTCCGTCACCCCCTCGAATTCCATGTCCTTCGGGATGCGGATTGCCTGGTTACGGGCGTTCTTGAAAATGGAAACGGTGCGCATGAGCCACTCCAACGGAGTACGATGCACCCATTCTAGGCATATGCTGGCATATGTCAATATCTGGCGGCGCGGATACGGGATCGCGCCTGATGCTGTCGCGGGTGTGCTTGCCATGTCGTCACGACCTGTCTGCGATGAGGGAGCGGCCATTCTTCCTCATGTCGCCCACCCGATCCATATCCCGAACGGCCGATGCGCGCCCCTTCAAGCCGCGCGAAACGTCGACGCTTGCGAATCGACGCATCGACGCGTCGACGCCTCGACACTGCGCGCCCCCGTCCCCGTCACGGCAACCGGAAAGTGTCGAAGAATGTTTCGCGCTCCATCACGGTGAGCGCCGCGCGCTTGTGCGGGAAATCGAACTCCTTCAGCGTATGGAACCCGAGCCGGTGCATGTACGCGATATGCCGCACGTGATCGACGCGCGGCTCGCCGACGAGCCGCTGCGTGCGCGGTTCGTCGACGAACATGTAGTGCAGCACCCCGCTCCACCATGCATGCAGCTTGCCCGCGCTCTGGAAGCGCGAGTCGCCGATCAGCAGGTGCAGCCCGCGATCGTAGTCGTGCGCGTCGTAGAACGGCGCGAGGCGGTCCTCCTTCGCCCAGTAGAACTCGAAATAGCCGAACGGCGTGTCGTCGAAATAGCCGATCATCGGATGCATGTGCGGATCGGCGAGCCGCTCCGCGAGATACGCGGCGTGCTCGTCGAGCGTGCCGCGCTGATCCCAGAAATGCGCGACGCGCTCGAGGTTCATCCAGTCGCTGAACAGCGGCGCATGCGCATCGATGTCGACGGTGCGCAGGCTGAACGTCATCCCGACCTGCGGCATGTAGCGCGCATAGATCTCGTCGGCCGGCGACGGCGGCCGCACCGGATGCCGGTGGCCGTTCGTGATCGTGTAGCGCAGCGGCATCCCGCCCGACGCGGGGGCCTTCAGCCACGGCCGCGGGTTCTGCCAGAACGTCGCGCGCGATGCGGTGAGGCGCAGCCGGTCGCCCGCGATCCGCGCGCCGTCGATCACGCCTTCGCGCACCGCGCGCGCGACGTACGACGCGACGGCCGCCGGATCGGCGCTGCCGAGCGACACCGACACCGTCGCCGCGTCGTGCCGCGTGTCCGTGTTGAACAGCGCGACGAATTCCGCGAGCAGCGCCGCCGGCGGATCGCCGGGCCGCCACGCGTCGAGCGTGCGCTCGACGGCGGGCGGCTCCTGCCCGTGCGCGGCACCGTCGAGTGCCGCGGCCACCTCGCCTTCGACCGCGTCTGCCGCATTGGCCGGTTTCGTCAGCGTGTCTTCCATCACAGTGCTCCCGCGTCGTGGCGGTCGGCGAGGATGTGCAGCCCCTGCTCGAGCGCCGGAAACAGGCTGCGCTGGAAGTTGTTCCAGCGCAGTTCGAGAATCGTGTCGTCCGGCGCGATCGGCGTGTCGAGCACGTCGCAGATCACCTCGCCGGAATCGATGCCGTTGTCGACGTAGTGGAACGATGCACCCGTCATCGTCACCGGTTCGACGCGCGAGGTCGCGCCGCTCGCCCAGTCGATCCGTTCGCCGCGCGCGCCGTGCAGCGCGTCGAGCGTCGCCCACGCACCGCGCCGCTGGTACGGCGAAGCGTCGGCCGTAATGCCGGGGTGGATGTTCGCGATGCGGCGGTGAAAGCGTGCGCCGGGACGCACGAGCTCGTCGAGGATCACGAGCAGCCCGTCGAGCACGACCACGTCGGCGTCGAGTTCGAGCAGGCGTTCGAGCAGGCGGCGCTCGAACGCCTGCTTGCCCGCCACGCGCTCGCGCGCGTCGCGCGGCAGCCGGCGGTACGTCGACGCAATCGTGCAGAACAGTTCGTCGACCGGCCGGCCCTGCACCGTCAGCCCGTCGGGCAGGAGCCACGGGCGGCCCGGCGTGCGCGCGAAGCCGTAGTCGGCGACCTTCGCGCGGTCGGCCGGCGAGCCTGCGTCGTCGTCGACGATCACGCCCTTGAGCGCATAGCGTTCGCCGAGCGGCGAGTCGTTCAGGCGCTCGACGAGGAATTCGAGCGGCGCCTTCATGTAGCGCGTGCCGCCCTGGTAGGCGACCGGCTGGCCGGCGCGATCGGCCGCGCCGTTGCGCAGCGACTGGATGTAGACGAGATTTTTCTTCGGCATGGAGGCGTCGTGGAAAAAGCGGACGACGGCGCCGCGGCCCGCCCGCGCCGGCCCGAAGGCCGGCCGGCGCGCCGCGGCGCGCGGCGTCACCAGTTGTATTTCGCGGTGGCGAGCACCGTGCGGTCGGTACCGAAAATGCACACGCTCGTCGACTGGCAACCGCTGATGTAGTGGCGGTTGAACAGGTTCGTCCCGTTCACGGCGAAGCGCCAGTTGCGCGTGTCGTAGTGCACGCCCGCGTCGAACAGCGTGTAGCTCGCGACCGTCAGCGAATTGTCGGCCGCACCGGCCGACGCGCTCTGGTAACGCACGCCGCCGCCCAGGCCGAAGCCCGTGAGCGGCCCCGTGTGCCACGTCCAGTCGGCCCACAGCGACGCCATCTGGCGCGGCCGGGGAACGTCGACCGGCCAGTTGTTCAGCGATGCGTCGTTCGCCTTCACGTTCTTCACGTCCTGGTAGACGTAGGACGCGATCAGCGACAGGTTCCGCGTGAGCTTGCCGGTCGCGTTCAGCTCGATCCCGCGCGAGCGCACTTCGCCGGTCTGGACCGACGTCGTGCCGGACGGATCGAGATTGAGCGGCGTCGACGTGAGCACGTTGGTCTGGTTGATCTGGTAGATCGCCGCGCTCAGCATCAGGTTCTTGCCGGGCGGCTGCCAGCGCAGGCCGGCCTCGATCTGCTTGCCGCGGGTCGGCTGCGGCAGGCCGCCGCCATACAGGTTCACGCCGATCAGCGGATTGAACGACGTCGCGTAGCTGACGTACGGCGACAGCCCGTAGTCGCCCTGGTAGGTGAGGCCCACGCGGCCGGTGAACGCCGAGATGTCGGCCTTCGACTGCGTGCCGCCCGCGCGGTCGTCCATCCGCTGGTTGACCCAGTCCTCGCGGCCGCCGAGCGTCAGCGTCCAGCGGTTCCACTTGACCTGGTCCTGCACGTACAGCCCGAACGTGTTCATCGTCGTGTACGTGTTGGTGCGGTACGTGGTGTTCGGCGGCGAGAACACGGACAGCGTGACGGGCGTGTAGACCGGGTTGTAGATGTTCAGCGTCGGCGCGGCGGCCAGCCATTCGCTGTCGGTCGCGGTCTGCCGGTTGTACTGGAAGCCGAGCAGCAGCGTGTGCTCGAGCGGCCCCGTGCCGAAGCGGCCCTGCAGGTTGTTGTCGATGTCGAAGCGGCTGTAGTTCGTCTGAAACACGCCGGCCCAGCGGTCGATGTCGGTCAGTCTGTCGTCCGCGAAGCCCGCGCCGAACACCGAGCCGTTGTCGAGCGACAGGTGCATCCAGCGCACGTTCTGCCGGAACGTCCACATCGAATCCAGGTTCCGCTCGAACTGGTAGCCGAGCGACCACTGCTTCTTGCGGTAGTAGTTGAAATTCGGATCGCCGCCGTAGACGTCCTTGCTGAGCTGCCCGTTCGGGTTCGGCAACACCGTGCCCTCGGCCGGCAGGAAGTTCGACGAGATGTCGCCCCAGTCCTGCAGGTAGGTGGCGGACAGCGTCAGCGACGTGTCGGCGTCCGGGCGCCAGCGGAACGACGGCGCGAGCGCGACGCGCTGGTCGTTGTTCGGGCCCGTCAGCGCGTTGCCGTCGCGCGCGACGCCGACGAACCGGTACGCATACTTGCCGTCCACGTCGAGCTTGTCGCCGACGTCGATCATGAACTGCTTGCGCGCATAGTTGCCGAACTGCACGCCGGCTTCGCGCACGCGCTCGCCGTCGGCCGTCTTGGTCTGCACGTCGATGATCGCGCCCGGGTCGCCCGCGCCGTACAGCACCGACGTCGGCCCGCGCAGCACGGTGATGCTGTCGATCATGTACGGATCGACGCGCCAGCTCGACAGGTTCAGCGTGTTCGGCACCTGCAGGCCGTTCACGTACGCGGTCGGCGTGAAGCCGCGCAGCGCCGCGTACCAGTCGGAACGGTTGTCCGAGCCGTACGACGAGAAGCCCGGCACGTAGCGCAGCGCCGCGTTCACGTCGGTCGCGCCGGTCATCTCGATCTGCTGCGCGGTGACGATGTTGATCGTCTGCGGGATTTCGTTGATCGACGTATCGGTCTTGGTGCCGGTCCGGCTGCGCTTCGCGACGAGCCCGACCGTGCCGTCGCCTTCCGAGCCCGCGTTGACGTTGATCGCCGGCAGCGTGCCGGTCGTCGAGCCATTCTGTGCGCCGGTCGACGTGCTTGCCGCCGCACTCGCCGTCGCACCGTTCTGCGCACTGCCGGCCGACGCCGCGGCACCTGCGTTCACGGCCGGCGCCGTCTGGGCGTATGCGTGCCCTGCCGCCATCCCGAACGCCACGCTCGCCGCGGCTGCGATCGCACGCACACGCGTGCCTGTTGCCCACTCCATCTTTCTCTGCTCCACTTTTTTGATGCGGTCTCCGACCGCGCCTTTGTCAAAGAGCGAAAGCCATGCGGCCCGCGCTCGCCCCGTTTTGGTGTCGTTGTTCATGCAGCGCCCGGACCGCGCCGTCGTCATGGCCGGGCGCGATCCCTTCTTCGAGCGACGCGCAGATCTCGTCCGCGCGGCGCGCCAGGACCGACAGCAGCGTGTCGGACAGGCCGTGGCTGTCTTCGCAGCAGCCTTGCAGGTAGATGCGCGGCGCGAAATGCTCGGGCGTCGCGAGCAGGTAGTCGCGCGTGACGTCGCCGTGCGTGAGCGCATCGCCCAGGTGCGGCGCGAGTCCTTCGAGCAGCGCCGAATGCGTGTCGCGCCGGTAGCCGGTCGCAAGCACCAGCGCGTCGAAGCGTTCGACGTGCGTCGCGCCGTTCATCCGGTCGCGCAACGTCAGCTCGATGCGGCCGTCGGCGGTGCGCACCGCGGCCTCGATCGCGCTGTTCGCGCGCAGCGCGTGGCGCGGCGTGCCGTCGATGCGCTGCAGGTACAGCATTTCGTAGATCTGCTCGATCAGCGGCCGGTCGACCACCGCGTAGTTGGTGTCGCGATAGCGCTCGAGCAGCGCGCGGCGCGCGTCGTGCGGCTGCGCGTAGACGACGTCGGTGAACGCGGGGCTGAAGATCTCGTTGACGAACGGGCTGTCGTCGGCCGGTTTCAGTGCGCCCGCGCGCATCACGAGGCTCGCGTCGACGTGCGGGAAGCGGCGCGCGAGGTCGATGAACACCTCGGCCGCGCTCTGCCCCGCGCCGATCACCGCGACACGACGGCGCTCGCCGTCCGGCGACGCGACCAGCCGGTCGATGTCGGTCAGGTAGGACGACGAATGGATCACGCGATCGCGGCCGAGCGCGGCGAACGCGTCCGGCACCGCCGGCGTGCCGCCGACGCCGACCGACAGTGCGCGCGTCACGCGCTGGCGTTCGCGGCCGGTCGCATCGCACGACAGCACGCGCAGCGCGTCGATGCGCGCGCCGTCGCCGCGCACGGGCTCGATCGCCGTGACGGTTTCGCTGTAGTGGACGTGCTCGTCGAACGCGTCGGCGACCCAGCTCAGGTAGTCGTGGAATTCGACGCGGGTCGGATAGAAGTTCTTCAGGTTGACGAATTCGTTCAGCCGGCCGCGTTCGAACAGATAGTTGATGAACGTGTAGCGGCTCTTCGGATCGCGCATCGTGACGAGATCCTTCAGAAACGAGATCTGCATCCGGCAGTCGTCGAGCAGCATGCCGCGGTGCCAGCCGAATTCCGGCTGGCGTTCGACGAAACAATGCGCGAACGGACGCGTGCCGCGGCGTTCCGCGAGGCGCACGGCCAGCGCCAGGTTCGACGGCCCGAAGCCGACGCCGATCAGGTCGAATACGGTTTCTCTCTGCATGTCTCTCAGCTCCCTTGTCGGTGAAACCGGCCCGTCAGACGTGACGGCCGGAGAAGAAGGTCTCGCGCAGCGTGCGCATCCACAGCGGCTGCCCGTCGGCGAGCGCCAGGCGGCGCTGCCGCGCGAAGCCATGCCGCGCGAGGGTATCGACGACCCGCGCGCGGCCGGCCGGGACCGCGCAGCCGACCGCTTCGGTGCGCGGGTCGTCGAGAAACAGGTAATGCACGACGGACGGCAGCCAGCCCGCCACGCAATGCGGGCCGCGCCAGCGCGATGCGCCGACCAGCATCCGCAGCCCGCGGTCGTAGTCGCGCGCGTCGACGTGCGGCGCGAGCGGGTCTTCCTTCAGCCAGTACGCCTCGACGTACGCGAACGGTTCGCCGTCGAAGCAGCCGACGAGCGGGCTCACGTGCGGATCGGTATCGGGCGCCGTGCCGTTCGCGCCGGGCTGCGTGCCCGGCCAGCCGTCGCGCACGCGCGGCTCGTCGAACCAGTGCGCAAGGCGCGCGGCATCCTCTTCCGGCTGCCAGCCGCGCAGCGTGAAGCGCACGCCGAGCGCCGGCAGGTCGCGTGCATACACGTCGCCGCGCGGCGCGGGCGGCCGGCGCGGATGCCGCCGGCCGTCGGTCAGCATCGGCAGCGTCGCGCACGGCAGATGCGTGCCGACGCGCCACAGATCGGCCTGCTGGGCCCAGCCCTCGCGCATGCACCGGCCGCCGTCGGCCAGCACGCCGCTCGCGCGCAGCGCATCGAGCGCGACCGCCGGCCACGCGGCCGGGTCGAGCCGGATCGCCGCGTGGCGCGCGCTGTCCGAAAACGCCGCGGCCAGCGCGGCCAGCAGCGCGCGGCGCTGGTCGGCCGGCGCCGCGCGGTGGTTGTAGGCGACGAGGCGCAGCGCGCCGTCGTCGCCGAGTTGCGCACGCAGCAACTGCGCGCCGATGCCGTCGCCGTGTGCGACACGGATCTCCGTGCCGTCGCGCACCGCGAACAGGCCGTCCGCGAACGCGAGGCGGTACGTATCGAGCATCGTGAATCCGTCCGGGCGCACTTCAGCCAGCATCGCGCACCTCCAGTCGCGTGTGCGCCGCTGCGTCGAGATGCGTGCCGAGCGCCGCGAGCGTCGGGGACGCGAACACGTCGGCCACCGTCAGCGCGTGCCCGGCGCGGCTCGCCGCATCGACGAAACGCACGACGTCGAACGACGTCGCGCCGGCCTCGAACAGATCGGCATCGGGCGCGGGCGCGGCCGTCGCGAACGTGTCCGACCACAGCGCGGCGAGCGCGGCAGCCGTGTTCGGCGCGCGCGATGACGCCGCGGCATGGGTCGCGTGACCGGCTGGTGCGACCGCGACCGCTGCCGGCGCGGCGAACAGCGCATCGGGCACGCCGAGTGCCGCTTGCGCCGCACCGGCGAAACGCGCGACTTCATCGTGGTAAAGATCGACGAGCGCATCGACGAAGCGGCCGTCGAGCAGTTCGTCCGCATAGGAGAACGCGGCGCTCACGCGGCCGTCCGGATGCTCGACGACGTCCAGCTCCAGCGTGAACACGACGCGATGACGCACGTCGTCGAAGCCGGCGAGCGACAGGCCGGCCCAGTCGCGTTCGGCCGCGCCGGTCGGGCGCAGGTAGTTGAACATCACCTGGAACAGCGGATTGGCCCGCGCGGCACGCGGCGCGCGCAGCGCCGCGACGACGTCGGCGAACGGCACGTCGGCATGTGCATACGCGGCGAGCGCCGTATCGCGCACCTGTGCGAGCACGTCCGCGCGGCGGGCCTTGGAATCGAGCCGCGTGCGTACGACCACCGAATTGATGAAGAGACCGAGCGCGTCGCATGCGGCTTCACCCGTGAGTTCGCGCGTCGATGCCAGCACGCCGACCGGCTGGTCGGCCGCACCGGTCATGCGGAACAGCGCGGTATTGAGCGCCGCATGCAGCAGCATCGGCAACGTCGCGTGCGCCGCCGACGCGGCGTCGCGCGCGGCACGGATCAGCGACGCGTCGAATTCGAACGCGATGCGCGCCGCACGCCATTGCGGCACGGCCGGCGCGTCGGCGCGCTGCGGCAGCATGGGCGGCGGCAGGTCGGCCAGCGCATCGCGCCAGTACGCGACGCGGGCCGGATGGCACGGCGCGGGCAGTACGAGCGGCGTGTTTTCTGGCGTCATTGTCGTCGTCGACGCCGAAGAGACCGCGGCCGCTTCGCCGCGCACGAGCGCGACATAGTGCGCGCGCACCGCGTCAAGCCACAGCTCGATCGATTCGCCGTCCGACACGATGTGATGAATCGTCACCGACAGCACGTGATCGTCCGCGCCGAGCCGCAGCACGCGGGCGCGCCACAGCGGCGCGTCGGCCGCGAGATCGAACGGCGCGAGCGCATCGGCGCCGGTCAGCGCCGTCGCGCGGGCGAGCGCGTCGGGCTGCGCGGACAGGTCGAGCACCGGCAGCGCGACGCTCGCCGCGGCGTCGATCCGCTGGCCCGGCAGCATGCCGTCGCGCGCGACGAGCCGTGCGCGCAGCGCCGGGTGCGCGGCGGCCGCCGCCGAGAATGCCGCGCGCAGCGCATCGACGTCGAGCGGGCCGCGCACGCGCAAAGCGACCGGAATGTTGTATGCGGCGCTGTCCGGCTGCGCGCGCCACAGGAACCACGGGCCGAGCTGCGCGGGCGACAGCGGCCACACGCCGTGCGCATCGGGCTTCACCATCGCGACGCCCGGCGCCGCGGCGCCGGCGTGCGCGGCGCGCGGCGCGTCGGCCACCTGGCGCGCGTATTGCGCGAGCACCGGCGCTTCGAACAGCGCGCGCACCGGCACGTCGCGGCCGAGCCGCTCGGCGACGCGGGTCGCGACGCGCACCGCCGCCAGCGAATGGCCGCCGAGTTCGAAGAAGTGATCGCCGCGGCCGACACGCTCGACGTTCAGCACGTCGCGCCAGATCGCTGCGAGCGCGATTTCGTCGCCGTCGTGCGGCGCCTCGTAGGTGCGTTCGACGCGCACCGGCGCCGGCAGCCGCGCACGGTCGACCTTGCTGTTCGCGTTGCGCGGCAGCGCGTCGAGCACGATCAGCTGCGCGGGCACCATGTAGTCGGGCAGCGTGCGGCGCAGATGCGCGTCGAGCGTCGCGGCCTCCACCGGTTGCACGGCCGCCTGCGCGTCGGCGGTCAGTTCGACGTAGGCGACGAGCTGCGCCTGCGCGCCCTGCCCGTGCACGACCGCGCACGCTTCGCGCACCGCATCGTGCGCGGCCAGCTGGGCCTCGATCTCGCCGAGTTCGATGCGCAGCCCGCGCAGCTTCACCTGGTGATCGACGCGGCCGATGAAGTCGAATACGCCATCCGCGCGACGCCGCACGAGGTCGCCCGTGCGGTACAGGCGTGCGCCCGGCGCGCCGTACGGATCGGGCACGAAGCGCTCGGCCGTCAGCGCGGGACGGTCGAGATAGCCGCGCGCGACGCCGATCCCCTCGCCGCCCAGGTACAGCTCGCCGATCACGCCGACCGGCAGCGGATGCAGCCGCGCGTCGAGCACGTGCGCGGTGCGCGCGCCGACCAGCGTGCCGATCGGCAGGTACGCGGCGTCGCCGAGCTTCGCGAGATCGTCGCCGGGACGGAACATCCACAGCGTCGGCGTGATCACGGTTTCGGTCGGGCCGTAGCCGTTGACCACGCGCACGTTCGGCATCGCGCGGCGCAACATCGCGAACGCTTCGCGCGACGTCGCTTCGCCGCCGACGGTCAGCGAGCGCAGCGTCGGCGGCGCGCCGTGCGCGAGCGCCCATTCGGCGAGCTGCGCGGCGCAGCCGGGCGGCACGTAGGTCATCGTCACGCCGTCGCGGACCATCATCGCGCAGGTCTGCGCGGGCGGCCACAGCACGTCGGCCGTCACCGACACGGCGGCGCCCGACAGGTACTGCGAAAACCAGCCTTCGTGCGCGCCGTCGAAGTTGACCGACTGGAACAGCAGGAACACGTCGTGCTCGCCCGCGCCGTAGCGCTCGGCGATCGCCGCGCAATGCCGCGCGAACGCCGCGTGATCGACGATCACGCCCTTCGGCTTGCCGGTCGAGCCGGACGTGTAGATCGCGTACGCCGCATGGCCGGGCAGCACGTCCGGCAGCGCGACGTCCGCGGCTTCGTCGAGCGCGTCGACTGCGTCCGCGCGCCAGACGCGCAGCGCCGGCAGCTCGGGCAGCGACGCGGCGCTCGCGCCGTCGGTCAGCACGTGCGCGATGCCCGCGTCGCCGACGATCTGCGCGAGCCGTTCGCGCGGATGCGCCGGATCGAGCGGCACGAACGCGGCGCCCGACTTCAGCACCGCGATCAGCGCGACCAGCAGGTCGACCGAGCGCTGCAGCGCGACGCCGACGCGCATTTCCGGCTGCACCCCGGCGGCGACGAGGTTGCGCGCGATGCGGGCCGCGCGCGCGTCGACCTCGCCGCGCGTCAGCGCGCGATCGATGTCGGCGACACCGCGTGCGTCGGGCCGTGCCTGCGCATGCGCGGCGATCCGTGCATGCACCGGCACGAACGGTTCTGCTTCGGCCGCGCCTGCCGGCGCATTCCACGCGAAGAGTTGTGCGAGTTCGTCGGCCGGCAGCCAGTCGAGATCGCCGATCGGCATGTCGGGGCGCGCGAGCGCATCGCCGAGCAGCGTGACGAAGCGCGCGGCCAGCCGCGCGATCGCGTCGCCGTCGAACAGATCGAGCGCGTAGATAAAGGCGGCGTCGAACGTGCCGTCGGGCGTCGCCTCGACGGCAAGCGTCAGGTCGAATTTCGCGGAAGGCGTGCCGGACGGCAGCAAGGTTGCCGATGCCGAGCCCAGCGCCGGCAGCGCGCGGCGCTCGCCGTACGCGGCCATCACCTGGAACAGCGGATGGTGGCTTGCGCTGCGCGGCACGCCGAGCGCATCGACGACCTGCTCGAACGGCACGTCCTGATGCATCTGCGCATCGACGAGCGCGCGTTGCGTGCGCGCGACCAGCGACGAGAAATCGCCGTGCGCGGGCACGTCGACATCGATCGCGAGCGTGTTGACGAAAAAGCCGATCAGGCCGGCCGTTTCCGCGCGCTCGCGGTTCGCGGCCGGCACGCCGACGCAGATCCGCGCATCGCCGGTCGCGCGCGCGAGCAGCGCGTCGAGCGCCGCGAGCAGCACCGCGAACGGCGTCGCGCCCGACGCGGCCGCGAACGCGCGCAGCCGCGCACCGGTGTGTGCGTCGAGGGAAAACACGTGACGTGCGCCGCGCGCGCTGCGGCGCGCCGGCCGTGCGGCCGCGCCGGGCAGCGTCAGCACGCCGCGTTGCGGGTCGAGGCGCTCGCGCCAGAACGCCAGCTGCCGATCGCGCTCGCCGGCATCGAGCCAGCGGCGTTGCCACAGCGCATAGTCCGCATACTGGATCGGCAGCGGCGCGAGCGGCACCGGCGCACCCGACGCATACGCGCGATAGAACGCCGCGAGTTCGAACCGCATCACGTCCGACGACCAGCCGTCCGACACGATGTGGTGAACGGTCAGCGCGAGCCAGTGATGCGTCGCGTCGAGACGGATCAGGTGCGCGCGCATGAGCGGCGCCGCGCCGAGATCGAACGCGGCGGCTTCGTCGGCCGTCGCGATGCTTTCGGCGCGTGCCATGCGCTGCGCGTCGGGCAGCGCTTCGAGACCGGTCTCGCGCCACGGGCAGCGCAGCGGCGGATGAATCGTCTGCGCGACGCCGTCCTCTGCTTCGTCGAAGGTCGTGCGCAGCGCTTCATGGCGCGCGATCAGCGCGTCGCACGCGAGCCGCAGCGCGTGCGCGTCGAGCGGGCCCGTCAGCGCGAGCCGCTCGGTGATGTGATACGCGTTGGGCGCGTCGATCAGCCGCGCGTGCAGCCACAGCCGCGTCTGCGCGAACGATGCCGGCACACGGTCGCCGCGCGGCGTGCGCGGCGGGATCGGCAGCATGCGAAAGTCGATACCGGCCGCGCCGAGCTTGTCGATGAACACCGCGCGCTGCGCGTCGGGCAGTTGCGCGAAACGCGTCGCGAGTGCGAGCCAGTCGGGTTGCATCCTCGTCATCCGTCGTCCTTATTGGGTTTCCAGTTCGCCGAGCAGCGCGTCGATCGCGCTCGCCGCGTCGGTCGCGCCGCGTGCCGCGCAGGCCGCATCGATCGCGTCCGCGCAGCGTGCGAGCGTGCGGGTGTCGAACAGCGTGCGCAGCGGCAGCGCGAGGCCCCAGTGCAGGTTCGCCTGCGCATGGGCCTGCGTCGCGAGCAGCGAGTGGCCGCCGAGCAGGAAGAAATCGTCGTCGCGGCCGATCGCATCCACGTGCAGCACGCGCTGCCAGATCGCCGCGAGCGCGCGCTCCGTGTCGGTCGCGAGTTCGCTGGCCGCGGCCGCCTCGCGCACCGGTGCGGGCAACGCATGGCGGTCGCACTTGCCGTTCGGCGTGACCGGCAGCGCGTCGAGTTCGATCAGCTGCGACGGCACCATGTAGGCCGGCAACTGCGCGCGCAGCGAATCCAGCAGGGCCGCACGGTCGAGCGGCCCCCCATCGCCGCGTGCGACATAGCCGATCAGCTGCTCGTCGCGCACGATCACGACCGCGTCGTGCACGCCCGGCGCCGTGCGCAGCAGCGCCTCGATTTCGCCCGGCTCGATCCGCTGGCCGCGCAGCTTCACCTGCGTGTCGACGCGGCCGAGGTAGTCGAGCGCACCATCGGCGCGACGCCGTGCGAGGTCGCCGGTGCGATACATGCGCGCGCCCGGCACGAACGGATCGGGCACGAAACGCTCGGCGGTCAGCCCCGGGCGGCCGAGATAGCCGCGCGCGAGCCCCGCGCCGGCCAGATACAGTTCGCCGGTCGCGCCAGCCGGCACCGGCTGCCAGGCCGCGTCGAGCACGTGCAACTGCAGGTTCGCGATCGGATGGCCGATCGGCACCGCGAATGCGTTGGCGTCGTCGGGGCCGCAGGTCCAGTGCGACACGTCGATCGCGGCTTCCGTCGGCCCGTACAGGTTCACGAGCGTCGCGTTCGGCAACAGCCGCGCGACCTTCGCGACGAGTTCCGGCGCGAGTGCCTCGCCGCTCGCGACGATCAGGCGCACGCTGTCGCATTGCGCGGCGGCCTGGAAATCGTCGAGATACGCGGCGAACGCGGCCAGCATCGACGGCACGAAGTGCAGCACCGTCACGCCGTGCGCATGGATCGCGGCCGCGAGGCGGGCCGGATCGCGGTGGTCGCCGGGCGCGGCGATCGCGAGCTTCGCGCCGGTCGCGAGCGGCCACACGAATTCCCACACCGACACGTCGAAGCCGAACGGCGTCTTGTGCAGCACGACGTCGTCGCGCGTGAGACGGTACGCGTGCTGCATCCACGCGATCCGGTTCGCGAGCGCGCCGTGCGAGTTGCCGGCGCCCTTCGGCTTGCCGGTCGAGCCGGACGTGTAGATCAGGTACGCGAGCTGGGCGGCGTCGATGTCGGTCTCGGCGCCGGCATCGCCCGCTTCGACGTGTTCGCCGCCTTCGTTCGCTTCGTCGGCAAGCAGGTCGGCGACCGTCAGCAACTGCGTTGTCGCGTCGTTGCCGAGCGCGGCCTCGACTCGCGCGCGCAGATGCGCCTGCGTGATCGCGACCGCGGGCCGCGCGTCGCGCAGCAGGTACGCGATGCGCTCGGCCGGATAGTCGGGGTCGACCGGCAGGTACGCGGCGCCGGCCTTCAGCACGCCGACGAGCGCCGTCACCATGTCGAACGAACGCTCGACGCACAGCGCGACCGGCGTGTCGGGCTGCACGCCGCGCCGGCGCAATGCGGCGGCGACGCGCGTCGTGTTCCGGTCGAGTTCGCGATAGGTCGCGCGTTGCACGTGGCCCTGGGCATCCGCGTATTCGAGTGCGATCGCGTCGGGCGTTGCGCGTGCGGCGTCCGCGAATTGCAGATGCAGCGGTTGCCGTTGCGCGTCCGGCCAGGTCCGTGCGGTGTCCTGCGCGCGTGCCAGTGCGTCGCGCGTCGCGCCGTCGGCGATCGACAGCGTGCCGAGCAGCGCGTCGGGCGTGCGGGCCAGCGCATCGAGCGCGCACGCGAACGCGCGGTGCCAGGTCTCGACCTGGTGCGCATCGACGCGCGCGGTGTCGTAGCCGTAGTCGATCGTCAGCTCGGCGCCGCTTTCGATCACGAGCGTCAGCGCGAAATCGGTCGCTTCGATGCTGCGCACGCCGCTCAGCACGAGCGCACGCGGATCGGCGTCGCGCACCGTGTCGTCGACCGGGTAGTTCTCGAACACGACCAGCGTGTCGAACAGTGCGCCGCCGGCGCCGCGCGCCCAGCGCTGGATGTCGGCGAGCGGCGTATGCGCATGCTCGGCGGCCGCCGCGTTCTCGCGCTGCAGTCCTTGCAGCCAGTCGGCCGCGCGTTGTTGCGGCGCGGGTGCCGTGATCACCGGCAGCGTGTTGATGAAGAGGCCGAGCACCGTATCGACGTCCGCGAGCGCATCGGGACGGCCCGCGACGGTCGCGCCGAACGCGACGGCCGGCTGGTGCGTCATGCGCTGCAGCGCGAGCGCCCAGGCGCCCTGCACCAGCGTGTTGACGGTCAGCTTCAGCGCGCGCGCTGTGTGCGCGATACGCGTCGTCGCATCCGCGTCGATCGTCGCGCGCCACGTGACCATCTCGGCGTCCGCGCGGTCGGCCGCGCGCTCGGCGATCAGCGTCGGCGCGTCGAGACGCGCGAGCCGCCCGGTCCAGAAGCGTTCGTCGGCGTCGCGGTCGCGCGTACCGAGCCACGCGATGAAGTCGCGATAGCGCAGCGCCGGGCGGCTCGCGAACGGCGATACCGCGTCGGGGTCGCGATAGTCGCGCAGCACGTCCGCGAGCAGGCGCGCGGTGCTCCAGCCGTCGAGCAGCACGTGGTGGCGCGTCCACACGACGCGCCACGCGTCGTCCGTCACGCGGATCAGCGTGAGCCGCATCAGCGGCGGCTCGCGCCAGTCGAAGCCGCGTGCGCGGTCGGCCGCGAGCCATGCGTCGAAGTCGGCGTCGAGCGTGTCGCCGCGCGCGCGCCAGTCGAGCTGTTCGACCGGCATCCGCGCATGGCGATGCACGCATTGCAGCGGTGCGGCCTCGTCGGGCATCACGCTGGTGCGCAGGATGTCGTGACGTGCGACCGATGCGGCGAACGCGGCCGCGAGCCGGTCGGCATCGAGCGCCGTCGCGGTCGCGACGAGCTGGTTCACGTAGCTCGCATGACCGGGCGCGAACAGCGCATGGAACAGGATCCCCTGCTGCATCGGCGACAGCGGATACACGTCGTCGATCGTGCGCCAGTCGAGCGGCGCGCGCTCGATCGCGGCCTGCGTGAGGCCGGCAGCCTGCGCGAGCGGGAAGTCGCCCGGCGTTGCGCCGCCGCCGCGATGCGCGACACGCGACGCGCATGCGTCGGCGAGTGCGCGCAGTGCGGCCGCAAAGCGTTCCGCGAGCGCATCGATCGTCGCGCGCTCGAACTGCGGTGCGCCGTATACCCAGTGAACCTTCAGCGTGCGTGCGCCGTCGCGGTCGGTATCGAGGTACGCATGGATCGCGAGCGTGTTGCCGAGCGGCCCTTGCGGGTCGCGCTCGATGCCGGTGCCGCCGAAGCGCGGCACGAGCGTCGCGTCGCGCGGTGCGTCGAACTGGCCGAGATAGTTGAACGTGACGCGCGGACGCGGCACGGCGGCCAGCGCCGCACGCGTCGCCGCGTCGCCGTAATGCGCGAGCACGCCGAAGCCGAGCCCCTTGTGCGGCACCGCGCGCAGCGTGTCCTTGACCGCGCACAGCGTGTCGCGCGCGGTGGCTTCGACCGGCAGCGTGACCGGATAGTGGCTCGTCAGCCAGCCGATCGTGCGGCTCGCGTCCGCATCGTCGAACAGCGCCTCGCGGCCATGCCCTTCGAGTTCGACGCGGCACGATGCGGCGGCGTCGGCACCGGCCAGCGCCAGCGCGAGCGCCGCGCCCAGCAGTTCGATCGTCTGCGTGCGATACGCGGCGTGCGCGTCGGTCAGCGCGGCACGGGTCAATGCCGCGTCGATGGTCTGCACGACGACGGCCGCGTCGGCGTTCGTCGCCGGCGCGTCGGGATGATCGGGCACCAGGTCGTCGCCCTGTGCCATGCCGGCCCAGTACGCCGTTTCAGCGGCGAACGGCGACGCCGGCTCCGTCGCGGCACGCGCGAGGCGCGCGGCCCACGCATCCGCGCGCAGGCCCGGCTGCGACAGGCGAACCGGCGTGCGCTCGGATGCGGCGCGATACGCGGCGTCGAGGTCGTCGAGCAGAATGCGCCACGACACGCCGTCGACGATCGCGTGGTGAATCGCCAGATACAGCCGCGTCGCGCCGTCCGGCAGCCGCGCCGCGCATGCGCACGCGAGCGGCCCGCGGCCGAGGTCGAGGCGGCGCTGCAACGCATCGAAGCGCGCCAGTGCATCGGCTTCGTCGCGTGCGGCGACTTCGACGAACGGCAGCGCGTCGTACGGTTTCGGCGCATCGCTCGCGTGCCACTTGCCGTCCGCACCACGCGTGAAGCGCTGGCGGAATGCGTCGTGATGGGTGAGCAACGCGTCGAATGCCCGCGCGAATGCGTCGGCGTCGAACGGACCGCGCACGTCGAACGCGACCGACTGGTTCCAGTGGCCCGGATGCGGCACGTCGAGCGCGAAAAAGCGCTGCTGCGCAGGCGTCAGGACCGCTGCGGCAGCGGTTGCGGATCGAACCGGCGCCGCCGATGTCGTTGCCGGCGTTGCGGCGGCGACGTCCCCGGTTTTCGCGATGCGCGCGAGTTCGGCGACCGTCGGGCCGTCGAACAGCTGCTTCGGCGTGAAGCGCACGCCGCGCTTGCGGGCGCGTGCGATCACCTGCAGCACCAGGATCGAGTCGCCGCCGAGCTCGAAGAAGTTGTCGTCGCGGCCGACGTGCGGCGCCTTCAGCACCGCTTGCCAGACTTCGGCGAGCGCCGTTTCGACGGGCCCCTGCGGCGCATCGCCGGCGGCCACCGCCACCGGCGATGCGGCCAGTTCGCGCAGCGCCGCGCGATCGAGCTTGCCGTTCGCGGTCACCGGCAGGCGCGCGAGCGCGACGAACTGCGCGGGCACCATGTAGTCGGGCAACGTCGCGCCGAGCGCCGCGCGCACCGCCGCTTCGTCGAATGCCGAGCCGTCGCGCATCACGACGAACGTGACGAGCCGCAGGCGGCCGTCGTGCTCGATCGCGAGCGTCTCGGCCTGCGCGATCGGGCCGGCCGCGCGTACCGCCGCGCTCACCTCGCCCGGCTCGACGCGATAGCCGCGAATCTTCACCTGGTCGTCGATGCGGCCGAGGAACGCGAGACGGCCGTCCGCACGCAGGCGCACGCGGTCGCCGGTGCGATACAGGCGCGCACCGGGCGCGAACGGATCGGGCACGAAGCGCTCGGCGGTCTGCGCGGGCCGGTTCAGGTAGCCGCGCGCCACACCCGGCCCGCCCAGATACAGTTCGCCCGCCGCGCCGGCCGGCACGCACGCGCCGAACACGTCGAGCACCAGCGCGCGCGCATTCGGCAGCGGACCGCCGAGCGGCACGCCGCTCGCGGGATCGCGCGCATCGGCGGCGATCGACGCGGTGTCGCACGCGATCGCGCCGACGGTCGCTTCGGTCGGCCCGTAATGGTTGATCACGCGGCAGGCCGGCGCGAGCGCCGCGATTCGCGCGACGAGCGCCCACGTCAGCGTTTCGCCGCCGGTCACGAGCGCATGGCGCGGCAGCACGTCGGCCGGCACGCACGCGTCGAGCAGCGCCTGCAGGTGGCTCGGCACGATCTTCAGCACGCCGACGTCGCGGCGGCGCATCTCGTCGGCGAACAGGTCCGGATCGAACGCGCACGCGGCCGGCAGCAGGTGCAGCGTGCGGCCCGCGCACAGCGCGCCGAACAGCGTCGTATGGCCGAGATCGGCGGCGACGGTCGACACCATCGCGAACGACGCGTCCGGTGCGAACGCGAGTTCGTCGAGCATCCCCTGCACGTAGTCGGCCAGTGCGCCGTGCGACACGACGACACCCTTCGGCGTGCCGGTCGAACCCGACGTATAGATCAGGTAGGCGCCCTGTTCCGGATGCGGCGCGACGCGGATGCCGGCCGCATGCGCGAGCGTCGCGTCCTGCGCGAGCGTGTCGACGTCGAGCGGCTGTGCGGCGCTGCCGGCCAGCCACGCGGCCCCGTCCCGCCCCTGCGCGACGAGCGCCCAGCGTGCGCCGCAATCGGCGGCCGCGGCCGCGAGGCGCGCGGCCGGCTGGGCCGGGTCGAGCAGCACGGCCAGCGCGCCGGCCTTCAATGCGCCGAGCAGGCCGACGACGAAGCGGGCCGAACGCTCGATGCAGACGACGACGGGTGCTTCGGCCGTCGCGACGCGCAGTTTCAGCGCATGTGCGATACGGTTCGACGCATCGTCGAGCTCGGCGAACGTCAGCGACGCCGACGCATCGGCGAGTGCGACGCGATGCGGATACGCGGCGGCCTGCCGCGCGAACGCGGCGACGATGTCGGCGTGTTCGATCCGCAACGCACGGCCATCGCGCGGCTGGCGCGATGCCGGCGACGCATCGCACGGCAGCGCGGCCGTCGCGCAGTGCGGTTCATGTGCGGCGGCCACGACGAGCGCCGCATAGCTGTCGAGCCATGCGCGCGCGGTGTCGGCATCGATGCAGTCGGTCGCATAGGCGGCGACCAGTTCAATCCCGTGCGCGTCGTCGGTGAAATCCAGTGCGAAGTCGAAGCGCGCGGCGAGATCGGGCCCCGGCGTCGCAACGGCGGTCGCGCCCGGCAGCACGCTGTCGTGCCGCGCATCGAACTGCTGCGCGAATTTCACACGCAGCCATTCGTCGCCGCGCCTGACGGGCGGTCTCACCGCATCGACGACGCGCTCGAACGGCACGTCCTGGTGCGCGACCGCGTCGAGTGCCGCCGTGCGCGCCGCGTCGACCAGCGCGCGGAACGGCAGCGTCGGCGCCACCCGCACGCGCAGCGCGACCGTATTCAGGAACAGGCCGAGCAGCGCGCGGGTTTCCGGGCGCTGGCGATGCGCGACCGGCACCGCGACGACCACGTCGGTCTCGCCGGTCAGGCGCGACAGCCATGCGTCGAGCGCGGCCAGCAGTACCGTGAAGACCGTGGCCTGCGCATCGCGCGCGAGACGCCGGACGTCCGCCGCGACCGCGTCGGGCAGGCGAACCGACACGCGTGCGCCCTGCAGCGTGCGCGTCGCACCTGGGTTCCGATCGACCGGCAGCGCGAGCGGGCCCGGCACGTCGCGCAAGGCGCCGCGCCAGTAATCGAGCTGACGCTCGCCTTCGCCGCCGGCGAGCATGTCGCGCTGCCAGTCCGCATAGTCGGCGTACTGGATCGGCAGGGGCGACAACGACGGTTCGCGGCCTTCCGCATACGCACGGTACGCGGCCGACAATTCGTCGAATGCGCAGCGCGAGCTCCAGCCGTCGGTGATCGCGTGGTGCGCGGTCAGCAGCAGCCGGTGGCGCTCGTCGGCGAGCACGACGAGCGTCGCGCGCAGGAGCGGCCCGTTCGACAGATCGAACGGCGCGCCCGCGTCGCGCTCGGCGATACGCGCGGCTTGCGCGTCGCGTGCGGCTGGCGGTTGCTCGCGCAGGTCGAGCGTCGCGATCGACACCGGCAAGTGTGCATGGATGCGCTGCATCACGATGCCGTCGTCATTGTCGACGAGCGTCGTGCGCCACGCGTCGTGCCGCCCGATCACGTGATCGAGCGCGCGCTGCAGCGCGGCGCGGTCGAGCGCGCCGTCGATCGTCCAGTGCGCGGCGATGTGATACGCGGCGCTGGCGTCACGCGTTTGCGCGAGCACCCAGAAGCGTTGCTGTGCGAGCGATGCCGCGCGATCGACATACGGGGCACCCGATGCGGCGGCTTCGTCCGGTGCACGGCGTGCGGCAATCGCGGCCAGCGGCTCGCCCGTTTCGCGCTCCGCCTGATCGACGTGCGCGGCCAGCTCGGCCAGTGCCGGATCGGCGAACAGCGTGTCGAGCCGCAGGTTCACGCGCAACGCGGCGCGGATCGCGGCCTGCAGCTGCATCGCGGCGAGCGAATCGGCGCCCAGCGCGAAGAAGCGGTCATCGCGCGACGGCGTCGCGTCGAGGCCGAGCAACGTCTGCCAGAAGCCGGCGATCTGCGCTTCGGTCGGCGTGCGCGGCGCGGCGCCGGCCGGTGCTTCGGTGTCGCGCGCGGCGGCGCTGCGCTCGCGCAGCGCGGCACGGTCGAGCTTGCCGTTCAGCGTGTACGGCAGCGCGTCGCAGCGCACGAAGCGGTGCGGCTGCCACGCGGCGGGCAATTGCGCGCCCACGTGCGCCTTCAGCGCCGCATCGTCGGCGGCCGCGCGCAGCGCGACGCACGCGATCAGCCGCGTCGGCCCGGCGCCGGTTTCGGCGATCACGGCCGCGTCGGCCACTGCGGGATGCGTGCGCAGGCACGCGGCGATTTCCGCGGGCTCTACACGCACGCCGCGCACCTGGACCTGATCGTCGAGGCGGCCGAGATAATCGAACGCACCGTCGACGCGCAGGCGTGCAAGATCGCCGGTGCGGTACACGCGGGCACCGGGTTCGCCGTGCGCATCGGGAATGAAGCGTTCGGCGGTCAGCGCCGGGCGGCCGTGATAGCCGCGCGCGAGACACACGCCGCCGAGCAGCAGCTCGCCGCCCTCGCCCGCTTCATTCGACTCGCCGGCCTCGTCGCCATCGATGCGCGCGACACGCGGGCCGATCGCGCGACCGATCGGCAGCGACGCATACGCATCGTCCGCCGCCAGCACGGGCATTTCACCCGGCTCGACCGGCCACAGCATCGGCGAGATCACGGCCTCGGTCGGCCCGTAGCCGTTGATCAGGCGCACCGACGGGAACGTGCGGCGCACGAATTCGAACGCCTGTTGCGGCAGCGCTTCGCCGCCGAACGCGAGCACGCGCAAGGCCGGCGGCACGCCGTCGCGCGCGGCGACGGCCGCGAATTCGCGCAGGTAGGCCGGCGGGAACGCGGCGACGCTGACCGCTTCGCGCACCATCAGCGCATGCGCGGCGTCCGGCGCGAACGGTTGCGGCGGCGCAATCGTCACGCTCGCGCCAACCGCGAGCGGCGCGAGCCAGCACTCGTGCGCGGCATCGAAATTGACCGACGCGAAATGCAGAAGGCGGTCGCTGCCCGCGATCGGCAGCGCGGCCGCGAGCGCATCGCAATGCGCGGCGAGCGGCCCGTGCTCGACGACCACCGCCTTCGGCGTGCCGGTCGAGCCCGACGTATAGATCATGTAGGCGGCCGAGCGCGGATGCACCGGCACGTCTTCGTCGTCGACGCAGGCATCGGCATCCGCCGAGGTTGCGTCGAACGCGTGTTCGAACGACGCGCCGAGCGCCGCGCGGCCGGCCGCATCGACGACGCCGTGCCGCAGTTGCGCATCGCGGACGATCCAGTCGAGGCGCGCGGCCGGATGACGCGGATCGAGCGGCACGAATACGCCGCCCGCCTTCAGCACGGCGAGCAGCGCGACGAACAGCTCGCACGAGCGCTCGACGCAGACGCCCACCCGCACTTCCGCGCCGACACCGGCCGCGCGCAGTTGGCGAGCAAGGTGCGACGCACGCGCGTCGAGCGCGCCGCGCGACAGGCGCAGGTCGTTCTGGAAAGGCGCGGCGAGCGCAGGCGCGTCGGGGGCGCGGCGCGCCAGTTCGCGGATTCGGTGATGCAACGCAGTCGGGAAACTCGTCATGTGCGTGAAGTCCTTCGGTCCGGCCGCTTCGGCCAAGTCTCGGGGCCGCAAGGGGCGGCTTCACTGGTGTGACGAACGGCGCGGCCGATTTTTTACCGTTTTGCGCGCCAAGCCGGCACGGATGCATTTTTTGAAGGCAGGGCTAAATATTTGCGCGGCCCGTTCGTCTATCAGGGAGGAAAGTCGCAACCGGGCCCGCCCCGCGCGCCGCTTTCACATCAGTCTTGCCGTTTCCGCAGGGTTTGCCTGCCCTTCATTTATCGACGTTGCCGATGACCGCTGCCCACGAGCCTTCTTCCCCGCCGTCCCTCGACGCTTCCCCCGGCCGCCCCGCGGCCCGCCTGATCCTCGCGTTGCTGCGCGAAAGCCGCGCGTCGCTCGCGCTGGCGCTCGTCGCCTGCGTGCTCAACGGCGTCGCGAGCGTGCTGCTCGTCGCGACGCTGAACCGCGCGCTCGCGACGCCCGGCGCGGCCGACGCGGCGCTCGCGTGGCGCTTCGCGCTGTGCGCGGTGATCGCGCTCGTCACGCGGATCGTGTCGGGCACGCTGTTCGCCCGGCTGTCGCAGGACACGATGGCGCGGCTGCGCGTGCATCTCGCGCGGCGCGTCGGCGCGGCCGAGCTGCGCGACATCGAGCGGATCGGCGCGGCGCCCGTGCAGTCGGTGCTGACCGACGACGCGACCAACGTGTCGATGCTGTTCTTCGCGCTGCCGAACCTGGTGATGCACGGCTCGATCGTGTTCGGCTGCCTCGGCTATCTCGCGTGGCTGTCGTGGCCCGTGTGCGTGCTCGCGCTGACCGCGATCGTCGCCGGCTCGCTCGGCTACCACACCGGCGATCGCCGCGCGATCGCGTCGCTGGAGGCGGCCGGCCACGCGCAGGACCGCCTGTTCGGCTATCTCGGCTCGCTGTTCTCCGGCGCGAAGGAACTGAAGCTGCACGATGCGCGCGCGCGCCAGTTCGTCGACGGCCAGCTCGGCGCCGCGATCGGCGAGGTGCGCGACCACCGCCGCCGCGCGTTCAGCGCGTATGCGGTCGGCGTCGGCTGGATCATCTTCCTGTTCTACGTGTTCCTCGGCGCGGCCGCGTTCTGGCCGCAGCTCGGCGTGCATGCCGATGCGGGCACGGCGGCCGGCTACGTCGTCGTGTTCCTGTTCATGCTGGTGCCGCTCGACGGTCTGCTGAACAACCTGCCGACCGTCAACGCGGCGCGCGTGTCGCTTGGGCGCATCGAAGGCGTGATGGCCGAATTCGGCGCGCTGCGCACGGTGCCGCCCGCGAGCGACGCCCCCGACGTGCCACCGGCCGGTGCCGTCACGCTGCGCGGCGTCACGCACGCGTATTTCCACGAGCGCGACGAACGGATGTTCCGGATCGGGCCGGTCGACCTGACGATCCGGCCGGGCGAACTCGTGTTCATCGTCGGCGGCAACGGCAGCGGCAAGACGACACTCGCGAAGGTGCTGACGGGGCTCTACGAGCCGGAGGAAGGCACGATCGAGGTCGACGGCCGCCCGATCGGCTGGCGCGAGCGTGCCGCGTACCGGCAGCGTTTCAGCGCGGTGTTCAACGACTTCCACCTGTTCGATGCGCTGCTCGGCATCGTCGATCCCGACGATCCGGCGCGGGCGCAGGCCGATGCGCGCGCGAACGCGCTGGTCGCGAAGCTCGCGCTCGATCACAAGGTGAAGGTCGTCGACGGCGCGTTCTCGAACCGCGCGCTGTCGACCGGGCAGCGCAAGCGGCTCGCGCTCGTCGTCGCGTACCTGGAGGACCGGCCGTTCTACCTGTTCGACGAATGGGCGGCCGACCAGGATCCGTCGTTCAAGGCGGTGTTCTACGAGCAGTTGCTGCCCGAGCTGCGCGCGCGTGGCAAGGCCGTGATCGTGATCACGCACGACGATCGCTATTTCGATCTCGCCGATCGCCTGCTGAAGCTCGACAACGGGCAGATCGTCAGCGATACGACGCCTGCGCGGTCACGTGCACGCGATGGTGCGGATGCGCTGAGCGCGTAAGTATCGTCAAACACCGGCCGCCTGCGCGCAGCGAATGCGGCACGCAGGCGGTTTCAGGTTCGAAGGATTGCGAGCGTCGGGAAGCACCGGAAGCACCGGAAATATATCGTTCGGTGTACGTAGGTGTTCGCGACGCCGACGGAATGCGGCGGAATAGGCGTTCGCGCAACACGCGCAAGACAATGCAATTCGCGACCACGCCGCCCCATCCGCTGACGACGCTCTGCGCGTTCAGCGCACGGCCGGCAGCTTCAGCATCGTATCGGTCATCACGTCGGCCAGCTTCAGCGCCGACATCGGCCCGCCGAACCCCCAGATGTTCCGCTCGACGAGCGCGATCCTGCGCTCGCGCAGCGCGGGCACGAAACGCCACACCGGCGAATCGAGTTTCGACGCGAGCGGCACGTCCATCCCCGTCGCGGTCACGAACAGCACGGCGAGATCGCGTTGCCGGAGCAGATCGGCGGACGTCACGTAAAGCGTGCCTTCCCGCGTCGGCTTCTTCGGCCACGGGTTGAGCCCGAGCGAGCGCGCGAGGCCGGCCGACGTGCTGTTGCCCGTATAGGCCCAGTAGCGGTCGGGCAGCCCGAGATCCTGCAGCAGTGCGATGCGTTCGCCGCCGCGGCCCGCGGCCGCGAGCCGCGCCGCATTGCGCGCAATCCCTGCGTCGAGTTGCGCTTCGACCGCCTGCGCGCGCGCATCGCGCCCGGTCACGCGACCGATCGTCCGGAAGATCTGCCGCATCCAGTCGAGCTGCGTGACGGGCACGCCGTCTTCCGACACGTTCGGGCTGAACTGGAACAGGATCGTCGGCGCGATCCGGTCGAGCGCGGCGAAGATCGGCGCATGGCGGAAGCCGACGCCGATGATCAGGTCGGGCTTCACCGCGGCGATCGCCTCGAGCCCCGGCTCCTGCCGCGAGCCGATGTCGGTCACGTGCGCGAGCCGGTCGCTCTGGTAGCCGAGCCAGCCCGGATAGAACGCGGTATCGGCCATGCCGACCGGCACGAGGTCGAGCGCGATCACGCTTTCCGCGAACATGAAGTCGAGCGCGACCACGCGCTGCGGCCGCACGGGCATCGTCGCACTCGCCTGCGACACGACGGGGTTGCCGGCGAGCGGGCGGCCCGGTTGCGAAGGCATGCCGCCCTGCCCGCCGCGCACGCCGTCCGCGATCGCGACGGCCGGCGCAGCCAGCGCGCCGCAGCACGCGGCGCCGAGCGCGGCCAGTGCGCCGAGCGCATGACGGCGGCCGGCATGCGGTACCGGCATCACCGGATCGCATCCTGCCCGGCCAGCGCCGCGTCGTCCATCGTCAATAGCAGCGGGCAGCTTCCACACAGTTGCGTTTCTCCAGGAATTTCATAGCGCAGACAACACACGCGGCGCGCGCGAAATGGCGTCGGCAGCAGCGGCGAGCGCGGCACGGCGTCGCGCACCGGCAGCCGCAGCGGGTTCGGCTCGCCGTCGACGCACGACGCGCCGAACAGCCAGTCGGCATCGCGAACGGGATCGGCCGCGCACGGCAGCGCGCGGTACGTGTCGAGCAGATAGTCGAGCAGGTTGCCGGCATTGCTCCACAGCACGCGCGGCGTGACACGGCCCATCGCCGCGAGCAGATCGATCACCGCGCCGAGATGCGCGACGAGCCCCGCATAGCGCGGCGCAGGTTCGTCGCACGGCGCGCCGAGCGCGTCCGGCGAGACATACAGCGCGGCCGGCATCCCGTCGTCGAGCGCGACGAAGGTGCGCTCCGGCGCCATGTCGAGCGGCCGGCCGAGCGTCAGCGCGGCGACCACGCCGGCGGGTGCCGCGCGGCCGAAGTAGTACTTGCTCCATTGCGACATCAGCGCGCGCGCATGCAGCGCCGGATCGCCGCCGTAGTGGCGGACCATCGCGTCGAGCACCGCATCGCGATGATCGGGCAGCGCGCTGACCGGCACGACGATCCGGCCCGGCGCGTGCGTGTCGTCGGGCATCCCGAGCCATACGGCGTCGAGATGCCCGGCGAACGGTTCGGGCGCGAACGCGGAGAATCGCGTGGCGCGTGCGCCGTCGAGCGCCGGCGTCATCGCCCCGCGCGCCGGGCGCGGCGCCCCTCGAGGATCAGCAACCCGAGCAGGTAAGGCGCGCCGATCAGCGCGGTCAGCACGCCGGCCGGCACTTCGCGCGGCGCGACGACCGTGCGGGCAGCCACATCGGCGAGGCCGAGAATCAGCGCGCCGCATGCGGCCGCGAGCCACAGTCGCGTGCGATGCCGGCGCGCGCCGAGCATCGTCGCGACGTGCGGCGCCATCAGCCCGATGAAGCCGACCGGCCCGACCGCCGCGACGGCCGCGCAGGCGGCGAGCGTCGCGATCGTCAGCGCGAGCGGCCGCAACGCGGCGACCGGCAGGCCGAGCGCGGCCGCCTGGTCGTCACCGAGCGCGAGCATGTCGAGCGGCCGCGCGAGCCATGCGAATACCGGCAGCGCGAGCACGCACCACGGCAGCAGCATCGACACCTCGCCCCAGCTGCGGCCGTAAGTGCCGCCGACGAGCCAGACGACGAAGCGCGCGGGCTGCACGCTTTGCTGCGTGATCAGCCATTGCGCGAGCGTGGTCCACAGCGCGCCGATCACGATGCCGGTCAGCGCGACCGCGAGCGGTGCGTAACGATGCCGGTGATTCAGCACGAGCGTGATCGCGAGCGACGCCGCACCGCCGCTCAACGCGGCCGCCGCGAGCGTCACGTGCCCCATCAGCGGCCACGTCGACAACGCGAACAGCGTGACGAGCCCCGCGCCCTGCGTGACGCCGAGCACTTCGGGGCCGGCGAGCGGGTTGCGCACCACGCTTTGCATCGCGACCCCGCTCACCGCCAGCAGCGCACCCGCGAGGAGCGCGCACAGCAGCCGCGGCATGCGCAGGTCGATCAGCATCCGCGCGACGGCATCGTGCCCCGACAGCGCGGCGGACCAGCGTGCCGGCGACAGCCATTCGGGGCCGGCCGACACGCCGACGAACACGACCAGCACGCCGGCCGCGACGAACAGCGCGGTGCGCAGCGGCCAGCCGAGCCGTTCGAGCCAGCCGACCATGCGCGTCGACCCGCCGCCGGCCGCGCGTTCGGCTTGTGCGTGCAGCACGCCCGACCACGCGGCGCCGCGCCGGATCATCGCGAGCATCAGCGGCGTGCCGACGAGCGCGATCGCGACGCCGGTCGACAGCGTCGCGTCGAGGCCCGACGCGAGCACCGCACTGTCGGTGACGAGCACGAGCGCACCGCCCGCGAGCGCCGACAGCGGCACCAGCACGCCGAGCCGCGCCGCGCGTGCGCCGCGCACCTGGCGCAGCAGGTTCGGCGCGACCAGCCCGACATACGACAGCGGGCCCGCGATGCTGACGGCCACGCTCGTGAATGCGACGGCGACGATCGTCGCCGCGAGCCGCGTCGCGTCGACACGCACACCGGCCGCGGCCGCCGCCTCGTCACCGAGCGCGAGCGGATTCAGCGGCCGGATCACGAACGGCAGTGCCAGCAGCGGCACGACGAGCCAGCGTGCGGCGAGCGCGAGCCCGGTCGCGCCCGGCTGATAGAGACTGCCGTTGGTCCACAGCGCGGCGCCCGCGATGTTCTGCTCGAAGAACGCGAGCACGAGCGTCGACAGCGCCGCGAACAGCAGCATGCAGACGCTGCCCGCGAGCACCAGCCGCAGCGGCGTCACGCGCCAGCCGCCGGCCGCGACGATCGCGCACGCGGCGGCGATCAGCCCGCAGACGAACAGCAGCGGCACCGATGCGACCCCGGCGAGCGCCGGCACCAGCATCGCCGCGAGCAGGCCGAGCTGGGCGCCGCCCGTCACGCCGAGCAGGTCGGGAGACGCGAGCGGGTTGCGCGTGAGCGACTGGAACAGCGCGCCCGCGATGCCGAGGCAGCCGCCCGCGACGAGCGCGGCCGCGACGCGCGGCAGGTTGAGATCGAACAGGAACACGCCCGCGAGCGCGGCCGCGTCGCTGCCCGGCACGGCGTTCCACCACACGCGCAGGTCGGGTGCGACGCGCAGCACCGCCAGCACGACGATCAGCGCGACGAGGCCGAGCGCGAGCGCGCCGGCGCGGCGGCCGGCTACCACCCCGTGGGCGCCCTGCCCGCTCGCCGCGAGCCGCTTGCGCATCGCGAACGTCGTCATACGGCGATGTCCGGGTGAGCGGCTGGGTCAACGGCGCGATCGAACGCATCCGTCGCGCCGGATGCCGGCGGCCCGTAGGCCGGCACGCACATCGGCGCACCCGTCTGCGGATGCGCGAGCTTCAGCATGTCGACGCCGAACGCCGCGCGCAGCCGCGCCGGCTCCAGCATCGCGTCGGGCGAGCCCTGCGCGACGAGGCGGCCGGCACGCATCAGCACGATGTCGTCGCTGTACGCCGCTGCCTGGTTCAGGTCGTGCAGGACCCACACGATCGTCAGCCCGCGCGCGCGGTTCAGCGCGCGCAGCGCGTCGAGGATGTCGAGCTGGTGATGGATGTCGAGATAGGTCGTCGGTTCGTCGAGCAGGACGATCGGCGCCTGCTGCGCAAGCGCCATCGCGATCCACGCGCGCTGCCGCTCGCCGCCCGACAGCGCGCCGACGTCGCGCTCGGCGTCGCCGGCGAGACCGCTCGTGTCGAGCGCCTCGTCGATCGCCGCATGATCGGCGCGCGACAGCCCGCGCAGGAAGCCGCCGTATGCGTAGCGCCCGTACGCGACGAGCTCGCGCACCGTCAGGCCCGACGGAATCTGGTTGAACTGCGCGAGCATCGTGAGCTCGCGCGCGAGCACGCGGCGGCGAAACGACGCGAGCGGCTTGCCGTTCACGTCGACCTGGCCCGCACGCGCGGGCTGCAGGCCCGCGAGCGTGCGCAGCAGCGTGCTCTTGCCGCAGCCGTTCGGGCCGCACAGCGCCGTGACGCGGCCGGCCGCGATCGACAGGTCCAGCCCGTCGATCACGACATGGTCGCGATAACCCACGCTCAGCCCGCGCGCGGCCAGCGCGGCGGTACTACGCGTCATCGGTCCTCCGTTCTGTCGCGCGCGGGACCGTGTAACTCTGCGCCATCGCGACGACCACCTTGCGCGGCCCCTCGAACGGGTCACGCGCGTGCGCGGTCAGCATGTTGTCGAGCATCAGCACGTCGCCCGTCCGCCACGGGAACACGATGCGCTGGCGGTCGAGCACGCCGCGGATCTCCGCGAGCGCATCGGCCTCCAGCGGCGCGCCGTCGCCGTAGTACACGTTGCGCGGCACGTTCTCGAGCCCGACCGCGTCGACGAGCGCTTCCTGCATGTCGTCGTCGAGCGCGGACAGGTGAAACAGGTTCGCCTGGTTGAACCACACACGGTCGCCCGTGCGCGGATGGCGCGCGACGGCCTGGCAGCGTTCGCGCGTGCGCAGCAGCAGTTCGCCGTCGTCGTCGGTGCGCCATGCGCATTCGATCCCGCGCGCCGCACACATCCGCTCGACCTCGGCCGGCGCGTCGGTGCCGAACGATTGCTGCCACGGCAGGTCGAGCCCCTGGCCGAAATTGCGCACGTACAGCAGCTCGCGCTGCTCGAAGCGCGCGATGAGCGCCGGATCGAGCGCGCGATAGACGGCGCGGCTGTCCGCGATCGGCGTCGCCCCGCCCGTCGGCGCCGCGAGCGCGCAATGGAACCAGATCCGCAGCGGCCACTCGCGCGTGTACGACTGCTCGTTGTGCAGCGGAATCGCGCGGTGCGGCGGGTATTCGGTCGACGTGTAGACGGCGCCCTCGACCTGGCTGCGCGGCGTCGACGCGTATTCATAGCCGATCAGCGGATCGCCGAACGATGCCGCGAACTGCTGGAACGCATCGATCGACGGCACGTGAAAGCCCGTGAACAGCACACCGCCCGCCCGTTCGAGCGTGTCGGCCGCGATCGCCTGCGCGAGCGGCGCGATCTCGTCGATCGGGATGCCGTCGGCGCTGCGCGGCGACACGACGGTGGGCAGCCCCGGCTCGATACGCAGGTCGTCGAGCGTCGGCAACGAAAGCAGGGTCATGCAACGTCCTCTTCAGGTGGCGCGCCGGATCACGGCGCAGCGGGTCACGACGTGCGCGTCGCGCGTTCGCCGTCCATCGCGCGGCGCAGGCTCGCGGGGCGCATGTCGGTCCAGACGGTCTCGATGTGCGCGAGGCAGTCGGCTTTCGGGCCGCGCACGCCGACCTCGCGCCAGCCGGCCGGCACGGGCCGGAACGTCGGCCAGATCGAATACTGTTCTTCGTCGTTGATGACGACCGTGTAGACGAGGTCGTCGGTGTCGGCGGAAGGCGTCGTGGCTTGCGTCATGATCGAAAAAACGGGAGACGGTTGAAGGATGCGAAGCGGCAAGTGATCGGATCATCGGATCGTTGGACCGTTGAGTCGGCCGCTCCTGTCTTGAAGACGATTGGCCGGCGCGTTTTTTTACCGTCGCCGCGCGCGGCCGCCGAGAAACACCGGGCACGCGACGCCGCGATGGCATGCGTCGAGGCATTCCGCGCAGTGCCGCTCCGCGTCGCGCACCATGAAATGCACGAGGGTTTGCGACACGTTCAGCGCGCGCGCCGCGGTCTGCAGCGTCTCCTCGCGCAGCCGCACCATCTCGAACGCCGCGCGGCTGCGCGCCGGCAGGTCGTCGAGCGCGGCCCATACGCGGCGCAGCGTATCGCGCGTCAGCAGCGCGGCCTCGGGCGTCGGTTCCGGCGACGGCACGTCGAAGCCGTCGTCCTCTTCCGTGTGATAGACATTCTCGAGGCTTTGCCGGCGGCACGCGTCGATCGACGCGTTGCGCACCATCCGCGTCACGTACGCGACCGGCTGGCGCACGGCGTCCTGGTTCGGGAATTCGACGAGCTTCACGAACACGTCGTGCACGACGTCCTCGGCCCGGCTCGCACAACCGACGAAGCCGCGCGCGACGTTGACGAGCATCGCGCGATGGGCAATCAGCACGTCGAGCAGCGCGCCCTGCGCACGCGACTCCGCGGCACGATGCGCACGCGTCGCGGGACGCGACGGGCGCTCCGGACAACTGCCGAGGAACGGGTTCGCCGCTGCCGCTGCCGGCCGTTCGAGCACTTCCGCCATCGCCATCGATCTGCTCCGTCAGATTTCGAGATAGGGCAATTTAACGTAAACGCAAATCATTCTCAATACGATTACGAAATGCCCCTTCAGATCGTCAGGATTTGTCTGATTAATTGGCGGGATCCGTGTTTTTGTCGGACGGGATGGCTGCCGCGGAGCCGTGGCGTGCGGAAAGCTTTCCGCGTGAAAGGAATTGGCATGGCACCGCCAACGGCTCGCGGCGCTTGGTGGGCGCGCCACAGCGTCGGCCGCGCCGCAAAGAGGCGCCGGCATCCCGGCGCTTTTCTCATGGCGCGCGCGGCGCGTCCGGCCGCTTGCGCAGCGCGCGTCAGTAGATGAACAGCCGGATCGTTGCGGTCGCATCGAACCGCCCGATCTTCGGCGGCCCGAACGACTTCAGCACCGCGTCCATCCGCACGCTTTGATTCATCACGTTCGACGGAAACTGCGCGAGCGTGAACTGCTGGTTGAACGGAATCGCGTTGCCCTTGCTGTCCTCGATGCCGATCCCGAAATTGCTGTCCTTCGCCGGCACCAGCAGGCCGTTCTGCAGCGGATAGCTCGTTTCGAAATAGCCGTCGACCCGCACCGCGACGTTGCACTTCTTGGACAACGACAACGAGAACGGCTTGCGCGGCACCGCGGGCAGGAAGCCGTTACCCACCGCCTGCACCTGACCGAAGTTGACGATGCCTGGTTCGGGCGTCACGAGCACGTCGACGAAGCACGGCGTCGGCTTGAGGTTGCGCAGGCCGCTCAGGCGGTACTGGAAGCTCGTGCCGAATGCATTCAGCCCGAACTCGCCGTCGAACTGGAACACCGTATAGATATCGCTCGGCGGCTGGACCCAGTTGCCCTTCTTGCGCACGACGACCTGGTAGTCGATGCTGATGCGGGTCTGCTCGCAACGCCTGCGATCGAAGTCTTCCCTGCTGCACGGCGGCACCGCATAGCCGGTAAACACCCCGCCGCCGCGATTGCTCGTCTTGTCGAAGTAGTCGACGCCCTTGTAGCGGATACCGATCTCCAGCCCCCACGCGGCCGGGTTCGTGCGGTTCGGATTCGCGTAGAAATAAATGTTGTCGACGACTTTCAGGCTGTCGGCATCGCCGAGGTCCTTGTAGCAATACCCCGACGTCGTGCGGACCGGCGACACCCAGATCACGTAGCCGTCCGGCGCGTCGGTCGGATACGACGCCACGCCGCCGATCGGCTCGGTCAGCGAGGTCGCGCCGCTGTTCGTCAGGCATCGCAGTGCCCACGCCGGCTGCGCCGCGGCGACCAGCAACGCAAGCACGAGCCAGCGCAGCCATGCTGCCGGCCGTTCGCGCATCGCGCCGCTCATCGCTTCACGCTCTTGCACGCGCCGGCGTCGCACGCGTATTCGACCGCCACCTGGCCGCCGTAATCGTCGATATGCGTGACGAACAGCGTCGACGGCGTCGCGGCCTTGAACGGCACGTCGGCCGTGCTCATCGGGCTCACCATCACCGGCTCGATCGGCACCGGCGTCTTCTGCGCGCCTGCCGTCACCTCCACCACCGTCACGTGGTACGGCGTCGGGTTGTCGAACACGAGCGTGTGCGCGGCCGGGTCCACCCGCAGCGTCATCGGCAGCGTCCAGTCCTCGTCGCGCGCGGGCTGCACGGCCTTCGGCCGGTAGAACAGCTTCATCTGCGTATGCAGCGCGATCTGCAGCGTGTTCGGTATATCGGACTTCGGCGGCACTTCGCGGATGTTCAGGTAGAACACCGATTCGCGATCGGCCGGCAGCGCGGCACCGGGCAGCTTCGCGATCCGCAGCACGTTGCGCTCGTTCGCCTCGATGCGCTGCAGCGGCGGCACGACCATCAGCGGCGACGCGATCTTGTTGCCCTTCGCGTCCTCGAGCCACGACTGCACGAGATACGGATACGTCGTGCTCTTGTTCGTGATCGTGACGATCGCGGCCTGTTCGCCTTCGTTGAAGATCACGCGGGTGCGGTCCGGGACGATCGCCGCGTGCGCGACACCGGCGAGCAGCGCGCTCGCCGCGGTCAGCATGTGCGACGCGCGTCGCAGGAAGGAAAGTGAGAAAGCATGGTTCATCGCTGGATCCGTGAAATCATCGTTCGACCCGTGCGGCCGCTGCGTGCGACTCGCCGGATGCCTGGCACGTCACCGGAATCGGCGTGCCTTCGAGTTGAAGCTGGTTCGGCAGCACGTCCACCGTGCACAGCGTGCGTTCGCCCGCGCGCACCGCGAGCGCGGATTTCGGCTGAACCTGGGTCAGGAACGCGGCCCCGCCCTCGCCGACGATGCCGAGCTCCTTGCCGTTCGCCGCGTCCTGCACCGATGCGCCGAACGGCAGCGGCTTGCCGGCCGCGTCGGTCATCGTCAGGTACAGGTTGCTGCCGCGTGCCGCCGAAAACCTGACGAAGCCGATCGCGCCGTCGGTCAGCACCATGCGCTGGATCGGGTTCGACACCTGCACTTCGAGCGGCAGCTTCTCGACGTTGACGGTCGCGTCGTACACGTTGTACGGCGAGATCCCGTCGAGCACCGCATAGCCGCGCGAGTCGGTGTGCGTGAGCGTGCCGGACAGCGGCACGTCGCGCACGCCGTCGGTCGAGACCAGGAGGCGCGTATCGCCCGCGTTGCCGTTCGCGTGTGCGGCCAGCCCGTACTGTGTCGCGACGAGCGAGCCGTCGACCTCGAGCGACGCGGCCGCATACGCGTTCGCGACCGTCGACGCCTGCGCGGTCAACTGGTAGGTCGACGTGCGCTGGCGGAAACTCGCGTTCGCCGATGCGCGGCCGTCGGTCGCGCCCGCGTTGACCTGGTAGGTGCGGCCGTCCGGATCGTCATGGATATAGCCCGCGTTCACGCTCGTGCTGCCGTTGCCTGTCGTCAGGTTCGACGTGACGGTGTGACGGCCGCCGATCGGCAGCGTCGCGGTCACCGAGAACTGGTTGCCGCTCGTCCCCGCGCTTTGCGTCCGGAACGCCGACAGGCTGACGTTCAGGTTGCGCAGCGCACCGATCGAGAACGCACGCGTCAGCGTGAGGCCGATGCGCTGCTCGGACGAGCGCGCCCAGTAAGTCGTCTGGTCGTACGAAAAGTAGGTCGACGTGTCGCCGAAGCGCTTCGACAGCGTCGCCGAATAGCGCTGCTTGCTGTTGGCGAGGCCGTATGCGGTCGGGTCGCCCGAGAACTGCGCGAAGTTCGTGTATTCGCGCTCGGAAAAGCGGTAGCCGAAAAAGCGCACGTCGGCATCGAGCGTGTCGAAATGCTTCGAATAGTTGATCCGGTACGAGTTGCCGTTGCGCGTCGCGCCGTTCCACCACAGGCGCGCACGCGCATGCGTGACGTCGGCCGAGACTGCGCCGAACGTGCCGAAATCGCGGCCGACACCGAGCGCGATCGACGTATAGCCCGACGCGGCGATGAAGCCGCCGTACACGGTGAAATCCAGCGGCAAACCGTACGCCGCTTCACCGAAGCCGAAGAACGGCGTGATGCCGGCACCACCGAACTGCCGCGGCTTGCCGACCGCGGCCTTGTAGCGCAGCTGTCCGGTGCGCGCGAGAAACGGCACGGCGGCCGTCGTCACCTGGAAGCGCTGCACGCTGCCGTCTTCTTCCTCGACCGCGACGTCGAGCGTGCCCTGCACGCTCGTGTTGATGTTCTGCAGCGCGAATGCGCCCGGCGACACGCGCGTCACGTACAGCACGCGGCCCGCCTGCGAGACGGTCACGGTCGCATTGGTGCGCGCGACGCCCGCGATCAGCGGCGCATAGCCGCGCAGCGAAGGCGGCAGCATGCGGTCGTCGCTGCGGATCGACGCGCCGGTCAGCGCGAACGTGTCGAAAATGTCCGAACTCAGGTAGTCGTCGCCGAACGTCACCGTCGACTGGATCGACGGCAGCGCACGAAATGCGTAAAGCCGGCTGAAGCGGAACGTGCGATCCGCGTACGCGCTGCTGCCCGCGTTCGACTGCGCCTGGTAGTCGCCGCGAAAGCGCCACGCGTCCCAGTTCGCCCCGATCGTTCCGTAGGCCTGGATCGAATTCGTCTGCTCGCCGCCCGAACCGAAGTTGCGGTTCGTGTTCGCGATCACGCGATAGTCGAGCATCGCGCCCGGAATCCCTTCGGACCAGCGCTCCGGCGGCAGGTAGTTCGAATCGGTGAATTCGAGCGCGACCTGCGGAATCGTGATCTTGAGCCGACCGTCGCTCTTCAGGTAACGCACGGTGGCGCCCTCGATCGCGCCGAGATCGACGCAGCGACCGCCCTGGAAGCGCGGCAGGTCCTTCGCGAGCGACGGCTTCAGCCCGAACTGCGCGACGAGTTCCGGAGGCAGGCACGGCTTGCCCGCGCCGGACGGGTCGAGCGCGATGAACCGGATCGCCTGCAGCCCGTAGAACAGGTCGTTGACCTGCACGTCGAGCATGTATTCGCCCGGCAGCGTGAAGTCGGCCTGCGCGAACTGCGACAGGTCGACGTTGTTCGAGCCGTCGATGTCGAGGAACGACGAATTGAATTCCGTCGCATGGCTCTGGCTGCCGACCACCAGCACGGAGACGCAAAGGAAGGAATGTCTGATTCGCACGCGGCGCTACCGGAAGTCCGAGAAAAAGCTGGGCAGGAAGACAAGCCGGAGAAAGGGTGCGCGCACCCCTCCTCCGTGACGGCCGCTTACTGGTAGCGAACCGTGAAGTTCGCGACGCCGTCGGCCGTACCCGGCGTCACGTCGGCTGCCGTCGCTTCGTAGCGTGCGGCGAAGCGCACGGTGTTGTTGCCGTTCTGCAGCAGGGTTGCAGCGGCCTGTTCGACGCCGTTGTCGAGGTCTTCGCCCGTTGCGCCCTGTACGCGGATGCCGACGTTGGTTGCCGAGCCGATCGTGGCGAGCAGCTTCGGCTGGGCCGCGTTCGACGTACCCGTGAACGTGAAGAATGCGTTCTTCGAGATGCTGGTGTCGCAGTCGGTCAGGACGATGTCGAACTTGACCGGCTCGGACTTGTCACCGGCCTTCTTGAACGTGTGGGTCGGCACCTTGCCGAGGTTCACGGTCTGGTTGACCGAACCCGAATCGATACCGCACGCGCCCGCGACGATCTCGCCCGTGAAGTTGATCGTGCCGGTGCCTGCTGCGAAGGCCGAGGTGGACAGGGCTGCGAGTGCGACAGCGGCCAGGAGGGATTTTTTCATGACGTTTTCCGTGAGAATTGCAAAGGGAATGGAAGACGTGGCGGATACAAAAGGCAGCGTGTGGTTGGCTCCCGTCCGTCACGAGGCGGCATTATCGAGATATGAATGAAAGAATTCTGTAAAGCATTGTTAAATCGCAAATGACAATCTTCGCTTTGCGCACTTTCAAACCCACTGTTTCCTTGAAATTCTCAATCCGGATATTTTCATCCGCAGTCCTTTTTGATTTCAAAGAACCGACTGAAAATTAAAGACATTTCCTTTTCGGGATTGCTTATCCCCCGCCCCGCCTTGCTGTATATGGCTTCGTTTGATTACCAACCGAAAATGCCAAAATTCTGTCCGATCCTGCCATCGTTGTCCGATCGCAACGAATGCATTCACCGATTTTCAACTGAGAGGAAATTAACGGCCGATTTTCGGTGCTGCGGATTTCTCGCGCAAACGATTGCGCAATCCGTACAAACGTTTTACCGCGACACTTCGTCACCCGTCATTATTTTCAATACAAGAATCAATTGAATCGTCAACCCGGGATTAAAAGCCGCTTGTAATGCCGTGCGCCGTCACGACATTCGGCGTGCCTGCGCGACGACGCGCACGCGACGTTTCGGTGCCTTGGATGCAATCGAAAAAGGAGGAAGTCCGGCACGCTCGGGACCGTGTGACGACGCGATCGGTCGCCAGGATGCGTGACGGGTTGAAGGCGCGCTTCAACTCGCCAGCGGGGAGAAACAACGTGGATGACGACGACGCGCGGATGCGTTCATCGTCGATCGGTGCCGATGGCCCGATAGAAGCCACACCGGCCGGGGTGACGACGACACATCGCAATGCGCGATCGCCACCCGCACGGCTAGCGAATCACGCGTCGGCCTCGCCAGCTGACGCCGGCGTCCACCCGCCGCCCAGTGCGCGATACAGCGCAATCGCATTCGCGAGCCTCAGTTCCTTGAGCCGGATTAGTTCCTGTCCCGACTCGTACGTGCTGCGCTGCGCGTCGAGCAGTTCGAGATACGTTGCGACGCCGCCCGCATAGCGGCGCTCGGCGAGCTTCAGCCGCGCGCCGTCGGCCGCGTACACATCCTGCTGCGCGGCAAGCTGGCGATCGATCCAGTCGCGCGCGGCGAACGCGTCGGCCACTTCGCGAAACGCGGTCTGCACGGTCTTCTCGTATTCGGCGACCGCGATGTGCTTGCGCGCGGTCGCGACGTCGAGATTCGCGCGATTGCGGCCGCCCGCGAAGATCGGCAGCGTGATGCGCGGCGCGAACGTCCACACGCTCGTGCCGCCCGCGAACAGGCTCGAGAACGCGTCGCTGACCGAGCCGTAGTCGGTCGTCAGCGCGACGCGCGGGAAGAACGCCGCGCGCGCGGCGCCGATCTGCGCGTTCGCGGCCTTGAGCCGCGACTCGGCCTGGCGGATGTCCGGCCGCCGTTCGAGCAGCGCGCTCGGCGCGCCGGGTGCCACCGGCGCGATCGCGAGCGCGTCGAGCGCGGTGCCGTCGGCCGGCACCGTGCGCGCGAAATCGCCGGCAAGCAATTGCAGCGCGCGCACCGACTGCGCGTGTTCGCGCTGCAGCGCGGCCTGCGACGCACGTGCGGACGCGACCAGCATCTCGGCCGAGCGCAGCTCGATCGCATCGCTCGTGCCGGCCGCATAGCGGCGCTGAGTGAGCGCGGCGATGCGCTCGCGCGCGTCAAGGGTGTGCTGCGCCAGCGCCAGTTGCGCGTGCAACGACCGTTCGGAAACATACGCGCCGGCGACTTCGGCAATCACGCCGATGCATACCGTGCGCTGCGCGTCGGCCGTCGCGAAATACTCGGCGAGCGCCGCATCGGACAGGTTGCGCACGCGGCCGAACAGGTCGAACTCGTACGCGCTGATACCCACGCCCGCGCGATACAGCCCGCTCACCGCGCTCTCGCGCACGACCGGGTCGTACTGGCGCGTGCGCTCGTAGCCGAGGTGCGCGTCGACCGACGGCATCAGGTCCGCACGCTGCACGCCGTACAGCGCGCGCGCTTCGTCGAGCCGGCCGGCCGCGATCCGCAGATCGCGATTGTTCGCGAGCGCCGCGTCGATCCACGCCTGCAGCGCCGGGTCGGTGAAATACGCGCGCCAGTCGTCGAGCCGCGCGGCATCGACAGGCGCTGCGACCGACGCCGGCTGCGTGCCGCCGTCGACCGGCGCATAGCTGGCCGGCACCGGCGCCGCCGGCCGCTCGTAGCGCGGCGCGAGCGAGCAGCCGGCAAGCGCGAACGCGAGTGCAGCGGCCAGCGCGACCGGGGCCCGCGGCGTCGCGCGCGCCTTCAGGTGAAACGTCATTGCGCACCCTCCATCGTCGCCGGCTGCGACCCGCCGCGCCGGCGCGGGCCGACGTCGAACAGGCGGCCGACGATCACGAAAAACAGCGGGACGAGGAATACCGCGAGCACCGTCGCCGTGATCACGCCGCCGAGCACGCCGGTGCCGATCGCCATCTGCGCGCCGGACGCGGCGCCCGATGCGAACGCGAGCGGCAGCACACCGACGCCGAATGCGAGCGACGTCATCACGATCGGCCGCAGCCGCAGGCGCGCGGCCTCGAGCGCGGCGTCGACGAGCGACATGCGCTGCGCGACCAGATCCTTCGCGACTTCGACGATCAGGATCGCGTTCTTTGCGGACAACCCGATCGTCGCGATCAGCCCCACCTTGAAATAGATGTCGTTCGGCATGGCACGCAGCGTGACGCCGAGCACCGCGCCGATCACGCCGAGCGGCACGACCAGCATCACCGCGAACGGGATCGACCAGCTCTCGTACAGCGCCGCGAGCGCGAGAAACACGACGAGCACCGACAGCGCGAACAGCATCGGCGCCTGTGCGCCCGACAGCCGCTCCTCGAACGACTGCCCCGACCACGCGTAGCCGATACCGGCCGGCAGTTTCGCGGCGAGCCGCTCGATCGCGGCCATCGCTTCGCCGCTGCTGTGCCCCGGCGCGGCCGAGCCGTTGATCGTGAACGACGGATAGCCGTTGTAGCGCGTGAGCTGCGGCGGCCCGAGCGTCCAGTGCAGCGTCGCGAACGCCGCGAGCGGCACCATCTCGCCGCGCGCGTTGCGCACGCGCAGCTTCTGCACGTCGTCCGGATCGAGCCGGTGCCGCCCGTCGGCCTGCACGATCACGCGGCGCACCTGCGTGCCATGCATGAAGTCGCCGATATAGTCGGAGCCGAACATCACCGCGAGCGTCGTGTTGATCTCGTCCATCGACACGCCGAGCGCCGACGCCTTCGCGCGGTCGATGTCGAGCTTGAGCTGCGGCGCGTCCTGCGTGCCGGCGAACATCAGGTCGGTGAGCGCCGGATCCTTGCCGCCCGCCGCGAGCAGTTGCTCGCGCGCGGTGCTGAACGCCGCATAGTCGAGCCCGCTGCGGTTCTGCAGCCGGAAGTCGAAGCCGCCCGTCGAACCGAGATCGGGCAGCGCCGGCGAGTTCATCGCGAACACCGTGGTGTTCGCCGTGCCCGCGAAGCGCGCGTTGATGCGCGCGACGATCGCCTGCACGTGATCGCGCCCGGCCTTGCGTTCCTGCCAGTTCTTCAGCGTGACGAAGATCATCCCGCCGTTCGGCCCCTCGCCGTACAGGTTGAAGCCGCCGAGCGCGAACGTGTACGCAGCCGGTTCGTCCTTGCGGATATACGACTCGACCTCGCGCACGCTCTGCATCGTTTCCGCGAGCGGCGTGCCCTGCGGCCGGATCACCATCACCATGAAGTTGCCCTGGTCCTCGTCGGGCAGGAACGCGCTCGGCAGTTGCGTGAGCATCAGCGCGGCCGCCGCGGTCAGCGCACCGTACACGACCAGCCAGCGCAGCGGCTTCTTCAGCATCGCGCCGACGCGCGTCGCATAGCGCTGCGTCGAGCGCGCGACGAAGCGGTTGAACCCGCCGAAGAAACCGCGCTTCTCGTGATGGTCGCCGGACACCGGCTTGAGCAGCGTCGCGCACAACGCGGGCGTCAGCGACAGCGCGAGAAACGCCGAGAAGCCGATCGAGACCGCGAGCGCCAGCGCGAACTGCCGGTAGATGTTGCCCACCGCGCCGCCGAAGAACGCCATCGGTACGAACACCGACGTCAGCACGACCGTGATGCCGACGATCGCGCCGCTGATCTGCCGCATCGCCTTGACGGTCGCGTCGTAGGGCCCGAGCCCTTCCTCGACCATCAGCCGCTCGACGTTCTCGACGACGACGATCGCATCGTCGACGAGGATGCCGATCGCGAGCACCATCCCGAACATCGTCAGCACGTTGATCGAGAAGCCGGCCGCATGCATCACGCCGAACGTGCCCGCGAGCGCGATCGGCACGACGAGCGTGGGGATCAGCGTCGCGCGCAGGTTCTGCATGAACAGGAACATCACGAGGAACACCAGCACGCCGGCCTCGATCAGCGTCGTGACGACCTTGTTCATCGACACGCGCACGAACGACGACGTCTCGTACGGGATCTGGTATTTCACGCCCGGCGGGAAGTAGGCGGACAGCGCGTCCATCGCCGCGCGCACGCGCTGCTCGGTGGCCACCGCGTTCGAGCCCGGCGCGAGCTTGATGCCCATGCCCGTGGCGACCTTGCCGTTCACGTACGACGGATAGTTGTAATCGTTGCCGCCGAACTCGATGCGCGCGACGTCGCGCAGGTAGAGCGCGGCGCCGTCCGGCTGCGTGCGCAGCGCGATCGCGCCGAAGTCGGCCGGCGTCTTCAGCGGCGCGTCGGCGAACACCGTCGCCGCGATCGGCGCGCTGTCCGGCACCGCGCTGCGGCCGATGTCGCCGACCGTCACGCGCGCGTTGTGCGCGCGCACGGCCGACGCGATGTCCGACGCGGTGAGGCCGTGCCCGGCCAGCTTCACCGGGTCGGGCCAGATCCGCATCGCATATTCGGCGCCCCAGAACTGCACCCGGCCGACGCCGTCGACGCGGCGCAGCGCCTGCACGACGTTCGCCGACGCGTATTCGCCGAGCTGCACGTCGCTCATCCGGCCGTCGTCGGACGTCAGCGACACGACGAGCTGGATGTTGTCCGCGGCCTTCTCGACCTGGATGCCATCGCGCCGCACGGGTTCGGGCAGCCGCGCCTCGACCGTCTTCAGCCGGTTCTGCACTTCGACGGCCGCGAGATCGGCGTTGACGCCCTGCTTGAACGTCAGGTACAGCGATGCCATCCCGGCGCTGCTCGTCGCGGACGTATACAGCAGTCCCGGCGCGCCGTTCATCTCGCGCTCGATCAGCGCGGTCACCGATTCCTCGACGACCTGCGCGGACGCACCCGGATACGTCGCATAGATGCTGACGACGGGCGGCGCGATGTCCGGATACTGCGCGACGGGCAGCGCGCGAATCGCGAACACGCCGCCGAGCATGATGAAGAGTGCGATCACCCACGCGAAGACGGGGCGATCGATGAAGAAACGTGCCATGTTGGTCTAGATGAACCGGTCAGGTTTGACGGGCGGCCGCCGGTGACGCAGCCTTCGCCGACGAGGCCTTCGTCGGCGATGCCTGCTCGACGGGCTTGACGGCAGTGTCGGGCGCGAACTGTGCGGCGTTGTCGACGATCACGCGCTCGCCGCCCGCGAGACCGCGCGTGATGCGCCAGTCGCGACCGCTCATCCGGTCGGCGGCGACCTCGACGTCCTTCACCTTGCCGTTCGCGCCGACCACGCGCACCGACGTGCGATCGGCCGTGCGCAGCAGCGCATCGCGCGGCACGAGGATCGCGCGCTGGTCGACGGCCGCGTCGAGCGCGATCCGCACATACGCGCCCGGCAGCAGTTCGCGCTCGGGATTCGGGAACAGCGCGCGCATCGCGACGGTATCGGTGGTCGGATCGACCGCGAGATCGCTGAACAGCAGCTTGCCCTTCAGCGGATACGCGGTGCCGTCGGCGCGCAGCAGCGTCACCGTGACGTCGTGCTGCGCGATGCCCGTCGCGCGCCCGCTCTTCACCGCGCGGCGCAGTGCGTCGACGTCGGCCGCCGGCTGCGAGAAATTCACGTAGATCGGGTCGAGCTGCTCGACGGTCGTGAGCGGCGTCGCCTGGTCCTGGCCGACGAGCGCGCCTTCGGTCACGAGCGCGCGCCGGGCGCGGCCCGAAATCGGCGCGGTGACGGTCGCATAGTCGAGCTGCAGTTGCGCGCGGGCGAGCTCGGCCTGCGCGGACGCGACGTCGGCCTTCGCCTGCGTGTCGCCCGCGACGGCCTCGGTGTGATCGCGCTCGCTGACCGCGCGGTCGCGCACCAGGTCGTCGTAACGGCGGCGCTTGTCGCTCGCCGCGAGCGCGGCGGCCTGCGCCTTCGCGAGCGCTCCTCGCGCGGCGTCGCGCGCGGCCTTCAGCGGCGCGGGGTCGATGCGGAACAGCACCGCGCCCTGCTTCACTTCCTGGCCTTCCTCGTAAGTCCGCGCGGTGACGATGCCCGCGACCCGCGCGCGCACTTCCGCCTGCCGATATGCGTCGAGCCGGCCCGGCAATTCGACGGTCATCGGCACGGCCGTCGGACGCACCGTCACGACCGTCGCGTTCTGAATGGCCTCCGGCGCCTTGTCCTGTTCGCCCTTTCCGCATCCGCTCGCGGCCAGCGTGGCCGCGAGCGCGAACGACGCCAGCCGCAGGCGGCGCCCCAGGGAGCGTTTGTTATTCATGTACTGACCTCGGATCGTTCGCCGCCGATACAATGCGGCGGCTCAGGGTGGCCGATTATAATCAGTCACGACTGATTAAATACAGGCGGTTGCCATCCGGCCGCCATACTGTCTCAATAAAACGACAGCGAACTGTAAGGAAATTCACGACATGGCCCGCAAGACCCGGGAAGAATCGCTCGCCATCAAGCACCGGATCCTCGACGCCGCCGAGCTCGTGCTGCTCGAGAAAGGTGTCGCGCAAACCGCGATGGCGGACCTCGCCGAGGCCGCCGGAATGTCGCGGGGTGCCGTGTACGGCCACTACCGCAACAAGATGGAAGTGTGTCTCGCGATGTGCGACCGCGCATTCGCGCGCACGTCGGAAGGGTTCGACGCGGTCGACAGCCTGCCCGCGTTCGCCACGCTGCGCCGCGCGGCGTCGCATTACCTGCAGCAATGCGGCGAGCCGGGCGCGATGCAGCGCGTGCTCGTGATCCTCTATACGAAGTGCGAGCAGAGCGAGGAGAACGGCGCGCTGCAGCGCCGCCGCATGCTGCTCGAGCTGCAGATGCTGCGCATCACCAAGGCGCTGCTGCGCCGCGCGATCGCGGCCGGCGAACTCGCCGCCGATCTCGACGTGCATCTCGCGGCCGTCCATCTCGTGTCGCTGCTCGAAGGCGTGTTCGCATCGATGATCTGGACCAACCGCTTGCGCGGCAATCTGTGGAACGACGCGGAAGCGATGCTCGACGCCGGCTTCGACGCGGTCAGGACATCCGCCGCGTTGCGCGTGCGCGCGCAAAAATTGCCTGTCTGACGAAAAGCCGCGCAATAAATGCTGATTTAACCCGATTTACCGCAGTGCGAAACGAATGAGCCGACCCTCATTAAAATTTTTAACATTTCGCGGAACATCGGTAGACTGACGCTGTCATCTTTCTTTAGCGTCTTCGTGATAAACCGGGTTCGACCCGGAACGTTCACGCCGCCGTTCGAAGCGGGCCTGCCCGCGAGTTGGGTCGAACGGAAACGACACAGGCCCCTGGCGGGGCCTGTTTTGTTGCACGCCCGTCGCCCGCCCCGTCGTCACCCGACGTATCTGCCGCCGATGGTTCCCGCCCACACCTCTTTGAACCGCTTTTCCTGGATGTGGACACCTTTGGTCAAGCCTGCCGCAACTCCTGATGCTTTCGCGCCCGGGCGCGCGCAGCGCCTCGTGCGCGCGCTCGTGCCGGCCGCCGTGCTCGGCGCCCTCGCCGCCTTCGGTCTCGCCGCCGCGCTGCCGGCCGTCTCGCAACTGCCGGGCGCCGTCGATTCGGGCACGGCCGCGCTGCCGCAGCGCGTGCTGTCCGACACGCCGTTTCCCACCGCGCAGCATTTCGTGACGAGCGAACTCGCGCGCACGATCGGCGAGCGCAACGAACGCGATGAACGCACCGACCGCAACCTGCAGCCGGGCCTATTCGCGCCGCTCAGCGCGCACCGCAACGACGTGCTCGGCTATACGAGCCTGTTCCAGTTCGCGCCGCCCGAGCAGCAGCACGGGATGCGCGCGGGCGACATCGAACTCACGCTGTCCGATACGCTGAACCGTCTCGACGTGCCGCCCGAAGTGCGCATCCAGCTCGGCGATCTCGTCACCGGCAAGGTCGCACTGCGCGCCGGCGCGCAGCGCGGCGACTACTACCGCATCGCGTACGACACCAACAACGGCACGCCGCACCTCACCGCGCTCGAGCTGCGCGTCGCGGGCCGCACGTTCGGTGCGATCTGGTTCCGCGCGCCGGGCGCCGATCACGGCGCGTACTACACGCTCGACGGCGCGCCGCTCGAAGCGGCCGCGTTCACGATGCCGGTCAAGTGGACGCGCATCAGCTCGTTCTTCGGCGAACGCGTCCACCCGCTGTCGCAGGCGATGGCATTCCATACCGGCGTCGACCTCGCCGCGCCGTCCGGCACGCCCGTCAATGCGGCGGCCGACGGCGTCGTGTCGTTCGTCGGCACCGATCCGGGCGGCTACGGCCACTACGTGATCGTCGATCACGCGGACGGTTATTCAACCTACTACGCGCATTTGTCCGCGTTCGCGCGCGGGCTGAAGACCGGCGAATCCGTCAAGCAAGGCCAGCGCATCGGCTCGGTCGGGATGACCGGCGCGGCCACCGGTCCGCACCTGCACTTCGAAGTACGCGTCGCGAACGACCCGGTCGATCCGCTCGTCACGCTCGCGAGCGCGCAGACGGGGCTGTCCGACATGCAGCTCACCGCGTTCCGCCAGGAAGCGGCGCAATGGCGCTTCCGCCTCGCGTCGATCAGTACGACGCCGTTTGCATTCGCGCAGAGCGACGGCCCGCTGTGGGGCGATTTCGCGACCGGTCCGTCGACGCTGCGTTCGGTGTTCGATACGCACTACAGCGCGTCCTGACGCTGACGCGCTGACGCGCTGAAGTGCTGAAGTTCTGAAGCACCGAAGTTCTGAAGCACCAACGCACCCTCACGCCCGTCGCCGCTCGCTCGGCGACGACGCGGCCCGCTGCGGATAGCCGCACGCTCTCACCTTCATCACCGGAAACGCGCCGCATGCATCGCACGCGGCGCGCGCGCCGTCACCGCGCCGTCACCGCACCGGTTCCGTACGCTCGGCCGCAGCCTGCGCGATGCGCGCCGCACGCGGGCGGCGCGACAGCAACCAGCGCGCCGCGCCGTCGAGCGACGTGCACAGCACCAGATAGATCGCCGCGACGAACAGGAAGATCGGCGCCGGATACACCATCAGCCGGTTGTTCACCTGCGTCGCGACGAACGACAGTTCCGGCACGCCGACGATATACGCGAGCGACGTGTCCTTCACTAGCGCGACCCACTGGTTGACGAACGACGGCGTCATGATCCGGATCGCCTGCGGCAGCAGCACGTAGCGCACGGTCTGCCAGCGCGTGAGCCCGAGCGACAGCCCCGCCTGCCACTGCCCGTCGCCGGCCGCGACGATGCCCGCATGCACTGCATGCGCGAGATACGCGCCGCCGATCAGCGCCAGCGCGCACACGACCGTCGCGAGCCCCGGCACGTCCATGTGCAGCAGCATCGGCATCAGGAAGTACGTCCAGAAGATCAGCATCAGCACCGGAATCGCGCGGAAAAAGCCGATGAACGCGAGCAGCAGCACACGCAGCGGGCCGCGCGCGAGCGCCATCGCGACGCCGAGCGCCACGCCCAGCACCGCCGATGCGATGGCCGACGCGATCGCCAGCACGAGCGACAGCGCGGCGCCGCCGAGCGGACCATCCGGGAATGCGCCGACGAGCAGGTACGGCAGGTTGTCGAGCAGCAGCGAGAGATCCATCGTCAACGCCCCGCCCCGAGCCGGTCGCGCCATTGCGTGGCCGCGTAGGCACCGGCCTCGATCATGGCCACCGCGGCAACGTACAGCACGGTCGCGACACCGAAGGCCGCAAAGGTCTTGAACGTCTCCGTCTCGACCTGCCGCGACGCGTACGACAGCTCGGCGACACCGATCGCCATCGCGAGCGACGAGTTCTTCACGAGATTCATGTATTGGCCGAACAACGGCGGCAGCGCGATGCGCACGGCCTGCGGCAGCACGACGTAGCGCAGCGACTGCATCGGCGTGAGGCCGAGCGCCGCGGCCGCATCATGCTGCGCACGGCGCACGCCGCGCAGCCCGGCTTCGCATTCCTCGGCGACGAACGCGGCCGTGTACGCGCTCAACCCGAACCAGCCCGCGACGAACTCGAACGACGGCCATGCGAGCGTGAACGGGCCCACGCTCAGCTGATGGCGCGCGTTCAGCCACGCGACCCATGTGTCGGGCAGCAACGACGCGACGCCGAAATACCAGAACAGCAGCTGCACGAGCAACGGCGTGTTGCGGAACGCGACGACATAGCCGGCCGCCAGCGTGCGCGGCGCCGTGCCGCGCGCATGCCGCATGACGGCGAGCAGCAGTCCGCCGACGGTCGCGGCAAGCGCCGACGCGGCCGCGAGGCCGAGCGTCAGCAGGAAGCCCTGCCAGAGCCAGGACAGATATTTGGGAGCCAAGCCGAGCATTGTGGTGCGGGCGCGAAGCAAGCGATCAAGAGAAACGGAAAACGCCGCGATCCCCGCGCACCGGCACGGCCCATGGCGGAACGCGGCGCGTCCTGTATGCGAATGCGACTCAGGTTTTGTCGCCGATGCGGAAGATGCGCGTGAGCGGCGTCTTCGTCGTCGGACCGAACCACGCGTCGTAGATCTGGCCCGCGCGGCCATTCGCCTCGAGCCCCTTCAGCGTGTCGTTCACGAAGCCGAGCAGGCGCGTCTCGCCCTTCGGCACACCGACGCCCATGTAGTCGTTCGAGATCGTGAATGCCGGGATCTCGTAGTTCTGCTTGTCGGGCACGTTCGCGAGCAGGCCGATCAGCTTCGGCCCGTCCTGCGTGATCGCCTGCACGTTGCCGGCGCGCAGCGCGGCGAATGCGAACGGCGTGTCGTCGTACGCGACGATCGCCGCCTTCGGGAATTTCTCGCGCAGCGTGATCTCGTTCGTCGTGCCCTTGTCCGCGCCGACGCGCAAGCTGTTCAGCTGGTCGGCCGATTTCAGCACGCCCTTCTTCGCGAGAAACTGCTGGCCCGACGAGAAATACGGGATGCTGAAGTCGACCTGCTTCGCGCGCTCGTCGGTGATCGTGAAGTTCGCGAGCACCAGGTCGACCTTGCCGGAGGTCAGGAACGGAATGCGGTTCGCGGGATTGGTCGGCTGCAGCTGCAGCTTCACGCCGAGCTTGTCGGCCAGCGCCTTCGCATAGTCGACGTCGAGGCCGACGATGTGATTGCTCTTGCCGTCGACATAGCCGAACGGCGGATTGCTGTCGAAGGTCGCGACGCGCAGCACGCCGGCCTTCCTGATGTCGTCGAGGCGGTCCGCGTGCGCGACCGTGCCGGCCGTGACGAGTGCGGCCCCGACGAGCCACGTAGCGAGAGTGTGGAATTTCATGAGCACGACCTGATTTGTTATGAAGGCCGCCGCGGATCGCGCGGCGGCCGGTTCGAGGAACATCGCGACGCTGTGTGTCGTCGCGAAGCCGCTAACGTATCAGCGCGTGCGGCGATTCCGAACCAACAAATGGTGCTTTGCTCTGCGGGTTTCGTGATGAGGCTTGCAAGGGCTGCATGCAGCGCATGCGCACAAAAAAACGCCCGCTGCACGCAGCGGGCGCGAATCCCAGTCAAGGAGGTGTCACACGAACTACGTGTTCAGAATAAGCGCATCGTCCGCTGCGGACAACGAAGCGATTCCGATATCGATATCGCGCGTCCCGCGATGAGCTTGCACGCGCCCATGCGAAAACGCCACGCATGAAAAAACGGCGCGCCGCCTGTATCGCGGAGCGCCGTCCTGTTGCACGTTGCCGGTCGATGCGGGCAGCCCGGCGGGCTGCCCTGCCGATCACGGTTCGTGACGCAGATACCCTTCCTTGCTCGGATCGCGCATCCGCCACGACACGATCAGCGAGATCGCGCACAGCACCGTCACGTACCAGTAGAAGGTTTCCTCGCTGCCGATCGACTTGAACCACAGCGCGACGTACTCGGCCGAGCCGCCGAAGATCGCGTTCGCGACCGCATACGACAGGCCGACGCCCATCGCGCGCACTTCGGGCGGGAACATCTCGGCCTTGATGAGGCCGCTGATCGACGTGTAGAAGCTGACGATCGCCAGCGCGATCGTGATCAGCACGAACGCGGCCACCGGGCTCGTGACGGTCTTCAGCGCGTGCATCAGCGGCACCGTGCCGATCACCGCGAACGTCCCGAACAGGATCATCGACGTGCGGCGGCCGATCTTGTCGGACAGCGCGCCGAACACCGGCTGGATCAGCATGTAGACGAGCAGCGCGACGGTCATCACGTTGCTGGCCGTCTTCGCATGCATGCCGGCCGTGTTCACGAGGTACTTCTGCATGTACGTCGTGAAGGTGTAGAAGATCAGCGAGCCGCCGGCCGTGAAGCCGACCACCGTGAAGAAGGCGCCCTTGTGCTGCCACACGCCGCGGATCGTGCCCGCGTCCTTCTTGTCACGCGATGCGCTCGTCGACGTCTCGTCGAGCGATTTGCGCAGGTACAGCGAGATGAGCGCGGCGGCCGCCCCGCAGACGAACGGAATGCGCCAGCCCCACGCCTTCAGCTCGTCGTTCGACAGCGCCTGCTGCAGGATCACGAGCACCAGCAGCGCGCACAGCTGGCCGCCGATCAGCGTCACGTACTGGAACGACGCGAAGAAGCCGCGCCGCCCCTTCAGCGCGACCTCGCTCATGTAGGTTGCGCTCGTCCCGTATTCGCCGCCCACCGACAGCCCCTGGAACAGGCGCGCGACCAGCAGCAGCGCCGGCGCGAGCGCGCCGATCTGCGCATAGGTCGGCAGCACCGCGATCACGAGCGAGCCGCCGCACATCATCAGCACCGAGGTCATCATCGCTGCGCGACGGCCGTGACGATCGGCAATGCGGCCGAACAGCCAGCCGCCGATCGGACGCATCAGGAAGCCGGCCGCGAACACGCCGGCCGTGTTCAGCAGCTGCGTGGTCGTGTTGCCGCTCGGGAAGAACGCCGGTGCGAAATACAGCGCGCAGAACGAGTAGATGTAGAAGTCGAACCACTCGACGAGGTTGCCCGACGAGGCGCCGACGATGGCGAACACGCGCCGCCGGGTGTCATGCGCGGACAGCGCAGCTTGGTCGGTCTGGACGTCCATGGGTTGGTCTGTTCCTTTTAGTGCTTTCTGGGCGAGACGGCTGGGGGCCGCCGCGTGCGGTCGCACGTGGCACCGGTTCCGGCGGCACGGCCTACGGGATTTTAGCGAAATGTAAAGTAACGGGCTTTCCGGGTTCGTCCGGATGTAGAAAATTTTTCTCCCGTTGCGTGTTCGTCATATGAAAACGCCAGCCCTCAGGCTGGCGTCCGATGCAAACTATTCTCGGGCGATCATCAGACACGCACCTCCGGCGGCACGTAGCGGCACTCGTAGCGCTTGCGCACGGTACCGGCCTCGTCGACGCTTTCCAGGAACACGTCGAACTGCCAGAGCCGCGCCATGTGCTTGAGCACCTCCTCGCTGTCGTTCGACAGATGGCGGTTGTCGGTCATGAAATGGCGCAGCGTGAGGCTGCGGTCGCCGCGCGTGTTCACGGCCCACACCTGAATGTTCGGCTCGCGGTGATGGATGTCGTACTGCCGCGACAACGCCTGCCGCACGTACTGGTAGCCGGACTCGTCGTGGATCGCCGACACCTCGAGCGAATCGCGCATGTCGTCGTCGAGCACCGAGAACAGCCGCATCTCGCGGATCAGGTTCGGCGACAGGTACTGCGCGATGAAGCTCTCGTCCTTGAAGTTGCGCATCGCGTAGTGCATCGCCGGCAGCCACGGGGTGCCCGCGATCTCCGGAAACCACTTGTAGTCCTCTTCCGTCGGCGCCTCGCAGATCCGGCGAATGTCGCTCATCATCGAGAAGCCGAGCGCATACGGGTTGATCCCGCTGTAGTACGGCTTCGTGACGGGCGGCTGGTAGACCACGTTGCTGTGCGAGTGCAGGAACTCCATCATGAAGCCGTCTTCCAGCTTGCCCTGGTTGTACAGCGTATTCAGCAGCGTGTAGTGCCAGAACGTCGCCCAGCCTTCGTTCATCACCTGCGTCTGCCGCTGCGGATAGAAGTACTGGCCGATCTTGCGCACGATGCGGATCACTTCCCGCTCCCACGGCTCGAGCAGCGGCGCGTTCTTCTCCGCGAAATACAGCAGGTTCTCCTGCGGCTCCGGCGGATAGCGTCCTTCCTGCTCCTCCATCTGCTCGGGCTTCTTGCCCGGCAGCGTGCGCCACAGCTCGTTGACCTGCGACTGCAGGTACGCCTCGCGCTCGCGCCGCAGCGCGGCCTCCTTCGACAACGACGGCTTCTGCGGCCGCTTGTAGCGGTCGACGCCGTAGTTCATCAGCGCATGGCACGAATCGAGCAGTTCCTCGACGCGATCGAGGCCGTAGCGCTCCTCGCATTCGGCGACGTAGTTCTTCGCGTACACGAGATAGTCGATGATCGCGTGCGCGTCGGTCCACAGCCGGAACAGGTAGTTGCCCTTGAAGAAGGAGTTGTGCCCGTACGCCGCGTGCGCGATGACGAGCGCCTGCATCGTCATCGTGTTCTCTTCCATCAGATACGCGATGCAGGGATTCGAGTTGATGACGATTTCGTACGCGAGGCCCATCTGGCCGCGGCGATAGCTTTTCTCGGTCGCGAGGAAGTGCTTGCCGAACGACCAGTGGCGATAGTTGACCGGCATCCCGACCGACGCATACGCATCCATCATCTGCTCGGCGCTGATCAGCTCGAGCTGGATCGGATAGACGTCGAGCTCGTATTGCTCGGCGACCTGCGAGATGTGCGTGTCGTATTCCTCGAGCAGCTCGAACGTCCAGTCGGACGGGCACGGCAGCGGCTTGCGTTCGGCAACGTTCATACGCGCTTCCTTCTGCCCGGCACCGGGCAAGTCGGCGGCCGGCGCCGCCGGTTCGGTCCGGCCGCTTTGCTGCGATGCGGCAGGGCCGGCCGTGTCGTCGCCGGAAGGGCGCGGCGCGTAGCCGCGCGACTCGTTGTGCAGATGGCGGGTCGTCATGACATTTCCACCTGCTTTTCGAACAATTCGCGAAACACCGGGTAAATGTCGGCAGCCGATTCGACTTTCTTCATCGCGAGGTGCGGTTGCGACAGCGCCAGCTGTGCGTACTCCAGCCACAGGTTCTGCTCTTCCGGTGCGACCTGGATATACGCGAAGTAACGCGTCTTGGTGAGGATATCCTCTTCCAGGATTTTGCGACACTTCGGCGAATCGTCGGTCCAGTTGTCGCCGTCGGACGCCTGCGCGCCGTAGATGTTCCATTCGGTCGGCGAGTAGCGCTCGTTCTGCACCTTGCGCATCAGTTCGAGCGCGCTCGACACGACGGTGCCGCCGCTTTCGGTCGAATGGAAGAAGGTGTCCTCGTCGACCTCCTCGGCGCGCGTGTGGTGACGGATGAACACGACCTCGATACGCTCGTAGTTGCGCTTCAGGAACAGGTACAGCAGGATGAAGAAGCGCTTCGCGAGATCCTTGCGCTGCTCGTCCATCGAGCCCGACACGTCCATCAGGCAGAACATCACGGCCTGGCTCGACGGTTGCGGCTGCTTCACGCGGTTGATGTAGCGCAGGTCGAACGGATCGATGAACGGGATTCGCCAGATGCGCCCCTTCAGGTGATGGATCTCGGCCTCGAGCGTCGCGATATCCTCGCGACGGTCTTCCGGATCGAGCTTCATCACCTCGAGCCGCGCTTCGAGTTCGCGCAGCTCGTTGACGAGCGGCGAACCGAGCGCGATGCGTCGCCCGAGCGCGCTGCGCAGCGAGCGCACGACGTCGATGTTGTTCGGCGTGCCTTCCGCCGACCAGCCCGCGCGCACGTTCTTCCAGCTCGGCACCGTCAACAGGTGCGTCTTCACGAGGCGCGGCAGTTCGAGGTCGTCGAAGAAGTACTGCATGAATTCGTCGCGGGACAGCTCGAACACGAAATCGTCCTGCCCTTCGCCTTCGTTGCTCGCCTGACTGCCGCCGCCGCCCGAGCCGCCCTGCGGACGCGGAATCTTGTCGCCGCGCACGTAGTCCTCGTTGCCCGGGTGCACGTATTCGCGACGTCCGCCAGGCGCGTGCCGGAAATTCGGCTCGGCGATGTCCTTGCGCGGAATCGTGATGCTTTGCGTGCTCTGGATATCCTTGATGCTACGGTCGCGCACCGCGTCCGACACGGCACGACGAATGTAGTTCTTGACGCGACGCAGAAAGCGTTCGCGGTTGGCGATGCTCTTGTTCTTGCCGGCCAGCCTGCGGTCGATGATTTGATGAAGCACTCCCGGTCTCCCGCTCGAAAGTCGATCTGCCGGGGCACTCGCCGCGCATGCCGTCTGCCGTCATGCGGGCGGCGCCTCTGAAGGCGCCCGTACGGACTCGCCGCACGGGCGCGGTACCGCGCGCGTCATGACGACTTGCGCACGCGCAGGTACCAGTCGCAAAGCAGCCTCACCTGCTTCGGCGTATAGCCCTTCGCGACCATCCGGTTCACAAAGTCCTCATGCTTGCGTTGCTCCTCCGCCGATCCCTTCGCATTGAACGAAATGACCGGCAACAGTTCCTCGGTATTCGAGAACATCTTCTTCTCGATCACGACGCGCAACTTCTCGTAGCTCGTCCACACGGGGTTCTTCCCGGCGTTCGCCGCCCGTGCACGCAACACGAAGTTCACGATCTCGTTGCGGAAATCCTTCGGATTGCTGATCCCGGCCGGCTTCTCGATCTTCTCCAGTTCCGCATTCAGCGCGGCGCGGTCGAAGCTTTCGCCCGTGTCGTGATCGCGGAATTCCTGGTCCTGGATCCAGAAGTCCGCATACGTGACGTAGCGGTCGAAGATGTTCTGCCCGTACTCCGAATACGACTCGAGGTAAGCCGTCTGGATCTCCTTGCCGATGAACTCCGCGTAGCGCGACGCGAGCACGTCCTTCACGAACGACAGGTACTTCTGCTCGGTCTCCGGCGGAAACTGCTCGCGTTCGATCTGCTGTTCGAGCACGTACATCAGGTGCACGGGGTTGGCCGCGACCTCGCTCGAGTCGAAGTTGAACACGCGCGACAGGATCTTGAACGCGAAGCGCGTCGACACGCCGGTCATCCCTTCGTCCACGCCCGCGTAGTCGCGATACTCCTGATACGACTTCGCTTTCGGATCGGTGTCCTTCAGGTTTTCGCCGTCGTACACCTGCATCTTCGAGAACAGGCTCGAATTCTCCGGCTCATGCAGGCGCGACAGCACCGAGAACTGCGACATCATCTTCAGCGTGCCCGGCGCGCACACGGCCTCAGCCAGCGACGAGTTGCGGATCAGCTTCTCGTAGATCTTGATCTCTTCCGACACGCGCAGGCAGTACGGCACCTTCACGACGAAGATCCGGTCGAGCAGTGCCTCGTTGTTGCGGTTGTTGCGGAAGGCCTTCCACTCCGACTCGTTCGAGTGCGCGAGGATCACGCCGTCGAACGGAATCGCGCCGAATCCTTCGGTGCCCTTGAAGTTGCCTTCCTGCGTCGCGGTCAGCAACGGGTGCAGCACCTTGATCGGCGCCTTGAACATTTCGACGAATTCGAGCAGGCCCTGGTTCGCCAGGCACAGGCCGCCCGAGTAGCTGTACGCATCGGCATCGTCCTGCGCGTACTGTTCGAGCTTACGGATGTCGACCTTGCCGACGAGCGACGAGATGTCCTGGTTGTTCTCGTCGCCAGGTTCCGTCTTCGCGATGCCGATCTGCCGCAGGATCGACGGATAGCGGCGTACCACGCGGAACTGGCGGATGTCGCCGTTGTATTCGTGCAGGCGCTTGACGGCCCACGGACTCAGGATGCTCTTCAGGTAGCGGCGCGGAATGCCGTACTGCTCTTCGAGGATCGGGCCGTCTTCGTCGTAGTCGAACAGCCCGAGCGGCGATTCGTTGACGGGCGAACCCTTCAGCGCATAGAACGGCACACGTTCCATCAGCTGCTTCAGGCGCTCGGCGATCGACGACTTGCCGCCACCTACCGGGCCGAGCAGGTAGAGGATCTGCTTCTTCTCTTCGAGCCCTTGCGCAGCGTGGCGGAAGTACGCGACCACCTGCTCGATCACTTCCTCCATTCCGTAGAATTCACGGAACGCGGGATAGACCTTGATAACCTTGTTCGCGAAGATCCGCGACAGGCGCGGGTCGATGCGGGTATCGATTTGTTCGGGTTCCCCGATTGCAGCCAGCATGCGTTCGCCAGCCGTAGCGTACGCTGACGGATCGTTCTTGCAGAGCGCGAGGTACTCCTCCAGCGAGAACTCTTCCTCTCGCGTTTTTTCGAAGCGGTTCGCGAAGCTGCTGTAAATATCCATGCTACCTCCCTCGCCTGAGTCTGAAGACGTGCCTGCCTTCTATGACTGCGCAGAAGCAAGCGCGTTCGAATTCATCCTAAACCCTTTCTTATTTTTTTTCACGAACTCTTCGTATGAAGTTCGTCATTCTCGACAACACCGCTTGGACAACACATTTCGACGCTTTACAATCGATCTCCCGTGTCGCAGAAACGGCATCCGCCACGTCTCGTCGAGCATCGGAATGTCTCGTGCGTTGGACACCTCCGTCGTCGTCGCTGCACCCTTCACTCCCCCTTCATCCCTAGACGTTCGAGCGGTCGTTTACGACGACACGCTATGCGCGCCGTTACAAATTTTTTTCGCATCGTCCGGAGATACCCGTAGTGCGGATGCGAACACGCAGCGCGCGGCGACGCACGAACGTTCACGTGCGCTGTCACATTCCATCGGTCGAAACGACGACGCCCGCATGTCGCGGGCGTCGTGTGCTGCCAAATAGGGAGAGATAGCGGGAGAGTTACCGGGAAAAGATGCGCGGCACGCGCGAATCAGAACGTTTCCCAGTCGTCGGCGCCGGCAGCCACCGGAGCGGGCGCAGCGGCCGCGGCCGCCGGCTTGCGCGCCGGCGCGACGCGCTTCGGCGCTGCATCACGATCGTCGCGCACCACGGCCGGCGCGGACTGCGAAACCGGCACCGCGGCCGGTGCGGGCACCGCGCGCGGCGCCTGACGTGCGGCGGCAGCGCTCACCGGCTGCGCCGCGTCGTCGTCGATCCGGAACACCGACGCCGTCTCGCGCAGGCGCGCGGCCTGTTCGTCGAGCGATTGAGCGGCAGCCGCCGCTTCCTCGACGAGCGCGGCGTTCTGCTGGGTGACCTCGTCCATCTGCGCGACCGCGCGCGCGACCTGGTCGATGCCGCCGCTCTGTTCCTCGGACGCCGCCGCGATCTCGCCCATGATGTCGGTCACGCGCTGTACCGCACCGATCACGTCGCTCATCGTGCGGCCGGCTTCGTCGACCAGCGTCGACCCCGTCCGGATGCGCTCCACCGACGCGTCGATCAGCATCTTGATCTCCTTGGCCGCGCTCGACGAACGCTGCGCGAGACTGCGCACCTCGCCCGCGACGACCGCGAAGCCGCGGCCTTCCTCGCCGGCGCGCGCGGCTTCGACCGCCGCGTTCAGCGCCAGGATGTTGGTCTGGAACGCGATTCCCTCGATGATCGCGATGATGTCCGCGATCTTCGCGGAGCTGTCGTTGATCTCGCCCATCGTGCCGACCACCTGGCCGACCACCGTATTGCCCTTGTTTGCAATCTCCGACGCGTTCGCGGCCAGCGAGCTTGCCTGCCGCGCATTGTCCGCGTTCTGCTTCACGGTGCCGGTCAGCTGTTCCATGCTCGATGCGGTTTCCTGCAGCGCGGACGCCTGCTCTTCCGTGCGCGACGACAGGTCGATGTTGCCGGCGGCGATCTGGCGCGCCGCGGTCGCGATCGACTCGCTGCCGCCGCGCACGGTGCGCACCGTGTCGACGAGGCCGCGCTGCATCCTCGCGAGACCGTCCAGGAGCTGGCCCATTTCGTCGCGCCGATGCACGACGATCGAGCGGCGCAGGTCGCCCGCGGCAATCGCGTCGAAATGCGCGAGCGCGTCCGCGAGCGGACGGCCGATCGCACGGCTGAGCGTCAGCCAGGAAAGCGCAGCGGCAACCAGACCGGCCGCCAGCAGGACGATCGACAGCACGCGCAGCGTCTCGTACAACGATTCCGCGCGGCTGAAGCCCGCCTGCCCGTCGGAGAACTGGAAATTGCGCAGCGCTTCGCCTGCGGTCGCGAGGTCGTTGTAAAGCGACTGGAGCTGCTTGGCGCCCTCGCCGATCCGGTCGTGGTCGCCCGCCGCGACCAGGCCTCCGAACGCGTCGCAACTGCGCTGCAGCGCCTGCCGCTTCGCGGCGACGTCCTGCGCGAGCCGGTCTTCCTCCGGGCCGCGCGGCAGTGCAAGGTATTTTTGCCACCACGCGTCGGACTGCGTGCGCATCGCGCGGCTGCGTTCCACGGCGGCAGCCGAGTCGGGCGTGCCCGCCAGCAGCGCGGCGCGATCGAGCGCCAGGCGCTCGCGCGCCGCGTACATTTCGGCAACGGCCACGTCGACCGCGCTCGGCATCTGGTTCGTGAAAATCTCGCGCGTCGCGTCGTTCGAGCGCGTCATCCCGTACACGCCGAGCACGCCGATCACACCCAGCAGTACCGCGAGAAACGCCATCGTCAAACCGATGCGCGCACGTATCGTCAGGTTTCCGATCACCATCATTCTTCCTGTATTGCGTCGTCGTGAACGGGCAACGCCCGTTTTTCGAAACAGTGTTTCGCCCTGATGTATTTACGACCGGATGTTGCGCAGCTTGATGGTATTCACGTCAATTTTTTCAGCAATTCACCAGTTCATTACAGATTTCAGAATAATAGGGGCGAAGCACCGCCAGCCCGCTACGTGAAAACGCGTGGCGAGCATCGAGGTCAGGCAAGTGGGGAAAGATGGCCGGCCGCCTGCTGTCGCACGCGCCGGCCGGGATGCTCGATCGAGCCCTATTCGGCCAGTTCGGCGAGCGAGGGAATCGACGGCTGCGCGCCTGCGCGCGTGACCGACAGCGCCGCCGCGCGTTGCGCGAAGCGGATCGCGGCATCGACGTCCGCGCCGGCCGCGAGCCGTGCGGCGAAACCGCCGATGAAGGTGTCGCCCGCCGCGGTCGTGTCGACCGCCTTGACGACGGGGGCGGGATAGTGGCGCGCCGCGCCGTCGGCCGTCAGCGCGAACACGCCGCGCGCGCCGAGCGTGATCAGCACGTTGCGCGCGCCGGTTGCCCGCAACGCACGCGCCGCGGCTTCCGCCTCGGCCGGATTGCGCACCGGCAGCCCGGTCAGCGCGGCCGCCTCGACTTCGTTCGGGATCAGGTAATCGACCAGCGGCAGCCAGCCGTCCGGCAGCGGCGCGACGGCTGGCGCCGGATTGAGCACCACGGTGCGGCCGAGCCGCCGCCCGGCCGACAGCGCAGCGAACACGGCGTCCGGCGGCGTCTCGAGCTGGCAGATCAGCACGTCGGTCGCGGCCAGCGCCGCCTCGTGCCGCGCCACCGTATCCGTCGTGACTTCGCCGTTGCCGCCCGCGACGATCACGATCGTGTTCTGGCTGGCGTCGTCGACGACGATCAGTGCGACGCCGGTCGACGCCGTCTTGCTCGTCGCGAGCCGCGAGCAGTCGATGCCTTCGGCCTCGAGGCCGGCCCGCAGCGCGGTGCCGTGGGCATCCGCGCCGACGCAGCCGATCATCGCGACCTGCGCGCCGAGCCGCGCGGCCGCGACGGCCTGGTTGCCGCCCTTGCCCCCCGCGGCCTGCGCATACGCGTGACCGGCGAGCGTTTCACCCGGCAACGGCAGCCGCGACGCCCGGACGACGAGATCCATGTTGAGGCTGCCGACCACCGTCACCCGGCCGGCGCCTGCCGCACGCGCCGTCATGGGCGAGCACCGGGCGCGGCCGGCTCGCGGTAGACCGCCGTCGATTCGCGCAGCACGAGGCGCGGCGACACGACGCGACGACGGCTCGGCGCGGCCGTCGAGCCGCCGCCGATCCGCTCGATCAGCGTCTGTGCGGCCATTTCGCCGAGGGCGCGCACCGACTGGCCGACCGTCGACAGCGCCGGATAGGTATAACGGGAGAATTCGATGTCGTCGAAGCCGATGATCGAGCAGTCGTCCGGCACGCGCATGCCGCGCTCGGCCGCCGCGCGCAGCGCGCCGACGCCCATCAGGTCGTTGCCCGCGAAAATCGCGCTGGGGTGCACCGACTCGAACAGCCGCGATGCCGCGTGATAGCCGCCGAGGCACGAAAAATCGCTTTCCGCGATCGCGCCCGGCACGATGTCGATCCCGCGCTCGGCCATCGCGCGGATGAAGCCGTGCACGCGCATCGCGCTGACGGCCGTGTCGGTCGGCCCGGTGATGCAGCCGATCTTCGCGTGCCCGAGTTCGAGCAGGTGACGCGTCGCCAGGTAGGCGCCGCGTTCGTGGTCGATCTGCACGAGGTCGGCCGCGAGCCCCTCGATGTTGCGGTCGACGACGACGAGGGGCGCATGCGCGTCGGCGAGCGTCTGCGCGAGCACCGCGTCCTCGCCGGCCGACGCGACGATCAGCCCGTCGATGCGCTTTTCCTGCAGCACGCGCAGGTAGTTGCGCTGCTTCACGGGATCGTCGTCCGAGTTGCAGAAGAACACGCAATAGCCGTTGGCCGCGCACTGGTCCTCGATGCCGCGCGCAAGCTCCGCGAAGTACGGATTCGTGCTGTTCGGCACGACGAGGCCGATGGTCGCCGTCGAGCGCGCCTTCAGCGAGCGCGCCACGGCCGATGGCACGTAGTTCAGCTCGCGGATCGCGCCTTCGACCTTCGCACGCACATCCGCGGACACCGGCCGCGAATTGTTCACCACGTGCGAGACGGTCGTAAACGACACGCCCGCCATGGCCGCCACATCCTTGATCGTCGCCATTTCCCGTTTCTCTCTGGTCTGCTTTCTGTGTAGTTCTACCGGGCGCGCGCGCGCCGGCTGCGATACGTATCGAGTACGACCGCCACCACGATCACCGCCCCGGTGATGATCCGTTTGGTCGGCTCGTTCGCGCCGATCTGCGCCAGCCCCGCGGCCAGCACGGAGATGATCAACACGCCGAAGAACGTGCTGATCACCGAGCCGCGCCCGCCCATCAGGCTCGTGCCGCCGATCACGACGGCTGCGATCACCTGCAGTTCGAGGCCCACGCCCGCGTTCGGGTCGGCGGCCTCGAGCCGCGAGATCTGGAACAGCGACGCGAGCCCCGCGAGCGCGCCCATCAGTGCGAATACGAGGATTTTATACGGCCGCGGGTTAACCCCGGCAAGCCGGACGGCTTCTTCATTCGTGCCGATACCGACAAGATAGCGCCCGAACACGGTGCGCGTGAGCACGAACTGCGCCGCGATCATCACCGCGACAGCGATCAGGAACGCCGGCGAGATGCCGAGTGCGATCGGGTTCGACAGGAAATCGAACGCGTCGCCGATGTAGGCCGTGCGCGAATTCGTCAGCTGGTACGCGACACCGCGCGCGGCCTCGAGCACGCCGAGCGACACGATGAACGACGGAATCCGCCAGCCCACCGTGATCGCGCCCGTCAGCGAGCCGGTCACGGTCGCGACCGCGATCCCGATCAGCGCGGCCGGCAGCGGCCCCCATTGCCATTTCAGCGCGGCCACGCTGACCATCGACGCGGCCAGCGCGAGCACCGACCCGACCGACAGGTCGATGCCGGCGATGATCAGCACGAACGTCATCCCGACCGACATCACGACGAGATCGGGGATCTGGTTCGCGATCGTACTGAACGTATCGTAGGTCAGGAAATGCGAGCTCAGCGTCGAGAACAGCGCGATCATCGCGGCGAGCGCGCCGGCGAGCCCGAGATAGTTCGACACGCCGAGCCGCGTGCCGGACAGCGTGCGCGCACGGCGCCCGGTCACGTCCTGCTGCGCGCCGGCGTCGCTCGGGGATACGGGAGGCTGGGTCATTGCTGTCGTCCTGTCGTCGAAGAGGCGGAAGCCGCGCGCGGCGCGCTTTCCGCATCCGGATGGCGTGCGCCGTCGTGCAGCGCTTCGCGGCCGAAGCCGGCGAACGCCGCGGCCAGCAGCGCATCCTGGGTCCAGTTGCCGCGTTCGAACACGGCGGTCATGCGGCCGGCCGACATCACGCCGATCCGGTCGCAGATCAGCATCAGCTCGCGCAGGTCGCTCGAGACGACCACCAGCGCACGGCCCTCGCGCGCGAGCGCGCCCATCAGCGTGTAGATCTCGAATTTGGCGCCGACGTCGATCCCGCGGGTCGGTTCGTCGAACAGCAGCACGCCCATGTCGCGCGCGAGCCAGCGGCCGATCACGACCTTCTGCTGGTTGCCGCCCGACAGTTCGCCGACCGCCTGCGCGGCGCCGTGGGTGCGGATCCGCAGCGCGTCGATCTGCCGCTCCGCGAGCGCCGTCTCGCGCGTCGTATCGACGATGCCGCCGCGCGCGAGCCGGTCGAGCTGGCCGAGCGACACGTTCGACGTGACCGACTGCGACAGCAGCAGCCCTTCGCCCTTGCGGTCCTCGGTGATCAGCGCGATGCCGTGCTTCACCGCGTCGACGGGCGAGCCGATGCGCGCCGGCTTCAGCGGATCGCCGACCGCGATCATCCCGGCGTCCGGCGTGTCCGCGCCGTAGATCAGCCGCAGCAATTCGGTGCGCCCGGCACCGATCAGCCCCGAGATGCCGAAGATTTCGCCCGAGCGCACTTCGAGCGACACGTCCTGCACGGCCGTGCCGCGCGTCATGCCCGACACGACGAGGCGCGGCGCGCCGATGCGGCGCGCGCCGAGGTCGATGTGCTCGCCGACCTCGCGCCCGACCATCAGCGTGACGAGCCCGTCGGACGTCGTCGCGGCCATGTCGCCGACGTGCACGAGCCGGCCGTCGCGCAGCACCGCGACACGCTCGGCGACCCGCGCGAGTTCCTCCAGCCGGTGCGAGATATACACGATCGCCACGCCGCGCGCCTTCAGCCGGTCGATCTGCTCGAACAGCAGTTCGACCTCGCGCGCGGTCAGCATCGCGGTCGGTTCGTCGAGGATCAGCACACGGCAGTCGCCGATCAGGTTGCGCGCGATCTCGACCATCTGCTGGTGGCCGATGCCGAGCGCGCCGACCGGCGTATCGGGGTCGACCGCATCGAGCCCGACCTGCGCCATCGCGGCACGCGCATCGTCGCGCAGCCGCGCGCGATCGATGATGCCGAAGCGCCGCGGCAGACGGTTCAGGAACAGGTTCTCGGCGACCGTCAGCGTCGGCAGCAGGTTCAGCTCCTGCATCACCATGCGCACGCCGAGCGCCTCGGCCTGCGTGCGGCTCGCCGGCGCGTAGGCCTGGCCGCCGAGTTGCATCGTGCCGGCGGTCGGGTCGACGAGCCCGCCGATGATCTTCGACAGCGTGCTCTTGCCGGCGCCGTTCTCGCCCGTCAGCGCGAGCGCTTCACCCGGCACGAGCGTCAACGTGACGTCGGCGAGCACCGGTTCGGCGTAGGTCTTGCCCACACCGGAGACGGACAGCACGGGAACGGCTGAACGGGAGGGTTGGAAGGTCGATTCCATCGCGATCCTGGTTGCGGCCGCGCGCACGCGGCGCGCGGGTATGACGCTCACAAGTGCATGTGCATGCAGTGGCCGTGATCGCGCTCACTCCGTATAACGGCCGCCGGGCCCGATTCTTGAGGCCGGCGGCCGCGACGGGGCGGCGTTACTTCGTCACGAGATCCACCGGCGTCTCGACCACGCCGGACATGTCGGCCTGCTTGCGATGCTCGGCGATCGCCTTGAGCGCCGTGTCAATGCCGAACACGGCCTGCTTCGCCGCGTACTGGTCGGCGGTCGCGAGCACGCGGCCGTCCTTCAGCATCGGCCTGATCGCGTTGATGTTGTCGTAGCCGACCACGAACACCTTGCCCTGCTTGCCCGCCGCGCGCACGGCCGACACGGCGCCGATCGCCATGTTGTCGTTGCCGCACAGCAACGCGCGCAGGTTCGGGTATTCGTTGAGCATCGCGGACGCGACCGCATTGCCCTTGTCGATCTCCCATTCGCCCGACTGCACCGACACGACCTTCATCCCGCCCGCCTTCATCGAGTCCTCGAAGCCGGCCGTGCGCTGCTGCGCGTTGGTCGTCGTCGACACGCCTTCGAGGATGCCGACCTGATCGCCCGCCTTCAGCCGCTTCGCGAGGTAGTCGCCGATCTTGCGCGCGCCCTTGCGGTTGTCGGGGCCGACGAACGGCACGTTCAGGTTCTTCGACTTCAGCACGTCCGGGTCGAGCCGGTTGTCGATGTTCACGACGGTGATGCCCGCGTCGACCGCCTTCTTCACGACCGGCACGAGCGCCTTCGAATCAGCCGGCGCGAGCACGATCGCATCGACCTTCGACACGATCATCTGCTCGACGATGCGGATCTGGTTCGCGGTGTCGGTCTCGTCCTTGATGCCGTTCGTGATCAGGTCGAACTGGCCGGCGTTGTGCTTCTGGTATTCCTTCGCGCCGTTTTCCATCGTCAGGAAGAACTCGTTGGCGAGCGACTTCATCACGAGCGCGACCTTCGGCTTGGCCGCAGCCTGCGCATGGACGGCCGGTGCGGCAGCGACCGCGACGGCAGCAAGCGCGGCGGTCAGGAAGCGACGGCGAAAGAGGACATTCATACACATCTCCTGGCGATGGCCCGACGGGCCAGATTATTGTTTGACTGTTGTTTTAATGTGAGCAAACGTTTGCGCTACGCTTCCCGGGCATTGGCCATCGATGCTGCTTGTCGGTACCACGGAATGGAAGCGAGGCAGACGGCCGACTGCCTGGCGCGTGCTGTCGTCGACGCGCCACCGCCGGCGGGACACCGGCAGAGCGAAAGCTATGCTGTACCGTTTCGGTTCGACGCGCAACCCGTCTGATCAATATTTAAGGGTTTATTCGGAGCGCGCGGTTGCACGTGCCGATTGCGGTGCGTTACACCGTGTTCCGGGGCGCCGCTTCGTCGCGGTCGTCCGACGGCGGCGCGCCGAAGCGGTTCGCATGCGGCGCTTCGGCGAATTAAATCATACAAATGGTGCGTTCGACATGGTCGAAGCGACGCACGCGCATGCGCCGTCTTGTTTTTCTGTTGATCGGCGAATAGGTGACGGTCACCGCTCGCGGCAACCCGGCTTGTCAGCGACGGCTTCGATCGAAGGTCCGACGCGTCGGCACACCATGAAATGGCGGATACAACATCGGCGCCCGATGCAATGCGTCCGAAGGGCGCCTGCCGCGCCCCCGGAACATCGTCCCGCCGTCAGACCGCTTCGCGCAGCAGCCCGGCGATTTCCGCTTCGTTCAGGTGCGGCGCGAACATCTCGATCAGCCGGTACGCATACGCGCGCAGGAATGCGCCCTTGCGCAACCCGACCCGCGTCGTGCTCGCCTCGAACAGGTGCTGCGTATCGAGCGCGACGAGCCCGGTGTCGCGCTGCGGATCGAAGGCCATCGCCGCGACGACGCCGATCCCCATCCCGAGCTCGACGTAGGTCTTGATCACGTCCGCGTCGATCGCGGTCAGCACGACGTCGGGCACGGCGCCGGCCTGCGCGAATGCCTGGTCGATGTGCGAGCGGCCCGTGAAATCCTGGTCATACGTGATGATCGGGTACTCGGCGATTTCGTCGAGCGTCAGGTTCTCGCGGCCGACGAGCGGATGCCCCTTCGGCACGACGACCGTATGGTGCCACGAATAGCACGGGAACGTGACGATGTCCGGATAGCGATCGAGCGCCTCGGTCGAGATGCCGAGATCGGCTTCGCCGTTCAGGATCATCTGCGCGATCTGCTGCGGGCTGCCCTGGCGCAGCGCGAGATGCACCTTCGGGAACACGTCGGTGAACTGGCGGATCACCTTCGGCAGCGCGTAGCGCGCTTGCGTGTGCGTCGTCGCGACGACGAGGTGGCCGCTGTCCTGGTCCGCGAACTGGCGCGCGACGCGGCGCAGGTTTTCCGCATCCAGCAGCATCCGCTCGATCAGCTGGTGCACGGCCTTGCCGGGCTCCGTGAGCCCCGTGAGCCGCTTGCCGCGCCGGATGAAGATATCGACGCCCAGTTCATCCTCGAGATCCTTGATCTGCTTCGACACGCCCGACTGCGACGTGTACAGCACGTTCGCGACTTCCGTCAGGTTCATGTTCTGGCGCACGGCCTCGCGCACGAAACGCAATTGCTGAAAATTCATGGGTATGCCTCTTAGGCTGTCGTTGTTTGAATGTCGATTCGGAGCGGTATCCGCCCTCTTCTCTTTACCGCGGCGGGCGTCAGTGTGCGGGAAACACGCGGACCGCGCGCGGCACGGCCGTCGCGCCGTCGCCGACCTGCAGCGCGAGCGCACGCCACGCGTCGCGATCGAGTTCCGCTTCGAGTGCGCCGCCCGTGCGCGCCTCGAGTTCGACCCGCACCGAGCCGCCGAGCGGGATCACGCGGCGCACGTCGACCGCGATGCCGTCGCGATGGCCGTCGCCGGCCGGCCACAGCTGCAGGTCGTGCGGCCGCACGTATGCGTTCGCGGGGCCCGCGAAATCGGCGTCGACCGCGATCGGCGCGGCCGCCCCCTCGGCGACGAAGCCGCGCCCGGCGACCGTGCCCGGCAGCCGGTTCGCCGCACCGAGGAATTCGTAGACGAACGCGCTTTGCGGATGATCGTAGACGTCCTGCGGGCTGCCGACCTGCTCCACATGACCGCGGTTCAGCACGACGATCCGGTCGGCCACTTCCAGTGCCTCCTCCTGGTCGTGCGTGACGAAGATCGTCGAGATGTGCAGGTCGTCGTGCAGGCGCCGCAGCCAGCCGCGCAGTTCCTTGCGCACCTTCGCGTCGAGCGCGCCGAACGGCTCGTCGAGCAGCAGCACCTTCGGCTCGACCGCGAGCGCGCGGGCCAGCGCGATCCGCTGGCGCTGGCCGCCCGACAGTTCGGACGGGTAGCGCTGCGCGAGCCAGTCGAGCTGCACGAGCTTCAGCAGTTCGTGCACTTTCTCGCGGATCACGGCTTCCGACGGCCGCTCTCGGCGCGGCTTCACGCGCAGCCCGAATGCGACGTTCTCGAACACGGTCATGTGGCGGAACAGCGCGTAATGCTGGAACACGAAACCGACCTGGCGCTCGCGCGCGCCGACCGACGCGACGTCGAGCCCCTGCAGCACGACCTGGCCGGCGTCCGCGTGCTCGAGGCCCGCGATCACGCGCAGCAGCGTGGTCTTGCCGCAGCCGGACGGCCCGAGCAGGGCGACGAGCTCGCCCGGCGGAAAGTCGAGCGACACGTTGTCGAGCGCGGTGAAATCGCCGAAGCGCTTCTGAAGGTGACGGACGGTGATACCCATTCTGGTTGCCTCTTTACGATTTCGACGAAATGACGGCGGCGGGGCCGGCATGAGCGGGAACGTCATCGCGTGCGCCGGCCAGTTCGGCGGCGAGGTGACGCTCGGCGAGCAGCTTCAGCGCGAGCGTGACGAGCGCGAGCAGCGCCAGCACCGACGCCACCGCGAACGCCGCCGCGAAGTTGTATTCGTTGTACAGGATCTCGACGTGCAGCGGCATCGTGTCGGTCACGCCGCGAATGTGGCCGGACACGACCGACACCGCGCCGAACTCGCCCATCGCGCGCGCATTGCACAGAATCACGCCGTACAGCAGGCCCCACTTCACGTTCGGCAGCGTCACGCGCCGGAAGATCTGCCAGCCCGATGCGCCCAGCACGCGCGCGGCCTCTTCCTCGTCGGTGCCCTGCGCCTGCATCAGCGGGATCAGTTCGCGCGCGACGAACGGGAACGTGACGAAGATCGTCGCGAGCACGATACCCGGCACCGCGAAGATGATCTGCACGTCGTGGCCCTGCAGCCACGGCCCGAGCCAGCCCTGCGCACCGAACAGCAGCACGTAGACGAGGCCCGAGATCACCGGCGACACGGAGAACGGCAGGTCGATCAGCGTCGTCAGCAACGCCTTGCCGCGGAATTCGAACTTCGCGATCGCCCACGACGCGCACACGCCGAACACGAGGTTCAGCGGCACCGCGATCACGGCGACCGTCAGCGTCAGCTTGATCGCCGACCATGCGTCGGGATCGGCGAGCGATTCGAGATAGAAGCCGACGCCCTTGCGCAGCGCCTCGAAGAACACCGCGGCGAGCGGCACGACGAGGAAGAACGCGAGGAACGCCAGCGCGACGCCGATCAGCAGCCAGCGCACGGCGCGCGGCTCGCTGACGGGGTCGAGGCGTTTCGCGCCGCGCGCACGCACGGCGGACGGATCGTTCAGCACGACACTGGACTCCTGGCTCATTGCTGGCCTCCGGCGGCGCTCGCGGCAACGGTGACGGTCGCGGGCGCGGGGCCGCTCGCGCCCTTGCTCGTGCGGCGCTGCAGATACCACTGCAGCGTGTTGATGAGCAGCAGCATCAGGAACGACACGACCAGCATCACGACCGCCAGCGCGGTCGCGCCCGCGTAGTCGTACTGCTCGAGCTTCGTGATGATCAGCAGCGACGTGATCTCGGATTTCATCGGCACGTTGCCGGCGATGAAGATCACCGACCCGTACTCGCCGAGCGCGCGCGCGAACGCCAGCGCGAAGCCGGTGAGCAGCGCGGGCAGCACGGCCGGCAGCACGACGCGGCGGAACGTCAGCCAGCGCGTTGCGCCGAGGCACGCGGCGGCCTCTTCCTGCTCGCGCTCGAAATCCTCGAGCACGGGCTGCACGGTGCGCACGACGAACGGCAGCCCGATGAAGGTCAGCGCGACCAGCACGCCGACCGGCGTGAACGCGATCTTGATGCCGAACGGCGCGAGATACTGGCCCACCCAGCCGTTGGTCGCGTAGACGGCGGCAAGCGAGATGCCGGCGACCGACGTCGGCAGCGCGAACGGCAGGTCGACGATCGCGTCGACGAGCCGCTTGAACGGGAACGTGTAGCGCACCAGCACCCACGCGACGAGAAAGCCGAACACGGCATTGATCACTGCGCCGCCGAGCGCGGAGGCAAACGTCAGCCGGTACGACGCGAGTACGCGCGGCGACGCGACGGCGGTGACGAACTGGTCCCACGACAGCGTCGCGGTCTTCAGGAACGTGGCGGCGAGCGGAATCAGCACCACGAGGCTCAAATAGGCCACCGTGATGCCGAGCGTCACGCCGAAACCGGGCAGCGCGCTCGGCTTGCGAAAGGTGTACGTCGTCATCGGATGCTCTTGCTGGGTCGTTGCTGCTCACGGGTCCGACGCAAACGCCGGCGCGGGGAGTCGCGCCGGCGGGCCGTCGGGGATGCGGCGCGCTGTCGTGGCGCGCCGCTGTCGTTATGGTGTGCTGCCTGGTGTTACTGCGGCTTGTAGATCGAGTCGAACACGCCGCCGTCCGCGAAATGCGTCTTCTGCGCATTCGTCCAGCCGCCGAACGTGTCGTCGACCGTGTACAGCTTCAGCTTCGGGAACTGCTTCGTCAGGTCCGCCGGCACGTTCTTCGAACGCGGACGGTAGTAGTTGCGTGCCGCGATTTCCTGGCCCTGCGGGCTGTACAGGAAATTCAGGTAGGCCTCGGCCAGCTTGCGCGTGCCCTTCTTGTCGACCACCTTGTCGACCACGGCAACGGGCGGCTCGGCCAGGATGCTCACCGACGGCACGACGATCTCGAACTTGTCGGTGCCGAATTCCTTGATCGACAGGAACGCCTCGTTCTCCCACGCGATCAGCACGTCGCCGATCCCGCGCTGCACGAAGCTCGTCGTCGCACCGCGCGCGCCCGAGTCGAGCACGCCCGCATTCTTGTAGAGCTTCGTCACGAATTCCTTCGCGGTCTGCTCGTTGCCGCCCGGCTTGTGGACGGCGTATGACCAAGCGGCCAGGTAGTTCCAGCGCGCCCCGCCCGACGTCTTCGGGTTCGGCGTGACGATCGAGATGCCCGGCTTGGTCAGGTCATCCCAGTCCTTGATCCCTTTCGGGTTGCCCTTGCGCACCAGGAACACGATCGTCGACGTGTACGGCGATGCGTTGTCCGGCAGGCGCTTCTGCCAGTCCTTGTTGACGAGCCCCTTGTTGGCGAGCGCGTCGATGTCGTAGGCGAGCGCCAGCGTCACGACGTCGGCCTGCAGGCCGTCGAGCACCGAGCGCGCCTGCGCGCCCGAGCCGCCGTGCGACTGCTTGAAGTTGACCGTCTCGCCCGTCTGCGCCTTCCACGCCTTGCCGAACGCCTGGTTGAAGTCCTGGTACAACTCGCGCGTCGGGTCGTAGGACACGTTCAGGAACGTCGTATCGGCCTGGGCATGCGTCGCGACGCCCAGCGCCGCCGCCGCGCCCAGCGCGAGTGTTGCGATCAGGCGGCCCACTCCGCCCACCAGCCCCGTATTGCGCTTCGCCATCCTTGGTTCTCCAGTGTTGTCGGTATTGCGATGTCGGGCCAGTCTAGCGAACGGGTTACATGATTAAAAATAATCGTTCCTCATTTTTTAATACTCAAAAGTGCTAACGCAGACGGGACGGACGGTTGAGGCAGATGAACCGGCGCCCGGGCGTCACGAAATCACGTCGGAACCGGCGCGATCGCGTCGAACTTCAAGTAACACTTGAAATTCGCGAAGTACTGTATAAAAATACAGCTCACTGTCTATCCATACAGTTCAGCCATGACCAAACTCACTGCCCGTCAGCAGCAAGTGTTCGACTTGATCCGCCGCGCGATCGAGCGCTCCGGTTTCCCGCCCACGCGCGCCGAGATCGCGGCAGAGCTGGGCTTCAGCTCGCCGAATGCGGCCGAGGAACACCTCCGGGCGCTGGCGCGCAAAGGGGTGATCGAGCTGGCCGCCGGCGCGTCGCGCGGCATCCGCCTGCTCGGCATCGACGACGCCCCCCATCAGTTCACGCTGCCGCATGCCGGCCTGATGCAACTGTCGCTGCCGCTCGTCGGCCGGGTGGCGGCCGGTAGCCCGATCCTCGCGCAGGAGCACATCTCGCAGCATTACGCGTGCGATCCCGCGCTGTTCACCAGCAAGCCCGACTACCTGCTGAAGGTGCGCGGCCTGTCGATGCGCGACGCCGGCATTCTCGACGGCGACCTCCTCGCCGTGCAGAAGCGCACGGAAGCGAAGGACGGCCAGATCATCGTCGCGCGGCTTGGCGATGACGTCACGGTCAAGCGCCTGATGCGCCGGCCAGGCGGCCTCGAGCTGATCGCGGAGAACCCGGATTACGAAAACATCTTCGTCAAGGCCGGCAGCGCGGAATTCGCGCTGGAAGGCATCGCCGTCGGGCTGATCCGCTCGGGCGAACTCTGACAATCGGTCTCGCTGAGGAGAACATCATGGAACGCCTTTCCCGTTTGCTGCCTTTCCGTCAATTCGGTCGCCTGCGTCACCTGCGCGGCCGCACGCCCTGCGCGCCGCTGTCCGCCGCGGCGCCCGTGGTGAGCCAAGAAGTCGCAGTTGAACGGCAGGCGTCGCTGCTGCCGTCAGCGCTTCCCGCCTTCGCGCGGGTCTCGCTGAACGCCGGCCTGCATCACGCGGAACCGGCGCGCCGTGCGCCCGTGCGCGTTTATCACGGCCGGTCGCGCCTGATCATGGTCGGGACGATCGATGCCGTGTGCCGGATGATCGATCGCTGCATCGACGAGGAACGATCGGCCACGCACGGCGGTCTCTGATTGCGGAACCTGTCCGCACCGGAGGCATCGTGACTGGATCTTCGGGCCGCGCGTGGCGGCGCAAGCCCCTGTTGATCGTCGTGCTGGCCGTCGCCGTTTTGGTGGCGATCGGCTATGCGTATGCATCGCCGTATGTCGCGCTCGGTCGCCTGAAATCGGCGATCGATGCGCGCGATGCGCAATCGGTCAGCGAATATGTCGATTTTCCGTCGCTGCGCGTCAGTCTGAAGCAGCAGGTCACGGAAGAGTTGATGCGCCGGATCGACGCGGTGAAGAAGGACAACCCGTTCGCGGTGATTGGCGCGCTGATCGGCTCTGCATTGATCGGCCCGCTCGTCGATGCGTATGCGACACCGGAAGGCGTCGCGGCGCTGATGAGCGGCATTCCCCCGCGCGGTAATCCGGGCGAGCGGCCACCCGAATGGTCGGGCCCGCCGGCGGGTGGTGTGCCTGGCAACGTATCGGCCGCACCGCCGGCCAATCCCGCGAGCACACCCGTACCGGGCGGCAATGCTTCCGCCTCGGTCGCCTCCGCGCCGGCCCCCGCACCCGCGCCAGCCGGCCCGGGCGACACGCGCCATCCGCAGCAAACGAGCGCCGGCTACCGGAATATCGATGAATTTGTCGTGACCTACCAGCGCAGTGCCGACGGCACGCGCTATGCGGCGATCTTCCACCGCTTCGGCCTGTTTTCGTGGAAGCTGTCCGCGATCGACCTGCGCGCGTGAGCGGTCGCGATCGGATCGATGCCGCTGCGGCGGCATGGCGGGCAACCGGCGCGGATCGCAGCACAACCCGGCCGGTCACACGATCACTGTGTCACTTGCCGCTCGCGGTGGCCGCTTCGCGTTCGCGCGCGATCTCGGCCTTTTGCTCTTCCGCCGACGAACACGCAACCAGAATGCTGCAGTTCACGCGATCGAGCAGTTGCGTATTGCCCGACCCCATCCACCATCGCGACAATCCGCTGCGGCACCGATGGCCGACAACGACGAGGTCGGCCTTCAACTCGGTCGCGAGATTCGCGATTTCGTCGATCGGATAACCGAACGCAAAATGGCCTTCCGCCTGGACGCCGCGCTCGCGCAGCCAGTTCACGCCTTCCTGCAGGATCTCGCGCGCGGTTTCCTCGAAGCGGCCGCACGCGACGTCGGTCAGCAGCCCCGCGCTCTGCGCGATGCTCGAGCGCATGTCGACGACCGACAGCAAATGCGTTTCCGCCTTCAGGTCCAGCGCGAGATTCGCACCGCACCGCAAGGCCTTGCGCCCTTCGAGCGTGCCGTCGTAGCACAGCAGAATCTTGTTGTAGCTAGCCATGAGACCTCCCTATCGCGACAACGTGCCCTATGCACTCATCATGGTGCGCCGCAATTCCGGACGCAAGGGATGGAAAACGCTGATTCGCCACGCGGGGCGCGTCGGCGATGATGCGGTGCACGATCCGTGCGCGCATGCACCGTGCCGCGCGTGCACGCCCTGAAGAGACGCAGCCGATGCACTAGAATGGCCCGTTCGCGTCCTCGACGTGCGTTCGCCCCGGTCATGCCCATGTGACACGCATTCGCCCGATCCGTTCGCCGACCGGCATGCCCATCCGGCCGGCCGCGAAACGCGTCCGCGCCCGCTTACAACGACAACCTGCCCATGTCCGTTGCACCGATCGATTTCCGGAACGTCGAAAAGCGCTATGGCGACAAGCTCGTCGTCAACGACCTGTCCTTCCACGTGCAGGCCGGCGAATGCTACGGCCTGCTCGGGCCGAACGGCGCCGGCAAGACCACGACGCTGAAGATGCTGCTCGGCCTCGTGTATCCCGACGCCGGCACCATTTCACTGTGCGGCGAACCGGTTCCGTCGCGCGCGCGGCATGCGCGCCAGCGCGTCGGCGTCGTCCCGCAGTTCGACAACCTCGACCCCGACTTCACGGTCCGCGAAAACCTGCTCGTGTTCAGCCGCTATTTCGGGATGTCGGCGCAGGCTTCACGCGCGCTGGTGCAACCGCTGCTCGAATTCGCGAAGCTGGAAAACAAGGCCGATGCGAAGGTCGGCGAGCTGTCGGGCGGGATGAAGCGCCGTCTGACGCTTGCTCGCGCGCTCGTCAACGATCCGGACGTGCTGGTGCTCGACGAGCCGACGACCGGGCTCGATCCGCAGGCACGGCACCTGATGTGGGAGCGCTTGCGTTCGCTGCTCGCGCGCGGCAAGACGATCCTGATCACCACGCATTTCATGGAGGAAGCCGAGCGCCTGTGCGACCGGCTGTGCGTGATCGAGGAAGGCCGCAAGATCGCCGAAGGCGCGCCGCACGCGCTGATCGAATCGGAGATCGGCTGCGACGTGATCGAGATCTACGGGCCGGACCCGGTCGCGCTGCGCGACGAGCTGACGCCGTTCGCGACACGCACCGAGATCAGCGGCGAGACGCTGTTCTGCTACGTGAGCGATCCCGAGCCGCTCAGTGCCCGACTCAAGGGTCGCACGGGATTGCGCTATCTGCATCGTCCGGCCAATCTGGAAGACGTGTTCCTGCGGCTCACGGGCCGCGAAATGCAGGACTGATCGATCATGGACGCACGCAACTATTCCGCCGCCGCGCCGTCCGCACCGCCACGCGAATCACGCTTCGCAGTCGCGCTGCCCGCGAATGCCACCAACTGGATCGCCGTGTGGCGGCGCAACTACCTCGTGTGGCGCAAGCTCGCGCTCGCGTCGCTGTTCGGCAATCTCGCCGATCCGATGATCTACCTGTTCGGGCTGGGATTCGGGCTCGGCCTGATGCTCGGCCACGTCGACGGCGTGTCGTATATCGCGTTCCTCGCGGCCGGCACGGTCGGTTCGAGCGTGATGATGTCCGCGAGCTTCGAGTCGATGTATTCGGGCTTCTCGCGGATGCACGTGCAGCGCACCTGGGAAGCGATCATGCACACGCCGCTCGCGCTCGGCGACATCGTGCTCGGGGAGATCGTCTGGGCGGCGAGCAAGGCGCTGTTGTCGGGCGTGGCGATCATGCTCGTCGCGGGCCTGCTCGGCTATGCGCGGTTTCCGTCGATGCTCGCGGCGCTACCCGTGATCGCGCTCGCCGGCCTCGCGTTCGCGAGCACCGCGATGATCGTCACCGCGCTCGCGCCGTCCTACGACTTCTTCATGTTCTATCAGACGCTCGTGCTGACGCCGATGCTGCTGCTGTCGGGCGTGTTCTTCCCGATCACGCAGTTGCCGCCCGTCGCGCAGCATGCAGCGCACGTGCTGCCGCTCGCCAACGCGGTCGAACTGATCCGGCCCGCGATGCTCGGCCGGCCGGCGACGGACGCCGGCCTGCATCTCGCGGTGCTCGCCGGCTATGCGGTCGGCGGATTCATCGTCTCCGCGTGGCTGTTCCGGCGGCGCATGATGCGCTGACGGCCGGCGCGCACGGCGCGCCGGCTCGCTGCGACGAAGTGGCGACGAAGTGGCGACGAAGCGGCGACGAAGCGGCGACGAAGCGGCGGCGGCGTTACTCGTCGTCGTCGCTCCACGGAATCTCGACGTCGGTCAGGAATGCGACGGTCGCCAGCGGGCCGCCTTCGTGGCGGCCGAGCTTGCCGTCCGCGCGATGCCATTCGACGCGGAACTGCGTACCCGGATCGTCGGCAACCAGATAGACCGCGCGCAGTTCTTCCGTGTCGGCTTCGTCGACCGGACCGTCGAACGACACCAGCATCTTCTGCGGCCACAGGCCGTTCACCGGATCGTAGATGCGGTCGCCCTGCGGAATCTCGATGCTGGCCTCGACGCCGATCGTGGCGGAGGCTTCGATGATCATCGTGCCGAGCGCGTTCAGCACGGCAGTCGCCCGCGCGGAATTGGCCTGGCGGATCGCGAGATCGCCGCGCGTCAGCGCCTTTTCGAGTCGAGGATGAATCTTCGGTTGGGTCATGCGTTTTCCTGTTTGCTTCTTGTAAAGGGCACCGCGCGCGTGAGGCGGCGGCGCCGGATGAATACGACGGTCATGCGACGGGACCGGTCGGCGCGCGCCGCAGCGGCCCGCAGTGGCCATCACGCAGGTCCGGTCGCCGGCAGCCGGGCATGTCGTGCCCCGCGCCGAGATCGGCCACGCGAGCCGGACTTGTCCGGCCATCGCGCCCGCTCGCGGTCCGGTCCGGGTGTCCGTCAGAACCCGAATGCGATCGCGAGCAGCCCGCTTACGATCCCGAACACGACGACGAGGCCCGTGACGATCGCCAGCATGTAAGGCTTGAACGACCGCGCGAGCATCGCGAGCGACGGCACGCTGATGGGCGGCAGCGTCATCAGCAGCGCGGCGGCCGGGCCGACGCCCATGCCGAGCGACAGCATCGCCTGGATGATCGGCACTTCACCGGCCGTCGGGATCACGAACAACGTCCCCGCGACCGCGAACGCGATGATCCAGCCGAGATGGTTGCCGATGTCCGGGCCGATATGCGGGAACAGCCACGCGCGCGCCGCGCCGAGCAGCAGCACGAGCACGATGTATTCGGGCACGAGCCGCACGGCCATGCGTGCGAGCAGCTTCATCCAGCGGACGAACGGATTGCCTGCGGCAGCCTGTTCGGCCACCAGCGCGGCGAGTTGCGCGTCGTCGATACTGCGGTCCTCAGGACGCGCGATGCGGTTCAGCAGATAGCCGATCCCGAACACCATCGCGATGCCGAGCACGAGCCGCAACGCGCTCCAGTGCCAGCCGAGCACGAAGCCCATGAACACCAGCGCGGCCGGATTCAGCACCGTGTTGCCGAGCCAGAACGCGACCGCGCCGCCCGGCGACGCGTGCCGCGCACGCAGGCCCGCGACGACCGGCGCCGCGCAGCACGTGCACATCATGCCCGGCAGCGACAGCAGGCCGCCCGCGGCGACACTGCCGAAGCCCGTGCGGCCGAGCACGCGCGCGACCCAGTGCGCGGGCAGCAGCGCCTGCACGGCCGAACCGAGCAGCAGGCCGAGCACCATGGCCTGCCAGATCGCCTTGCCGTACGCCCATGCGTAGTCGAGCGCCGCCTTCAGCGACGGCTCGGGCGCGCTCGCCGACGTGCCCATCAGGATCGACTGGCCGATCGAATGATGCTCGGCGGCGACGAACGCCTTGTTGTAGTACGGGAACCATTTCACGTAGAACAGTCCCGCGACTGCGATCAGCAGGAAGGTCATCCAGCCGAGCGCCGGACTGGGTTGGGTGCGTGTGGTCGTCATCGTGTGGTGGTCGTAGGGTTGTGGTCGGTGTCGGCTCGTGCCGCCCCGCCGGCGGCGGGCGAGGCCGGCAGCCCGGCCTGCGCGAGCGCGTCGAGCAGCGCGCGCGCCTGCTCGCGCCCGTCGGCCGCATTCGGCCGGAAAGCGAACGTCAGTGCGCGGTTCGGCTTGTTGTACGTGGCGCGGTAAGTGCGCGCATAGGCGGGATCGTAATGCTTGTCGATCAGTTCGGTGAACAGGTCGGCCCGCGCGTCGGCATCGATCAGCGCATGCCAGTGCGCCACCTCGTCACGGCTGTGCAGGCCGATCAGCCGCTGGAGCTGCGCCTTGAACGCGGCCGGCTCGTCGAACAGGTGAGCATAGTCGTCAAGGAGAAACGCGATGCGTTCGTCGTGCGCCGCCTCGACCTGCACCCACGGCCCGGCATGAAATGCGTCGATCAACGCGATCGGCAGGTGCACGAGCCCGATCCTGCGGCTTTCCGATTCGACGAACACCGGCCATTCGGGGTCGAAACGCCCGAGTGTCTCGACGAGCCCCGAATCGAACCCCTTCTGCGACGGTTGCGGCTTGCCCGGCAGCGCGCCGAGCAGCGAGCCGCGGTGGCGCGCGAGCGCCTCGAGATCGAGCGTCTGCGCCCCTTCGTCGCGCAGCGCGTTCAGCAGCCGCGTCTTGCCGCAGCCGGTATGACCGACGAGCGCGATATAGCGAAACCGCGTCGGCAGCGTGTCGAGCGTCGCGCACACCGCGTGGCGGTACGCCTTGTAGCCGCCGTCGAGCTGGCGCGCCTGCCAGCCGATCAGGTTGAACCAGGTCGTCATCGAACCCGAGCGCTTGCCGCCGCGCCAGCAGTAGATCAGCGGCCGCCAGTTGCGCGGACGGTCGGCAAACGTGGTGTCGAGATGGCGCGCGATGTTGCGTGCGACCATCGCCGCGCCGACGCGCGTCGCTTCATACGGCGACACCTGGCGGTACATCGTGCCGACGATCACGCGCTCCTCGTTGCTGAGCACGGGCGCGTTCAGCGCGCCGGGGATGTGGTCCTCGGCGAATTCGAGCGGCGTGCGCACGTCGATGATCTCGTCGAACTCGCCGGCGCGATCGAGGGTAACAATCAGGTTCTTCAATTTGGCGTCGAACAGGGGCGATGCGGCTCGGCGAGCCGCACGGGCATGGAAGGCGGATTCGCGATTATCTCACGCTCGGGCGTCTCGGGCCGCGCGCGGCAACCGGGGGCGACGACGCGGCGCTCATCACGTCGATCAGATGGTCGCGAAACGCGCGCACCGACGCGGGCAGATCGCGCCCCGCCATGGTCTGCACCTGGATGCTGCGCTCGCGCAGCTGGGGGTTCGTGACGGGCACGACGACGAAGCCGTCCGCATCGAAGCGGTCCCGCACCGACAGCAGCCCGGTGAACATAACCGCACCGGTACGCTGCGCGTAGCGGTACATCACCGCGGTGTTGTTGCTGGTCAGCTCCGGCTCGAGCATGAGCCCGTCGAGCACGCACGCGATGTCGATCAGCTGGCGCACCGTCGTGCCGGCCTCGGGCAGCACATGCGGGTGCCGTGCGACATCGGCGAGCGACACCGAGTCGCGCGCCGCGAGCGGATGGTCGCGCCGCACGAGCGCGAAGACCGGCGCACGCTCCGTGTGTTCGACGCGTACGCCCTGCTCCGGCGCCAGGCTGAACGTCAGCCCGATGTCGGCATCGCCGTCGCGCACTCGCCGCGTCGCCTCCGCCGGCGACACGACCCACACCGAGAAATCGACGCCCGGGTGGCGCGCCTTGAAGCCCGCGAGCGCACCCGGCAGGAAATCGATCGCGAACCCTTCCGAGCAGGCGACCTTCAGCAGGCTGCCGTGCAGCGCCTCCAGCCCGCCGATTTCCTTCATCACGTGCTCGGCCTCCAGCAGGCTGCGCTGCGCGAAGCCCAGCAACCGTTCGCCGGCCTCCGACAGCGCCATCCCGCGCGGCCGGCGCTCGAACAGCGGCGCGCCGAGCTCGCTCTCGAGCTTCGCAATCTGCCGGCTGATTGCCGAGACGGCCACGTGCAGCCGCGCCGATGCGTCGCTGATCGACCCGGTGCGCGCCACTTCGACGAAATACCGCAGCGCAAGACCATGCAGGAAAGCCGCCATCGTTTTGTCCCCCGGGCCCGTCGCCCAGGCCGTTCCGCTTTGCCTTTTCGGCAAAGAAATGTTCGAAATTCGATCATTGTGACAAAAAAAACGGCTTCCTAGAATCGATCGCACTCCCGGTCGTGCGCGCCGCGCCCGCCGGAAAACCGATACAGGAGACCCGTCTTGAGCCGTACCGCCGCCATCCAGCACGCGCTGAACCAGTTCGAATCGGGCGCGTTCTTCACGACCCTGAGCCGCCGCGTCGGCCTGCGCACCGAAAGCCAGGACAGCGGCTCGGGCGCCGCGCTGCGCGCCTACCTGACCGACGAGATCGCACCGGAGGCCGCGCGCCTGGGCTTCACGTCGCGGATCGTCGAGAACCCGGCCGACGGCAGCGGCCCGTTCCTGCTGGCCTCGCGCCACGAGGACGACGCGCTGCCGACCGTGCTGATCTACGGCCACGGCGACGTCGTGCGCGGCTACGACGCGCAATGGCGCGCGCCGCTGTCGCCATGGACGCTGACCGTCGACGGCGATCGCTGGTACGGCCGCGGCAGTGCCGACAACAAGGGGCAGCACACGATCAACCTGGCCGCGCTGGCGAGCGTGCTCGCCGCGCGCGGCGGCCGGCTCGGCTTCAACGCGAAACTGCTGATCGAGATGGGCGAGGAAACCGGGTCACCGGGCCTCGACGCACTGTGCCGCCAGGAGCGCGACACGCTCGCGGCCGACGTGCTGATCGCGTCCGACGGGCCCCGCCTCACCGCCGAACGCCCCACCGTGTTCCTCGGCTCGCGCGGCTCCGTCAACTTCAAGCTCAGCCTGCGCGCCCGCGACGGCGGCCATCACTCGGGCAACTGGGGCGGCCTGCTGCGCAACCCGGCGACCGTGCTCGCGAACGCGCTCGCGAGCCTCGTCGACGCGCGCGGCGCGATCCGCGTCGCAGGGCTGCGCCCGCCGCCGATCCCGGCCGCCGTGCGCGCCGCGCTCGCCGACCTGTCCGTCGGCGGCGGCCCCGGTGATCCGGCGCTCGACGCCGACTGGGGCGAGCCGGGCCTCTCCGCCGCCGAGCGCGTGTTCGGCTGGAACACGTTCGAGATTCTCGCGTTCAAAGCCGGCAATCCCGACCATCCGGTCAATGCGATTCCCCCCGTCGCGTATGCGCACTGCCAGCTGCGTTTCGTGGTCGGCACCGACTGGGAGGCGCTGCATGCGCACCTGCGCGCGCATCTGGATGCGCACGGTTTCGCCGATATCGAGATCGACGTCGAACGCGGCGCGCCGGCGACGCGTCTGCCGCCGGACGATCCGTGGGTCCGCTGGGCCGTCGCGTCGCTCGCGCGCACGACCGGCAAGAAGCCCGCGATCCTGCCGAACCTCGGCGGCACGCTGCCGAACGAAGTGTTCGCCGACACGCTCGGGCTGCCGACGCTGTGGGTGCCGCACTCGTATCCGGCGTGCTCGCAGCACGCGCCCGACGAGCACCTGCTCGCGAGCGTCGTGCGCGAGGGACTGCAGATGATGGCCGGCCTCTTCTGGGATCTCGGCGACGCCGCGCCGCCCGTTCGCCGCGCGGCACCCGCCGCGGCCGGCGCCGCCCTGTAACGCGCTTCGCCCCCTTTCTCGGGACCTGCTTACACGATGAATACGACCACCCTGACCTCGCAGGACGCCGCGCGCCCCAGCGCCGCGAAGATCCGCCGCATCATCTTCGCCGCGTCGATCGGCAATGCGCTCGAATGGTTCGACCTGATCGTCTACGGCTTTTTCGCGGTAACGATCGCCAAGCTGTTCTTCCCCGCAACGAGCGAGGCGACCTCGCTGCTGCTCACGCTCGGCACGTTCGGGCTGTCCTACCTGATCCGGCCGATCGGCGGCTTCGTGCTCGGCGCCTACGCGGACCGCGCGGGCCGCAAGGCGTCGCTGCTGCTGTCGATCGCGATGATGATGGCCGGCACGCTGCTGATCGCGCTGATGCCGACCTATGCGTCGATCGGCATCCTCGCGCCGCTCGGGATCATGCTGTCGCGGCTGATGCAGGGCTTTTCCGCCGGCGGCGAATTCGCGAGCTCGACCGCGTTCCTCGTCGAACACGCGCCGCAGCGGCGCGGCTTCATGTCGAGCTGGCAGTTCGCGAGCCAGGGTCTCGCGACGCTGCTCGCATCGGGCTTCGGTGCACTGCTGACGTCGACGCTGAGCACCGCACAACTCGAAAGCTGGGGCTGGCGCGTGCCGTTCCTGTTCGGCCTCGCGATCGGCCCGGTCGGGCTCTACATCCGCCGCTACGTCGACGAAGGCGTCGAATTCAAGACGCAGGCGCGCTCGGAAGCGCCCGTGCGCGAACTGTTCGCGGACCAGAAGATGCGCGTGCTGCTGTCGATCGGCGTGCTCGTGATCTCGACCGCGATCAACTACATGGTGCTGTACATGCCGACGTATGCGATCAAGCAGCTCGGGCTGCCGGCATCGACGGGCTTCGCGGCGACACTCGCGACCGGTTTCGTGCTGACGCTCGTCACGCCGCTCGTCGGCCACCTGTCCGATCGCACCGGACGGATCCGCGTGATGGCGGCAGCCGCCGTGCTGATGCTCGTCACCGTCTGGCCGACGTTCGCGTGGCTCACGCATCACGCGTCGTTCGCGACGATGCTCGCCGCGCTGATCTGGATCGGGCTGCTGAAGGCGACGTACTGCGGCGCGCTGCCGGCGCTGATGGCCGAGCTGTTTCCATCGCAGACCCGTGCGACCGGTCTCGCCGTCAGCTACAACACGGGCGTTACGCTATTCGGCGGCTTCGCGCCGTTCGTGATCACGTGGCTGATCAGCGCGACCGGCAACCGGCTGTCGCCGGCGCTGTACCTGATCGGTTGCGCTGTGTTGAGTCTCATCGCTCTGTTGGTCGCGCGCACGCGGCTCGGGATGCGCTGACCGCGCTCACGAAGCAAACGACGGCGCGGCAATGCGCGCCTGACGCGGCCCGTCGCGGCACCCGTGCCACACGGGCCGCGCGCCGTTTACGGTGACGTTTACGGCGCCGGATTCGGCTGCAGCTCGTGCAGCGCGTCGATCTCGGCGAGGATCTCGTCGGACAGCTTCACGCCGATGCTGCCGATGTTCTCCTTCAGTTGCGCGAGCGACGTCGCCCCGACCAGGTTGCTGCGCACGAACGGCCGACTGTTGACGAACGCGAGCGCGAGCTGCGCGGGCGACAGCCCGTGGCGCTTCGCGAGCGCGACGTAGCGCGACGTCGCTTCGACGGCCTGCGGCTTGCTGTAACGCTGGAAGCGCTCGAACAGCGTGATGCGCGCGCCGGCCGGACGCGCGCCGTTCTCGTACTTGCCGGACAGCCAGCCGAACGCGAGCGGCGAATAGGCGAGCAGGCCGACGCCGTCGCGATGCGTGAATTCGGACAGGCCGTTCTCGAACGTACGGTTCAGCAGGCTGTACGGATTCTGGATGCTCGCGATGCGCGGCAGCCCGAGCTTCTCGGCCGCGCGCAGGAACTGCGCGACGCCCCACGGCGTTTCGTTCGACACGCCGATCGCGCGGATCTTGCCGGCCTTCACGAATTCCGCGAGCACGCCGAGCGTTTCCTCGATCGGCACCGTGTACGCATCGTCGACCCACGGATACGCGGGGCGGCCAAACGTCGTCGTGCTGCGATCGGGCCAATGCAGCTGGTACAGGTCGACATAATCGGTCTGCAGGCGCTTGAGGCTGCCGTCGAGCGCCTCGGTCAGGTTCTTGCGGTCGAACTGGTTGCCTTCGCCGCGAATATGGCGCGGATTGTGCGGCTGCCGCGCCGGGCCCGCGATCTTCGTCGCGAGCACGATCCGGTCGCGCTGCGCACGATGCTGCGCGAGCCAGGTGCCGATGTACTGCTCGGTGCGGCCCTGGGTATCGGGCTTCGGCGGCACCGGGTACATCTCCGCGGCATCGATCAGCGTGACGCCCTGCCCGAGCGCGTAATCGATCTGCTCGTGCGCGTCGCGCTCCGAATTCTGCTCGCCCCACGTCATCGTGCCGAGACCGACCAGGCTGACCTCGATGCCCGAATCGCCGAGTGTGCGGTATTCCATGCTGTTCCTGTCGCGTCAGTGGAAAGCAGAAACGCTATCACATTGAAGCGAATGCTTCAGATGGCCGATGCGTTCACTTACAGGCGGCCTTCGATGTGCGTTCAGCCCTCGCCGAGCGGATACGGCCGCCTTCGCGCGCGTCGTCCGGTGGATGACGCCGAACGGCCGCGCCGGCCGTAACGACGCCACGCCTCCCGTTATTGCGGCCGCTGAATGAAGCAGGTCGCCGATGCGTGCGCGACGATCTTGTCGTCCGGCGTTTTCAGCGTGCCTTCGGCGACGCCCAGCGAACGCGACAGGTGAATCACGCGCCCTTCCGCGATCAGGTCGACGTCGCGCGGCACGGGACGCAGCATCTTCACGTGCAGGTCGACCGTGCCATAGCCGACGCCCGCGTCGAGCATCGAGTGCACCGCGCAGCCCGTGACCGAGTCGAGCACCGTCGCGGCGAATCCGCCATGCACGCCGCCGAGCGGATTCAGGTGCCGGCCGTCCGCCCGCGCAGAAAACTTCACGTAACCGAGCTCGACGTCCAGCGGCCGCATCGGGATCGTCTCCGAGATCGACGCCAGCGGCACGTCGCCTGCCGCCGCTGCGCGCAGCAGTTCGAGACCGGACAGGGAAAGCGGATTCATCGGGTTGTCTCCTGATTGAACGCGCGTCGCCGCGCGAGTAAGTTCCAAATTAGAACTGATTATTGATAACCGCGCCGGGCTTGTCAATGCAGCCGGCGCCCGGTGCAACCGAAGGTCAGTTCTATAATCGAACCCGCTCCTTCGCTGAACTGTCGCACGAGACTCGATCATGAAATGGGATGACATCGGTACGCTGAACTGCTCGGTCGCGCGCACGCTTGCCGTGCTCGGCGATCGCTGGACCATGCTGATCTTGCGCAACGCCTTTCTCGGCTGTCGCCGCTTCGATGCATTCCAGACGCAACTGGGCCTCACGCGTCACGTACTGGCCGAGCGGCTCGCGCGCCTCGTCGACGAAGGCGTACTGGTCAAGCGTGCGTATCAGGAACGCCCGCCGCGCTTCGAATACCGGTTGACCGCAAAAGGCCTCGACCTGTACCCGGCCCTGCTCGCGCTGATGACCTGGGGCGATCGCTGGAAGGACGACGGCCAGGGGCCGCCGGTGCAATTGCGCCATCGCACCTGTGGCCAGCTGATGCATGCGGTCGCGGTGTGCTCGGCGTGCGGCGAGCCGCTCGACGCGCACGACGTGCAGCCGGAACCCGGGCCCGGCTGGGTCGCACGCGAGGCGGCCGGACCGCTCGATGCCTGACGCGTCATGCCGAGCGCCGGCTGTACGCACATGGGTACGCCCATGACAGCGCGACGCGGCCATCATGTGTGCGCGTGTTGCATGCGTCTTCGCCCGACGCGCATCGTTCGTGTTGCCGCGCCCTGTCTGCCGATCCGATCTCGTCGATCGCACGCCGCATTGACCCTGCGCCCGCACGTGCGCGCCTTTCGTCACACAGGGACCGGGCCGTCTGCGCACACACGCGCACCGCATCGACTTCCGTCACCCGGCACGACCGCCGAGCCGATGCAGGCGCCGCGCGGCATGATGAACATCACCACGTCGAGCGCTGCAGGCAGCCATCCAGCGTCTTCCATGCGCATCCGGGCGTGACCGCGCCGCCGTGTCTGCGTTACACTCACGGCCCGCTGTCTCAAAAAAGATTCGCTGTCCAAGATGTTGTCGCGTAAACGCCTCGCCGCCGCCTGCCTCGCTGCTTCCCTCCTCGCCACTCCCTTCGCCGCCTTCGGCAAGACGCACGACGAATCGCTGCTGCAGCAGGCGATCGACTTCATCGCGCAACTGCTGCCGACCCCGACCCATGAAGCGCCCGCCACGCAGGCCGTCGAATCGGCGTTCTCGCCCGATGGCGGTGCGGAGGCGCTCGTGCTGAAGGCAATCGGCGCCGCGCGCACCTCGATTCGCGTGGCCGCCTACTCGTTCACGTCGCCGCCCGTCACGCGCGCGCTGCTCGCCGCGAAGCGACGCGGCGTGAATGTCGCGGTCGTCGTGGACGACAAGGGCAATCGCGCGAAGAGCAGCAAGCAGGCGCTGAACCTGCTCGTCAACGCGGGCATTCCGACGCGCACGATCGACGCCTATGCGATCCATCACGACAAGTACCTCGTGATCGATGCCGAACATGTCGAGACGGGGTCGTTCAACTACAGCGCTTCGGCAGCCAGCCGCAATTCCGAAAACGTCGTCGTGGTCTGGAACAATCCGCAACTCGCGTCGCGCTACCTCGCGCATTGGCAAAGCCGCTTCGACCAGGGCACGCCGTACCGCTCGTCGTACTGACGCTTCGCCGCACGCGATCGCAGGCGCCGTTCGCGTGCGGCGCAGCCGACGCACGTCGTGATGTCGTGATGTCGTGATGTCGTGATGTCGTGATGTCGTGATGTCGTGATGTCGTGATGTCGTGATGTCGTGATGTCGTCAATGATCGGTGCGCATTGCATGGCGATCAACCTGGCCGAATGGCCTGCGCACCGGGCGTGACGGCGCCGCGATCGCTGGAATCAGTTGAAATCAGTGGAGGTCGGGCGATCGCTCGGCGATCTGCGTGGCCGCGACGCACCGGCCGGCATGCGCACGCGCATCGCTTGCCGAAGGCTTCGGCCGATCGCGCGTACCGCCAGGCAACGCATCGAGTACGCAGTCCGCACTGAAGGTCAACGTGTTCTGGACCATCGGATAGAGCAGATACAGCGCCAACGCCAGATACCCCGCGTACAGAATTCGAACCATGGTGCGATAGATGAACGATTGATCTTGCCCTGTTTACGGCATCACGTCGGACAGCTTGAGCACCGGGCATCGAATTGCATGGCCGGCAGCAACGCACGACGCGTGAAGCCTGAGCGCGGACGAGCCGCGCGCCGATACGCGCGGCCATGAGCCACGTTCAGTCGCGTTCAACCGGATTCGCCCGGCCCGGTCAGGCTCCGCACGGCGGCGCGCTCGCCATCGCTTCCGCGATCTGCTCGGGCGTCAGGTCGCGCTGGTGGGTCGCGATCGACCAGCGATGGCCGAACGGATCCTCAACTTGCCCATAGCGATCGCCCCAGAACATGTCGGCGGCCGGCATCGTGACTGTCGCACCGGCCGCGACGGCCTGCGCGATCGCCGCATCGGTGTCCGGCACGAACAGGTGCAGGCAGACCGGCGTGCCTTTCAGCGTCTTCGGCCCGAGTGCGCCGTGCTCCGGCATTTCATCCACGAGCATCAGCGTCGAATCGCCGATTGCGAGGCATGCGTGCGCGAGCCGGCCGTCCGGGGTCGGCAGGCGGAACCGTTCGGTCGCGTTGAACGCGCGCTTGTAGAAGTCGATGGCTGCGGCGGCGCCGGCGCAGATCAGATGCGGCGTCAGCGTACGCATCCCTTCCGGGATCGGGTTGACGGATGTGGCCATGGGGGTCGCTCCTTCAGTCGGTTGTCGTGTCGGAAATCGGGACGGACGCACGATGCGCACGCCTCCGATGCTACGACGGACGGGCTCGACGGAAATCGACACGCCGGACGACATTTTTTTGTTCGCGACAAGCGCCGGAACAGGTTCGGCCTGACAACGCGCGAGCATCAGGCAGCGTGCGACCTCCAATGGGGCGATCGCGCATCCGGGCATGGCCTCGTGCGCGATGGCACGGCTCGTCGGAACACGCGCCGATCGCCGCTCAGATCTGCGGAAGGTCGCGCAACGTGCGCGACTCGCTCGTCGCATCGATGTCGAGTTCGATCCCCTCCGACGCGTCGCGATACAGCACGCGCTTCAGCCTCGGCCCCACCGCTGTGCCGTCCGCTTCGTCAAATACGGCGCGAACGTCGTTGCCGGCCGCGAGCGCACGTGCCACTTCCGCCACCGACGCCTCGCTTGGCGTCGCCGCCCACGACCGGTCGGCCGGATTGACGGCCGCCCAGCGCACGTGCGTCACACGCGCACTGAGCACATCGATTCGGACACCATTCACCGCGAACATCGACATCGGAATCTCCTTCGAAACGGATGCGGCCGGGCGAACGCCCGACGATGGAAACCGGCGATGGCGCGACAGCACGCGTTCGATCGCCACCGGACCCGCCGGACGCGCGATCACCCAGGCACGCAGCTTCGGCCAACGCGATTTTCGATGATACATTGGGACGCTTTGCAACCGTCAACAGACAATCGTGCACGGGAGAAACACATGACCGACGCCTGGGGAACCTTCCCTGCCAGAATGGGCGACCATCAGGCCTTCATCAGCTTCAATCACGGCTTTGCGGAAATCGCCGAAAGCGACCCGCGAGCGTCGCTGCTCAGCGTGCGCGTCACGCTTGCGCATCCGACGCCCGACGGCCTGCCGAGCGGTGACGAATTCGCCGATCTCACGAAAATCGAGGATCTGCTGGACGCCGCGGTGACCGCGAAAAACGGCGTGCAGGTCGGCCGCATCACGGTCGACGGCAACCAGGATTTCCTGTTCTACGTGCCGTTCGACGAAGCAGCCGCGGGCGAGATCGTCGACTCGCTGGCCGAACAGACGACCTACACACTTCAGTACGCCTATCAGGACGATCCGGACAAGGAAACGTACTGGCGCACGCTCTACCCGACCGACGACGACTGGCAACTGATGCGCGACATGCGCGTGCTCGAGGCGCTGCGGCAGAAAGGCGACGTGAGCGACGTGAGCCGGCGCGTGATGCACTGGGCCTACTTCCCGGAACCCAGCGACGCGCACCAGTTCGCCGACTGGGCCGAGTCGAAAGGCTATCTGGTCGAATCGGTCGCGCCCACCGAGGACGGCAAATCAGCCGTGCGGTTCGCGCACGAAGGCACGACGGTGCTGGCCGACATCACGCACCATACACTCGAGATCAATCGCGAGGTGCACTCGCTCGGCGGCGAATACGACGGCTGGGAAACCAGCGTCGAGCAGGCAGGCTGATTCCGCTGACACGCGCGTGACGCGCGATCGGACCGTGACGGGTTCGGGACCAAAAGCATCCCGGCGGCGCGACCGCGTACCGCCGGGACCCAGGCATCGCCGGCCGCAACCGGCGATCGGCCCAAGCGATCGCTCAGGCACGAGGAATGCGATTCATACGGATCAGGCGAACGGATGCCGGGACGCGAAACGTCCGCCTGTCCAGTTCCGCCGACGCGGCTTGCATGCGTCGTGCGGGCAAAAAGCCCCCGCTCCTGCGCGAGCGAGCGGGGTAACGGTTGACCGGGCCGGGGTAGAACGGTCAACCGGCCAGATTGTCATCGTGGCCCGTGCAACCGTCTGTGCGGCAACTCACCCTTTCAACCGGAAAGCCCGCCTGCCCCGGCACCGCATGTAGCACGTCACGATCAGCGCGCGACACCGGCGAGTGGTGCGGCGACCACGACGATCACCGGGAACAACACGACGGCCCCGATCATCATCACGCCGTCGGCCGCCAGCGTGACCGGCGTCGCGAGCACGCGAACGGCCTTGTCGCCCTTGGTCAGGCGATCGTCGACCTCAATCGTGTAGGTATGGGAAAACGACGACCACGTCTTGCCCTGCTCAAACCCGTCGGCCCGATAGCGCGAACCGTTCAGCGCGCCTTCCATGCTCAGCTCGCCTTGACGGGACGTCGTAAAGCCGTCCGCCTGCGCGCGCGCCCAATCGTCATCCGTCACGCCGGCGCGGGAAAGCACGAGCCGGTATTCGCCCGAGATCTGGCTGCCCTGCGCGACGAATCCATAGAGCGCCGCCTGGATCGACTTCCGGTAGGACGAGGCCAGCACGGCGCCGAGATGCGCGGGCATGTCGAAGATGTAGTGATATTGGTTGCCGAGCACGACGAATTTCTTGCCGTCCTCGCTGACGAGGAATCGATCGACCGTCTCTTCGTATCGGCCGTTTTCGAACAGCATCGCGGTACATCCTGCCAGACTGGCCGCAGCGACGATCGCGCCGGCAGTCAGCAGCGTTCTTCTTTTCATGTTTCGAGTCCGGATTTTTTTGATTTATATCGGCGATTTTTAAATCGCGCGCCAGGCTCCGGTATCGCGCATGCATTGTCAAAGCGGCATGATGCCGTTTTTCCGTGAATCCGCGCTTTTCTTTCCGGATTTTCGTGAAACGACGTTTCACGATCTAACCCACTCGTTCTGGAACGGCGCGAACCCGACGCTACGCCGGGCCGTCCGTGAACCATTCTGCAATCATGTCGATCCAGTCGAGATCGCTGGCGATTTCGACGACGACGTCGCTGATGGTTTCTTCGACTGAAGCATCGCTGGCGACCGCGCCGGCGGTACCAGCGGCAGCACCGGCTACGACCGCCTTCGCAGCAGGGATTTCGACGAGCGGCGCGCGCTGCGGGCTGACCAGTTGCTCCAGCCAGTCGACGATACTGGCGCGCGCGTCGTCCTCGTCGGCGAAGTCGTTGCGTTTCAGAAAACGGTCGAACACGACCCACGCGAACGTCTTGCTTCGGGAAACGGAATCCAGTTGCCAGTCGGCCACGGCGACCCGCCCCGTTTCCCGGGTTTCGAGCGTCGCGGTGAAGCGGTAATCGAGATATTCGATCTCAAGTTCAGGCGACATGATTTTCTGCGGCCAATCCGCCCTCTCAGTTCTTATTGATGTGCCACGCCAGTCCGGTTTCACGTGCCGCGTGAATCTTGTGTGAATTCCGGACCGCGCGTCATGCCGACAGGCAGTATCGCGATATTCTCGCAAGCTGTCGACCTCGACTGAAAATGCATGGCCGCCCCCGTCCAGTACCCGATACCCGTTGCGTGATCGATTCCGCGCCGCGTTCTTTCGCGCATGATTGCGCCGGGTCGATTCCGGGTATCTGCCTGCTCCGCGGCCGCAGCCGCGCTGCTACACTCCGGCCACAAAAAACGCTTGCCCCACCCAAGGAAACAATGACAGTCGCTCGGGCACAACATGACGGCGTTGATGTCTGGATCATCCAGCTTCCGGGACACCCGGCCTATGCCTATACGCATCTCAAACGGGTATTCGCATCCGACGACTCGCGGCATCGCGTCGTGACGGTCGACCTGACGAAGCTGCTCGCGTGCGCCGATCGCGACACGACCGACTATGTGCTGCCGTCGGTTCAATACTGGGCGCCCGGCAAGGCCGCCGGCATCCGCGATTTCCTCGATCCGGCCAAAAACCGGATTCCCGACATGCCCTTCATCACGTTTCGCGAGACGAGAACGCGGACGCTGCTTGGCCTTCCGGGCCTATCGAAAGTCGGCATCGCGTCGTTCCGGAACGGTCAGCATCGCGCGCGCTATCTGGCGTTTGCAGGGGCAACGAGCCTGCCTGTCGAGGTGCATGAAACGGAAGCGGATTTGCTCGTGCGGTATTGCGGCGAGTAACGGACGCGACGCTTCATCTTCAGCGGCAGCGGTCGTGCAGCGTGCAGCCTTGGGATTCGGTGCCGGCATCGATCACGTAGATCCGGTCGGTGACCTCCGTGCGGCCGATGACGCTGGTTTCGACGCCTGCCAACCGCCAGCCGTTGTGCTCGTAGAAGCCAATCGCGCGGACGTTGCCGTCGAGTACCGAAAGATGAACCTTGTCCGCGCCGATATGGCGGGCCCAGGCGCGAACGGCTTCGATCATGCGCTTGCCTGTACCGCCTCCGTGATGCGCGGGATGCACATGAAGGCAATCGAGCAGGACGCCGCGCGCCGGATCGACCGGCCTTTCGGCGCTGACGAAACCGACCGGGGCCCCGTCGGACTCGGCGATCAGCACGAGGCCCCACTCCGCTTCGGTACGGTCGAAATAGTTTCGCCACCGCGTCGCGTGCTCCGTCGGCACCTCATCGGCGAGATAGGCCGCCGGCAGGATATGGCTATATGCGTTCTGCCAGCTCAGCGCGTGCAAGCGAGCGATGTGCTCCGCGTCGTGTGGTGTCACGTTGCGCAGCGTGATGGTGCGGTTTTCCGGCATGCGAGGGTCGCTCTCGTTGTGCGATGGAGGCAGGGAAAGTGTAGCAATCGCGACGTTTCAACGGCGGGTTGAATAGGGAATCGCGTGCGGCAGTGCGCGTCATGCCGTGGTTATCGCGTAGTTCACCGTGACACCTGCCGCTTTCTCCAATTCCTCGACAGCACCGCCGCCAAAAAAAATGTCCCGACGCCTTCCGGGGCGTCGGGACCGAACGGCCCTGCAAAGCTAAGGGCACGAGGAATCGATACATTACATGAATGTAAGACTATTAAGCATTGGCGGCTCGTGCCAAGTCATTGGTTTAATCCGCCAATCTGCGAGACGATGAGCGAAGCCGGTCGCCGCTTCGCTTTGCGGGCTCATGAGCAGCGGCCGCTTGATGGATCGGCCGCGCACGAGTGACGTGACCCGGCGCGCAGTCTCAGTATCGAAACGGCTTTCGTCGGCTGACGCGAAATGGATGAATGGCGAGCAGAACGCTCTGGAAATGGCGCGGCATCGAATCGATGCAATCGCATCGAATTTTCCGCACAAAACAAAACAGGCGCCGAAGCGCCTGTTTTGTTTGAGAATTTTGGGGTGGCTGATGGGACTCGAACCCACGACGACAGGAATCACAATCCTGGACTCTACCAACTGAGCTACAGCCACCACTGATACTGCTTTGTTTCTTCGCTGTTTCGTTTCGTTTCGTGTTCAGCAGCGAAGAACAAGATTATACGAAGACTTTTCCGTCTTGCAAAGCATTTTTTTCAAAAATTTCTTCGGCGTCGTTCAGATACGTGCGCGCCTCGTCGAACACGGCCAGATCGCCGCGCGCGAGCTTCTTGTTGTCGGACAGCACACGACGCCAGCCGCGCGCACCCGCGACGCCACGATAGAGCCCGAGTGCATGCCGCACGATCGCGCCGAGATACGTGCCGCGCTTCAGTTCCGCCGCGCAGTATTCGATCAGTTTCGCCTCGGCCTCTTCGCGCGTCGGCACCGCCGCAGTCGACCCGTAGAAGCGCGCATCGACACCCGCGAGCACATACGGGTTGTGATAAGCCTCGCGGCCGAGCATCACGCCGTCCACGTGCTCGAGATGCTGCGCGACTTCGTCGAGCGTCTTGATCCCGCCGTTGATCACGATCTCCAGCGACGGGAAATCGCGCTTCAGCTGATACGCATACTCGTACTTGAGCGGCGGGATCTCGCGGTTTTCCTTCGGCGACAGCCCTTTCAGGATCGCATTGCGCGCGTGCACCACGAACGTTTCGCAGCCGGCCTCCGCCACCGTGCCGACGAAGTCCCGCACGAACGCATAATCCTCGACCGCGTCGACACCGATCCGGTGCTTGACCGTGACCGGCACCGACACCGCATCGCGCATCGCCTTCACGCAGTCGGCAACGAGCTGCGGCTCGTTCATCAGGCACGCGCCGAACGCACCGCGCTGCACGCGCTCGGACGGACAGCCGCAATTCAGGTTGATCTCGTCGTAGCCCCATTGCTCGCCGAGTTTCGCGGCGCGCGCGAGATCGTCCCGTTCGCTGCCACCCAGTTGCAGCGCGACCGGCGATTCGTTCGGCGTGAACGCGAGATGCCGCTGGGCGTCGCCGAACAGCAGCGCGCCCGTCGTGATCATTTCCGTATACAGCCACGTGTCGCGCGTCAGCGTGCGATGGAACGACCGGCAATGACGGTCGGTCCAGTCGAGCATGGGCGCCACGGAAACGCGGCGGGGAGGAAGCGAGGACGGTACGGACATGGAATTCGGGGCAGCAAGCGGCGCGGGAGACAACCTGCCATTTTACCGCAACGCGACCAGGCCGGCCCGGCAGCCTGACTAGACCGGCCCGCCCTCGCCCAGTTCGGCGTCGACGGCCCGCCGCGCCTCGTCGAGCACGCGCTCGATCACGCGCCGTTCGGTCAGCAGCATCCCGTCGACTTTCACGAGCCGCCAGTCGATCCGCACGGCCGAGCCCTGCAGCACGCGGTAGTGCGCATGCTCGCCGTCCCACACCTGCTCGGTCTTCACCTCGATCTCGTAGCCGCGGTACGGCTCGCTGAAATCGCCGAGATCGCTGCCTCTCGGTTCCATCGCTCGCTCCGTGGCGACACGGCGCCGGGCCGCCGCGGCGGCCGGCGCCGTGCGCTCAATCGTATTCGTTGGACAAAACGGATTTGCCGTCGGCGGTCAGGTCGACACGGTCGGCCGCCGCCTGGTAGATCAGCCCTTCGTTCAGCAACGCATAGACGACGTCGTCGAACGCAGCGGGAACCGGCCGGCTGTCGCCGAACTGGTCGATCCACTTCAGCGCCACGATGGCTTCGGGAGAAAGGATGGGGGTCATGCGTTGGCCTCCGGCGTCGGTGTCGTTCCATCCTAGCACTTCGTCCTGACGCCGAATACCGAGGCAAACGCGCGACCATGAAACCGGGCGCGGGGGGGCGGGCCCCCCCCCCCCCCCCCGCCCCCCCCCCCCCCCCCCCCCCCAAACCCCCCCCCCCCCCCCCCCCCCCCAGCCGCCCCCCCCCCCCCC
>NZ_CAJPGZ010000020.1:0-181932 GCF_905339865.1 Burkholderia sp. BCC1993 | reverse complement strand
GACCGACACAGCAATCACTTCGGTCGCGACACCCGCTTCCTTCAGCCGCACCGCTTCTTCCACCGCGATTTCGTCGAACGGGTTCATCGACATCTTCACGTTCGCGATGTCGACGCCCGTGTTGTCCGACTTCACGCGGACCTTCACGTTGTAATCGACCACTCTTTTCACTGGCACCAGGATTTTCATGCACACGCTCCAAAGTTACGAATACGACCAGAGGCCATTCTATAGCGAGGCCTCATGACTGCGCGGCCAAGCGGACCAATCCATCGCGGCTATCGAGGATAGCGCGCCTCTTCGGCGCGCCGGCAATAGCGAACGGTCGTTCTATTTTAAATGAGAAAAAAACCGGACGCAAAGCCCGGGTTTTCGATCATCGACTCTAATCGTCACCGGGCGCGCCCCGCATCATGTGTTACCAGGCAGCGATCACCGCGCCGCCGAACTTCTGTTCGATGAACTGCTTCACTTCCGCGGAATGATAGGCCGCGACCAGCTTCGCGACCCACGGCTTGCTCCGGTCGGCCTCGCGAATCGCGAGAATGTTCGCGTACGGGCCGGACGGGCCCTCGATCGCGATCGCATCCTGTTTCGGTTTCAACCCCGCTTCCATCGCGTAGTTGGTATTGATCGCCGCCGCGTCGACGTCGCCGAGCGAGCGCGGAATCTGCGCCGCATCGAGCTCGACGATCTTCAGCTTGCGCGGGTTGTCGACGATGTCGAGCGGCGTCGCCTTCAGCCCGGCGTCCGCGCGCAGCTTCAGCAGCCCCTGCTTCTGCAGCAACAGCAGCGCACGGCCGCCGTTGGTCGGATCGTTCGGCACCGCGATGCGCGCGCCCGGCTTCAACTCGGCCAGCGACTTCAACCGCTTCGAATAGATGCCCATCGGGAACGTGACGGTCTCCGCGACCTTGATCAGCTTGTAGCCGCGATCCTTCACCTGCGCCTGCAGATACGGATCGTGCTGGTAGCTGTTCGCGTCGAGATCGCCCGACGCGAGCGCCGCGTTCGGCTGCACGTAATCCGAGAATTCGACGACGCGGATATCGAGGCCGCCCTTGGCCGCGACCTTCTTCACCACATCCATGATCTGCGCGTGCGGGCCGCCCGTCACGCCCACCTTGATGGTTTCGGCCTGCGCGTGCGCGCTCGCGAACAGTGCGGCTGCGCCGAATGCGGCCGCGAACTTCAGCATGAAGCGTCGTTGCATCGTCTCCCCCCAACGAATGAATGTCGTTTTACTTGTGGCTCAGCCGGCGCACGAGCCAGTCGCCGAACGACTGCACGATCTGCACGAACACGATCAGGATCGCGACGACCGTCCACATCACTTCCGGCAAATAGCGCTGGTAGCCATAGCGGATCCCGAGATCGCCAAGCCCGCCGCCGCCGATCGCACCGGCCATCGCAGAATAGCCGACGAGCGACACGAACGTGATCGTCAGGCCCGCGACGATGCCCGGCAGCGATTCGGGCAGCAGCACCTTGAACACGATCTGCGAGGTCGTCGCGCCCATCGACTGGGCGGCCTCGATCAGCCCGCGGTCGACTTCGCGCAGCGCGGTCTCGACCAGCCGCGCGACGAACGGTGCGGCCGCGAGCGTCAGCGGCACGACCGCCGCGGCCGTGCCGATCGACGACCCCGTGACGAGCCGCGTGAACGGAATGACCGCGACCAGCAGAATGATGAACGGCGTCGAGCGCACCGCGTTCACGATGCCGCCGAGCACGCGATTCACGCCGAGGTTCTGCAGCACGCCCTGGCGGTCGGTCAGGTAGAGCAGCACGCCGAGCGGCAGCCCGACGAGCGCGCCGACCGCCCCCGAGATGCCGACCATAATCAGCGTCTCCCAGAACGACTGCACGAACATATCGAACATCTCACTCAACATACGAAAGCTCCTCTACCACCACACCTTGCTCGCGCAGGAACGCGAGTGCCTGCCCGACCTTGCCCGGTTCGCCGCCCGCGAGCACCGCGAGCGACCCGAACGCCTGCCCCTGGATCTCGTCGATCTGGCCATGCAGGATGTTGAAATCGAGTTCGTACCGGCGGATCGTCTCCGACAGGATCGGCTGGTCGACACCCGAGCCGGTGAACGCGAGCCGCAGCAAATGCCCGCTGCCCGTCTTCAGCCGCTCGGCCACGCGTGCCTTCATCGCCGGCGGCAGTTCCTGCGCGATCACGTCACCAATCAGCGCGCGCGTCACTTCGTGATGCGGCTGCAGGAACACGTCGATCACGCGGCCCTCTTCGACCACGCGGCCCGCGTCGAGCACCGCCACGCGATCGCACACCTGCTTGATGACTTCCATCTGGTGCGTGATCAGCACGATCGTCAGGCCGAGTTCGCGGTTGATACGCTTCAGCAGGTCGAGGATCGCGCGCGTGGTCTCGGGGTCGAGCGCCGACGTCGCTTCGTCCGACAGCAGCACCTTCGGCTTGCTCGCGAGCGCGCGGGCGATGCCGACGCGCTGCTTCTGGCCGCCGCTGATCTGCGCCGGATAGCGATCCTTCTGCGCGGACAGCCCGACGAGGTCGAGCAGCGGCAGCACGGCCGCCTCGATCTCGGCACGGCTCGCGCCGGCCAGCTCGAGCGGCAGCGCGACGTTGTCGAACACCGTGCGCGACGACAGCAGGTTGAAGTGCTGGAAGATCATGCCGATTTCGCGGCGCGCTTCGCGCAGCGCGCCGGACGACAGCAGCGTGAGATCGCGTCCCCCGACGACGACATTGCCTTCGGTCGGCCGCGTGAGCAGGTTGATGGTGCGCACGAGCGTGCTCTTGCCGGCGCCGCTTCGGCCGATGATGCCGAACACCTCTCCCTGCGGGATCGTCAGATTGACGTTGTGCAATGCGTCGACCCAGCCGGTCGGCCCGGGGAAACGCTGCGACAGATTGCGTAATTCGATCATGTAAACAAAACGGCGGCCGGCTGGCGAGGCCCGCCAGTCGGCCGCCGATGCATCTGGAATAGCCGGCGATTTTACCGCAAACGCCTCATTCCACTTAATAATCGATTTCGATCTTTTCATAACCAGACGAAATTAGAGGGGCGCTGCTGGCCCGGCGCGTGGGTCCCGCGACTATGATCCGGAACACCGATGCCAACGAAACAGGGGACCCGCCAGATGACCGCCACCACCACGCAGGCCGCCGCACCCGCCGCCACCTCGGCATCGGGCCCGGTATCGCCGCCCGCCCCGCGGATGGGCCGGCTGCGTACCGCGGACGGGCTCGAACTGGCGTCGTATCGCTGGCCGGCCGGCGACGGCACGGTGCCGCCGCGCGCGACGATCGCGCTCGTCCACGGCCTCGCCGAGCATGCGGGCCGTTACGCGGCGCTCGCGGCCAGATTGAACGCGGCCGGCATCGACGTACTGGCGATCGATCTGCGCGGGCACGGCCAGTCGCCCGGCAAACGCGCATGGGTCGAGCGTTTCGACGATTACCTGAACGATGCGGATGCGCTGGTTGCCGAAGCCGCCCGCGGCGCCATGCCGCTCTTCCTGATGGGGCACAGCATGGGCGGCGCCGTCGCGGCGCTGTATGCGATCGAACGCGTGCCGGCTCGCGGCCACGCGCTGGCGGGCCTCGTGCTGTCGAGCCCGGCGCTCGCGCCGGGACGCGACGTGCCGCGCTGGATGCTCGCGATGAGCCGCTTCATCAGCCGCGTGTGGCCGAGCTTCCCTGCAATCAGGATCGATGCGGCGCTGCTGTCGCGCGATCCGGCCGTCGTCGCGGCCAATCGGGCCGATCCGCTCGTGCACCACGGCGCGGTGCCGGCGCGCACCGGCGCCGAAATCCTCGATGCGATGGCGCGCATCGAGCGCGGTCGCGGCGCGCTGCGCGTGCCGGTGCTCGTCTATCACGGCACCGAGGACAAGCTGACCGAACCCGATGGAAGCCGCGCGTTCGGCGCCCGCGTCGGCTCGCCCGATCGCACGCTGACGCTATACGAAGGCGGGTTCCACGAAACGATGAACGATCTCGAGCGCGACCGCGTGATCGATGCGCTGATCGCGTGGATTCACGCGCACGTGCCGGCGCGCTGAGCGCGCCTCCGCTGCCGGTCAGATGCCGGCCAGCACGCGCAGGTGCGCGACGACGCTGCGCCCGAGTGCCGACAGGTTGTAGCCGCCCTCGAGACAGCTCACGATGCGGCCCTGCGCATGCCGGCGCGCGACGTCGACGACCTGCGCGGTCAGCCACTCGAAATCGGATTCGACGAGACCGAGGTTGCCGATGTCGTCCTCGCGATGCGCGTCGAAACCGGCCGACACGAACAGCATTTGCGGCTTGAACGCGTCGAGACGCGGCAGCCAGAACATGTCGACCGCTTCGCGGATCGCCATCCCGTTGCTGCGCGCAGGCATCGGCAGGTTGACCATGTTCGGCGCCTGGTGATCGGCGCCCGAGAACGGGTACAGCGGATGCTGGAAGAAGCTGCACATCAGCACGCGCTCGTCGTTCGCGAACGCGGCTTCGGTGCCGTTGCCGTGATGCACGTCGAAATCGATGATCGCGACGCGCTCGAGGCCGTGGACGTCGAGCGCGTGCCGCGCGGCGATCGCGACGTTGTTGAAGAAGCAGAAGCCCATCGCGCGCGCGGGTTCCGCATGATGGCCGGGCGGCCGAACGCTGCAGAACGCATTCGCGTAGCGGCCTTCGATCACCGCGTCGGTCGCCGCGATCGCGGCGCCGGCCGCACGCAGCGCGGCGCGCCACGTATCGCGGTTCATCAGCGTGTCGGGATCGATCTCGACGTAGCCGTCGACGGGCATCATGCTGCGGATGTAGTCGATATGGGCCTGCGTATGCACGCGGCCCAGCGCCACCTCGCTCGCGAACGGCGCGGTTTCGTGCACGATCAGGTCGTCGATGCGGCTCGCGATCAGCTGATCCTGGATCGCCGACAGTCGGGCCGGGCATTCCGGATGCCATTCCCCCATCTCGTGCAGCATGCAGTCGGGGTGCGTATAGAAGGCGGTTGCCATAAGCTGTCATCCGCGACGCGGGGTGCGCCGCAGGTCTCCATCAATGATGTCCATCGTCTGCCGCGAATTCGCCGCTAACTTACCACAACGGTGCGCTGCTACGCCCCGGCACGCAAGGTGCGTCGGGTATACTGCGCCGAACCCCATCGCCCTGTCCGCCCGCTTCGACATGAATTCCAGCAAGCCTGCCGCCCTTCTCTCCGCACTGTTCCGCGTTCGCGTTCCGCTCGTTGCCGCTGCCGTCGCCGCTACCCTGGCCGCCGCACCCGCCGCCGCGCAAACACAGCCTGCGAAGTCCCCCGGCACGCTCGTCGCGCAGGCGCAACCGCAGCAGCCGGCGCCGCCAGGCCAGACCTTCGAAGAGGAGATCGTTCCGCAGCGTTACGCGAGCAACGCGAAGGTCGATGCGTTCATCGACGAGATGGTGAGCCGCAACGGCTTCGATTCCACGAGCCTGCACGCGCTGTTCTCGCGCGTCAGCTACTCGGCCACGGCCGTGAAACTCGTGAAGCCGGCGCCGACGCCTTCGGTGAAGAACTGGCGCGTCTATCGTTCTCGCTTCATCGAACCGATCCGCATCAACGCGGGCGTGAAGTTCTGGAAGGCGAACCAGGCGACACTGCAGCGCGCGTCCGAGGAATTCGGCGTGCCGCCCGAGGTGATCGTCGGCATCATCGGCGTCGAAACGATCTACGGCCGCTACATGGGCAACTTCCGCGTGCTCGATGCGCTGACGACGCTCACGTTCGACTACCCGGACACGCCGAATCGCGACAGCCGCCAGGCCACGTTCCGCAAGAACCTCGAGGACTTCCTCGTCTGGACCCGCGACAACCAGCTCGACCCGACCACCGTGCTCGGCTCGTACACGGGCGCGATCGGCATCCCGCAGTTCCTGCCGAGCAGTATCCGCGAGTATGCGGTCGACTACGACGGCGGCGGCCACGTCGATCTGCGCAGCAGTCCTGCCGATGCGATCGGCAGCGTCGCAAACTACCTGAAGCAGCACGGCTGGGAAACCGATCGCCCGGTGGTCTGGCGGATCACGCCCGACACGGGCAGCCTCGGCATCGCCCAGGCGGCCGCGGACGGCCAGCCCGAACCGCACTGGGCACTGTCGCAGCTGCTGCGCGCCGGCATGACGCTCAACGAGCCGACGGTCAATATCACCACCGAAGCCGGCACGCCGGTGACCGTGGTCGATCTGCCGTCGCCGGGGCGCGCGACCGAATACATGCTCGGCCTCAAGAACTTCTACGTGCTGACGCGCTACAACCGCAGCTTCTTCTACGCGCTCACCGTGTACCAGCTCGGCGAAGCCGTGAAGGCGCAGATGGAAGCGAGCGGCGCGCTGCCGCTGCCCGCGGCGGACACGGAAGCGCCGGCGCAGTAAGCTCGGCCCGCGAAATGAAAAAGCGCCGCTCGTGCGGCGCTTTTTTATCGCGTGATCCTGCCGATGCCGTTCCGGCTCAGGCAGGAAACACGCCGGTCGACAGGTAGCGGTCGCCGCGATCGCAGACGATGAACACGATCGTCGCGTTCTCGACCTGACGCGCGATGCGCATCGCGACTTCGCATGCGCCACCCGACGAGATGCCGGCAAAGATGCCTTCGACGGCCGCGAGCCGGCGCGCCATCGTTTCGGACGCGGCCTGGCTCACGCTCTCGACGCGATCGACGCGGCTGCGATCGAAGATCGTCGGCATATAGGCCTCCGGCCACTTGCGAATGCCCGGAATGCGCGACCCTTCTTCCGGCTGCGCGCCAACGATCTCGATCGCCGGATTCTGTTCCTTCAGAAAACGCGACGTGCCCATGATCGTGCCCGTCGTGCCCATCGCCGACACGAAGTGCGTGACGCGCCCCTCGGTGTCGCGCCAGATCTCCGGGCCCGTTCCTTCGTAGTGCGCGATCGGGTTGTCAGGGTTCCCGAACTGATCGAGGATCACGCCCTTGCCTTCGCGCTGCATCTGCTCCGCGAGGTCGCGCGCCAGTTCCATCCCGCCCTTTACCGGCGTCAGGATGATTTCGGCACCGTAAGCGGCCATGCTCTGGCGGCGCTCGACCGACAGGTCCTCCGGCATGATCAGCACCATCCTGTAACCGCGGATCGCCGCGGCCATCGCGAGCGCGATGCCCGTGTTGCCGCTCGTCGCCTCGATCAGCGTATCGCCCGGCTTGATGCGGCCGCGCGCCTCGGCCTTGCTGATCATCGACAGCGCCGGGCGATCCTTCACGGAACCGGCCGGATTGTTGCCTTCCAGCTTTGCGAGCAACACGTTGTTGCGTGCGCGAATCTCGTCGTCCGGCAGGCGGACCAGTTGCACGAGCGGCGTGTTGCCGATCGTGTCTTCGATAGTTTTGTAAGCCATGGAGATACCGTGAGTGCGAGGCTGATCAATCGATTGATTGTAAACCAGCGCCGGGGCTCGCGCCGGCAACCCCCATTGCGACGGTGGAATAGGCATACCCACGATTCACGATTGTGCGCGTGCAGCATGCACGCAAAAAACCCGCGGCATGCCGCGGGAAGCCGTCGCAACGACGGCGACTGAAGGAGCCCTTCGCCTCGCGTGTGTTACTTCTGCGCAGTGCGGGCGGGCGCCGCGGCAGGTTTCGCCGCCGCGGGCTTGCCCGCGGCGGGTGCCAGCGCACCCGAGCCTGTTGCGCCGATCGTCAACCCTTCCTGCTGAAGGCGCTCGACCGTATGGCCGCCCATGCCTTTCACGCGCGAGGCAAGATCGTCTGCATTCCTGAACGGGCCGCGTGCGCCGCGCTCGTCGAGAATCGCCTTTGCCCGCGCGGGACCGATGCCCTTGATGCCGACGAGTGCATCCTCGTTCGCGGTGTTGACGTCGACGGCCGCCCAGGCCGACGCGATCGCGCCGAACATCGCGGCGGCGGCAAACCATTTCCTGATCATGTGCTGGATCTCCGATGAAAAACGGTCGGCGGCTGCCGACCGTGAGACCCAGTCTAGCGATGCGACGCGCGGACTTAAACCTGGCCGGACAGCCAACGCACGTAGCGGTCGACACCTTCCTGCACCGTCAGGAACGGCGCATCGTAGCCGGCAGCACGCAGTTTCGTCTGGTCGGCCTGCGTGAAGCACTGGTACTTGCCGCGCAGCGCATCCGGGAACGGCACGTATTCGATCAGCCCTTGCTCGACCTGCTGCGCGAGCGTCAGCGGCGGCAGGCCGTCGAGCGCGCGCAGCGTGTTCACGACCGTCGACGCGATGTCGTTGAACGGTTGTGCGCGGCCGGTGCCGAGGTTGAAGATGCCCGACTTCTCCGGATGATCGAAGAAGAACAGGTTCACCTTCGCGACATCCTCGATCGACACGAAGTCGCGCGTCTGCTCGCCCGGCGCATAACCGTTGTACTCGCCGAACAGCTTGACCTTGCCTTCCGCGCGGAACTGGTTGAAGTTGTGGAACGCGACCGACGCCATGCGGCCCTTGTGCGTCTCGCGCGGGCCGTACACGTTGAAATAGCGGAACCCGGCGATCTGGCTCTTCGCGCTCGGCAGCACGCGGCGGACCACCTGGTCGAACAGGAACTTCGAATAGCCGTAGACGTTCAGCGGCGCCTCGACCTCGCGCTCCTCGACGAAGCGCGTCGAGCCGCCGTAGGTCGCCGCCGACGACGCGTACAGGAACTGCGCGCCCTGCGCGAGGCACGCATCGAGCACCGCGCGGCTGTAGCGGAAGTTGTTGTCCATCATGTAGCGGCCGTCGGTTTCCATCGTGTCCGAACAGGCGCCTTCGTGGAACACCGCGCGTACCTTGCCGAAATCGCCGCGTGCGAAGCGTTCGACGAATTCCGTCTTGTCGAGATAGTCGTCGATCTCGCAATCGACGAGATTGCGGAACTTGTCCGCACGCGTCAGATTGTCGACCGCGATGATGCGCGACTCGCCACGCTCGTTGAGCGCCTTGACGAGGTTCGCGCCGATAAAACCGGCTGCGCCGGTGACGATGATGGTCATGGTCGTCCTGCCTGAAAAATGGGAGCCGTCCGGGCGGCGCGTTCGCCGCCCGATACGCTCAGTGAAACAGTTCGTCGTAGTCGACGGTCGCCGTGCCGAGCTTGCCGACCACGATACCCGCGGCACGGTTCGCCAGCACGACGGCGTCGACGAGCGGCACGCCTGCGCCGAGCATCGTCGCGACGGTCGCGATCACGGTATCGCCCGCCCCCGAAACGTCGTACACCTCGCGCGCGAGCGCCGGCGCGTGCAGTTCGCCCGCGGCGGAAAAAAGCGTCATCCCCTCTTCCGAACGCGTGAGCAGCAACGCATCGAGATCGAGTTCCGCGCGCAGCTTCGCGACGCGCGCGCGAAGGTCGTCTTCCGAATGCCACTGACCGACGACTTCGCGCAACTCGGCGCGGTTCGGCGTGATCAGCGAGGCGCCGCGATAGCGCACCCAGTCGCCGCCCTTCGGATCGACGAGCACCGGCTTGCCGGCCGCGCGCGCCTTCTCGATCATCGTCGTCACGTGCGTCAGCCCGCCTTTCGCGTAATCCGACATCAGCACGACGTCGTGCTGCGGCAGCAGCGCGTCGAACCGCGCGAGCCCGGCGAGCAGCACCTCGTGCGTCGGCATCGCTTCGAAATCGACGCGTAGCAGCTGCTGCTGGCGCGCAAGCACGCGCAGCTTGATCGTCGTCGGCAGCGCCGCGTCGCGCTCGAGATGGGGCGTGACGCCACTGCTGCCGAGCAGCTCGACGATCCGCTCACCAGGTTCGTCGCACCCGACCACGCACAGCAGCCCGGCCTGAGCGCCGAGCGTCACGGCGTTGCGCGCGACGTTGGCCGCGCCGCCGAGCCGCTCTTCCTGGCGCTGCACGTGCACGACGGGCACCGGTGCTTCGGGTGAAATACGGTCGACGTTGCCGAACCAGTAGCGGTCGAGCATCACGTCGCCGACCACGAGCACACGCGAACGCGCGAGCTGCGCGCGCGGGACCGGCACCACTTCGCGAAGGGTCGTCATCGTGCGCTCATCCACGGGAGGGGGACTGCGGATCGACGTGCGGACGCCCGATCGCATGGTAGTCGAAGCCGAGTTCGGCCATCGCGTCCGGTTCGTACAGGTTGCGTCCGTCGAAGATCACCGGCGCCTTCAGTTCGGCCTTCAGGCGCGTGAAATCCGGGCTCCGGAATTCCTTCCACTCGGTGACGATCACGAGCGCATCCGCGGCGCTCACGGCCGCGTCCTGGGTATCGACGAAGTGCAGGCGCGCAAGCGCGTCGGAAGCCTCGCCGAGATCGAGCGCGAACACGCGGTGCGCCTCGTCGATCGCGACCGGATCGTACGCGCGCACGATCGCGCCACGCCCGAGCAGCGCGGCGATCAGCCGACGGCTCGGCGCCTCGCGCATGTCGTCCGTATTCGGCTTGAACGCGAGGCCCCAGACCGCGAATTCGCGACCGGTCAGGTCCGCGCCGAAGCGCTGCTCGATCTTGCCGATCAGCACGTCCTTCTGTGCGGAGTTGGCCGCTTCGACGGCTTCCAGGATGCGCAGCGGCTGGCCGTTCTCGCCGGCGGTGCGGATCAGCGCCTGCACGTCCTTCGGGAAGCACGAGCCGCCGTAGCCCACGCCCGCGTACAGGAAGTGATAGCCGATGCGCGGATCGGAACCGATCCCGCGACGCACGGCTTCGATGTCGGCACCGACCTTGTCGGCGAGATTCGACATCTCGTTCATGAACGAGATGCGTGTCGCGAGCATCGCATTCGCCGCATATTTCGCGAATTCCGCCGAACGCACGTCCATGTAAATCGTGCGCTCGTGATTGCGGTTGAACGGCGCGTACAGCTTCTTCATCTTCTCGCGCGCCACCGTGCCCGTCTCGTCGTCGTCGACGCCGATGATGATCCGGTCCGGGCGCATGAAGTCCTCGACTGCCGCGCCTTCCTTCAGGAATTCCGGATTCGATACGACCGAGAAACGGTGCGCGACGCTGCCCGCGAGCCCGCGGGCGCCGAGCGCCTCGTCGACCACCGCGCGCACGCGCTGCGCGGTGCCGACCGGCACCGTCGACTTGTCGACGATCACCTTGAAACCGGTCATGTAACGACCGATGTTGCGCGCGGCCTCGAGCACGTATTGCAGGTCGGCCGAACCGTCCTCGTCGGGCGGCGTGCCGACGGCGATGAACTGGATCTCGCCGTGCGCGACGCTCGCCTCGATGTCCGTCGAGAAGCGCAGACGCCCTGCCGCGCGATTGCGCGCAATGACGTCCAGCAGGCCCGGTTCGTGAATCGGCATCCCGCCATTGTTCAGGATCTCGATCTTGCGCGGATCGACATCCAGACAGAAGACGTCGTGGCCGATCTCGGCGAGGCAGGAGCCCGTGACAAGACCGACATAGCCGGTGCCGATGATGGTGATTTTCATAGATGTTCCGGTACGTCCCGGTAATTGACTAACTTGCCCGCCGGGCCGGACCCGGCGGGAACCGCAGTGCGTCGGCGCCGCGCGCCGGGATCAACCCGGCATCGCAGGTTCGACGCGGCGCGGCGCATAGGTTTCCCAGCCGCTGCATCCTGGGCACTGCCAGTAGAAGAGCCGTGCCCGGAAACCGCAATTCTGGCACGTATAGCGTGGCAGATTTTTGGTGCGCTGCTTGATCAGCGTGCGCATCATTTCAAGTTCCTTACGGCGCGGCTCGTCGGCGGCCGCGATCTGCGCATCGAGCAGGTGCAGCATGCCCGACAGGTTCGGCGACTTCTCCATCTGCGTGCGCGCGAGCGTATGTGCCGCTTCCTGGCCGCGCAACCCGGCGATGTGCTGATACGCAACATCGAGCAGGTCGTTCGACGGATAGCGATCGACATAGCCCATCAGCAACTCGGCGCCCTCGACCGGCTTGTCGAGCGCGACATAGGCCTTCATCAGCTTGTCGGCGACGAGCGGCAGATAAGCGGGATTTTGCGCCTCGACGCGCTTCCAGTGCTCGATCGCGGCCGCGTGATCGCCCGCCGCCTGCGCGGCATCACCGGACAGGATCGTCGCGCGGACGTTCTGCGGATTCGCGGCAAGCGCGAGCTTCAACTGCTCGGCCGCGGCCGCGGCGTTCTTGCGTTGCAGCGCGTCCTGCGCGAGTTCGCAATGGAACTGCGCGATTTCGGTGCCGAGCGGCTTGTCGCTCATCGATTCGATGCGCTTCGCGGTGTCGATCGACTTGTTCCAGTCCTTCTCGATCTCGTAGATCGTCAGCAGCGCCCGCTGCGCGCCCAGCGCGTAGTCGCCGTCGGCGAGCCGGTGGAAGGCCTCCTCGGCACGATCGAGCAGGCCGGCCTTCAGGAAATCCTGGCCGAGCTCGTACAGTGCGTGGTCGCGCTCGCTCACCGGCAGGTCCGTGCGGCTCAGCAGATTCTGGTGCACGCGGATCGCACGGTCCGTTTCGCCGCGACGGCGGAACAGGTTGCCGAGCGCGAAGTGCAGCTCGACCGTCTCGGGGTCGAGCTTCGCGACCTCGATGAACGCGTCGATCGCCTTGTCCGGTTGTTCGTTCAACAGAAAGTTCAGGCCGCGGAAATACGATCGCGGCAGGTTGGCGCTCTCCGACAGGAGGTTCTTCAGGTCATAGCGTGACGCCGCCCAGCCGAGCGCGAACGCCACCGGAATCGCGAGCAACCACCAGAAATCCAGATCCATGCGAAATATCGAAGCAGAGACGAAAACCGCGCGAGAGTCGCGCGGCGTCCGTGTTAAATGACGGGCGGCATCGGCGGCTGGTCGACGATGGCCGGGGTTTCGCGCGCCGCACGCAGATCGCGCTTCAGGCGCCCGTTCTCGAGGCGCAGGCGGAACATCGCCGGCAGAGCCGACAGCAGGCCGGCCAGCAGCCCGATGACGAAGAACGCGAGGCCGATCAGGATCAGCGGCGCCTGCCATGCGTAGCCGGCAACGAAATTCAGCGTCGCGGTTTGCGTATTGGCCAGTGCGAGCACCAGCAGCAGCACGAACACCAATACCCGGATCAGCCAGACGATAAACTTCATGTAGCCCTCTCTTTGTTGAGGTTTGCCGCGGCGCGCGACTCCCCTTCGCGGCACCGAATCGACCCGTATTGTAAAGGAAGCGTTTCCGCGTCACCGCACATCCTGCGGATGCGCATTGCCGCGCGGCAGCCGGAAATGAAAAAAGCGCCCGCAAGGGGCGCTTTTTTCTTCAGCCTTCGCCGGACGGATTCCGGGCAAGCCGAACGACGTTCAACGGTCGTCGTCCGGATCATCAGCTTTCAGCGGCTCGCCGGCGCGGCCGTCGACGCGTTCACGCAATTCCTTGCCGGGCTTGAAGTGAGGCACGAACTTCTCGGGCACCTGCACTTTCTCCCCCGACTTCGGGTTGCGTCCGACGCGCGCCGGGCGACGGTTGAGGCCGAAGCTGCCGAAACCCCGAATTTCGATGCGATGCCCTTTCGCCAGGGCGTCGGACATCGCATCAAGCATCGTTTTCACCGCGAAATCCGCATCCTTGAGGACAAGTTGCGGAAATCGCAGTGCCAGCTGCGCGACCAACTCGGATTTGGTCATACTTCAGCAGACCTCGTGAGGCTTACTGGTTCTGGCCGTCGAGCTTCGCCTTCAGCAGCGCGCCGAGGTTGGTCGTACCGGTCGCAGCAGCGCTGGTGTCCGACTGCAGGCCGCGGATCGCTTCCTGTTGTTCAGCCGAATCCTTCGCCTTGATCGACAGGTTGATGCCACGCGACTTGCGATCGATGTTGATCACCATCGCGTTGACCTTGTCGCCTTCCTTCAGCACGTTGCGTGCGTCTTCGACGCGATCCTGCGAGATTTCCGATGCACGCAGGTAGCCTTCGATGTCGCCCGTCAGCGTAATGACAGCGCCCTTCGCATCGACCGACTTCACCACGCCGTCGACGATCGAACCCTTGTCGTTCATTGCAACGTAGTTGCTGAACGGGTCGCCTTCGAGCTGCTTGATGCCGAGCGAAATACGCTCCTTCTCGACGTCGATACCGAGCACGATTGCTTCGACTTCGTCGCCCTTCTTGTACTTGCGAACGGCTTCTTCGCCGGTTTCGCTCCACGACAGGTCCGACAGGTGGACCAGGCCGTCGATGCCGCCCGGCAGACCGATGAACACGCCGAAGTCGGTGATCGACTTGATTGCGCCCGTGATCTTGTCGCCCTTCTTGAAGTTGCGGCTGAAGTCATCCCACGGATTCGGCTTGCACTGCTTCATGCCGAGGCTGATACGACGACGGTCTTCGTCGATCTCGAGGACCATGACTTCGACTTCGTCGCCCAGCTGGACAACCTTCGACGGCGCAACGTTCTTGTTGGTCCAGTCCATTTCCGACACGTGGACGAGGCCTTCGATGCCCGATTCCACTTCGACGAATGCGCCGTAGTCGGTGATGTTCGTGACCTTGCCGAACAGGCGCGTGCCCGACGGGTAACGGCGCGAGATGCCTTCCCACGGATCGTCGCCCAGTTGCTTGATGCCCAGCGAGACGCGGTTCTTCTCTTGGTCGAACTTGAGGATCTTCGCGGTGACTTCCTGGCCAACCGACAGGACTTCGCTCGGGTGACGCACACGACGCCATGCGATGTCGGTGATGTGCAGCAGGCCGTCGATGCCGCCGAGGTCGACGAACGCGCCGTAGTCGGTGATGTTCTTGACCACGCCGTTGACGATCGCGCCTTCCTTCAGCGTCTCGAGCAGCTTCGCGCGCTCTTCGCCTTGCGTTGCTTCGATCACTGCACGACGCGACAGCACGACGTTGTTACGCTTGCGATCGAGCTTGATCACGCGGAACTCGAGCGTCTTGCCTTCGTACGGGGTCGTGTCCTTGACCGGACGCGTGTCGACCAGCGAACCCGGCAGGAACGCGCGGATGCCGTTGACCATCACGGTCATGCCGCCCTTCACCTTGCCGGTGATCGTGCCGGTGACGAGTTCGTTGTTGTCGAGGGCCTTTTCCAGCGACAGCCACGATGCCAGGCGCTTCGCCTTGTCGCGCGACAGGATCGTGTCGCCGTAGCCGTTTTCGAGTGCGTCGATCGCGACGGACACGAAATCGCCCGACTGCACCTCAACCTCGCCCTGATCGTTCAGGAATTCCTCGATCGGAATGTAAGCCTCGGACTTCAGGCCTGCATTGACGACCACGAAGTTGTGGTCGACGCGCACGACTTCGGCGGAAATCACTTCGCCGGCGCGCATGTCTTGACGGGTCAGCGACTCTTCGAACAGAGCCGCAAAGGATTCGGTATTCGGGGTGGAGGTTTGCAGGTCGGACATAAAAATCTGATTGTGCATGGCTCGCTGTGCCACGCCGGCCGGAATGGCAGGCTGAAAGGGCCAGATCGAGGTCCATACGGGGTTAAGGGTTCGAAACACGCTCCGCGCTGCTCGCGCGAAGCACCTACTGCTGCCCGCCTTCTCAGGCGGGCTGGCCAAGCGCCCGGTACCACTGCAGCACCTGGTCGACCGCTTCATCGACCGAAAGCGCCGACGTATCGAGCAGCTTGGCATCTGCCGCGGGCTTCAGCGGCGCGGCGGCGCGATTGCTGTCGCGCGCGTCACGTTCACGAAGATCCCGAAGCAAGTCATCTATATTAGCAGAAAAACCTTTTTGCATCAATTGCTTATGCCGTCTGGCCGCGCGTGCCTCGGCGCTGGCCGTCAGAAACACCTTCAGCACGGCGTCCGGGAAGATCACGGTGCCCATGTCGCGCCCGTCGGCGACGAGGCCCGGCGTCTTGCGGAATGCGCGCTGGCGCGCGACCAGCGCGGTACGCACCGGCCCGTGCACGGCAATCGCCGACGCGCGGTTGCCGACCGCTTCGGCGCGGATGTCGTTCGACACGTCGATGCCGTCGAGCTGCGCGCAGCCCTCGCGGAACGTGATGTGAAGATCATCGATCAGCTTCACGAGCGCGTCGATGTCCTCCGCCGCGATGCCGTAGCGTACGCTCGCGAGCGCGGCGAGTCGGTACAGCGCGCCGCTGTCGAGCAGGTGGAAGCCGAGATGCGCGGCGACGAGTGCGGCGACGGTCCCCTTGCCGGAAGCTGTCGGACCGTCGATCGTGATGACGGGGGTCGGGTGAAAGGGTCGGGTCGATTTCATCGGTACGGTGGGTCAGGCCTTGGCGAGCGCGGCGAAGCGGTCGAAATAGTCGGGGAACGTCTTGCCGACGCACTTCGGATCGTTGATTCGCACGGGCACGCCGCCCAGACTGACGAGCGAGAAGCACATCGCCATCCGGTGATCGTCGTAGGTGTCGATCGCGGCGTTCGGCGTGAGTTGTTGCGGCGGCGTGACGACCAGATAGTCGGGGCCTTCCTCGACGATCGCGCCGACCTTGCGCAACTCGGTCGCCATCGCGGCGATGCGGTCGGTTTCCTTCACGCGCCAGCTCGCGATGTTGCGCAGCGTGCTCGTGCCGCTCGCGAACAGCGCCGCGACCGCGATGGTCATCGCCGCGTCGGGAATCAGGTTGAAGTCCATGTCGATCGGCTCGAGCTTGCCATGGTCGTGGCCGATGCCGCGCACCTCGATCCAGTCGTCGCCCATCGATACGTTCGCGCCCATCTGCATCAGCGCATTCGCGAAGCCGACGTCGCCCTGGATGCTCGCGCGCCCCACGCCCTCGACGCGCAGCGGGCCGCCGCCGAGCGCGCCGGCCGCGAGGAAGTACGAGGCCGACGACGCATCGCCCTCGACCATGATGCGCCCCGGCGCACGGTAGCGGACGCCGGCCGGCACGACGAAGCGCTGCCAGCCGTCGCGCTCGATGGTCACGCCGAAGCGCTCCATCAGCCGGATCGTGATGTCGATGTACGGCTTCGAGATCAGTTCGCCGTCGACTTCGACGACGATCCTGCCGTCCTTCGCCTTCACGAGCGGAAGCGTCATCAGCAGCGCCGTGAGGAACTGGCTCGACACGTCGCCGCGCACGCGGATCGGCGCGTCGACCGCGATCGCCGCAGGCTTGATCCGCAGCGGCGGAAAACCGTCGTTCTGCTCGTAGTCGATCTGCGCGCCGATCTGTCGCAGGCCGTCGACGAGGTCGCCGATCGGCCGCTCGTGCATGCGCGGCACGCCATGCACGCGATAGTCGCCGCCATTGACCGCGAGCGCCGCCGTCAACGGTCGCACCGCGGTGCCCGCGTTGCCGAGGAACAGGTCGGCGGTCTTCGCGGTGAACGCGCCGCGCGTGCCGGTGACGACACAGGTGTCGCCCTCGCGCGCGAGCTTCACGCCGAGCTTGCCGAGCGCATCGAGCATCACGCGCGTGTCGTCGGAATCCAGCAGGTTGGTGATCGTCGTATCGCCTTCGGCAAGCGCCGCAAGCAGCAGCACGCGGTTCGAGATGCTCTTCGAGCCGGGCAGGCGCACGGTGCCCGACGCGCTGGAATACGGGCCGAGATCGAGATAGTCCATGGGAATCGTCCTGTTTCCTGTTATTTCTTGACCGGTTCGGCAGCGGGCTGCGCGCCGCGCTCCTGCCATGCCTTGCGGGCCGCGCGCGAGCGCGTGAACACGGCTTCGAGCGCCGCGCCGTCGCCGGCGTCGATCGCCGCGCGCAGCCGGGCGAGCACGCGCGTGTAGCCGTCGAGCTCGTCGAGCAGCGCCGCGCGATTCGCGACACACACGTCGCGCCACATTTCCGGGCTCGACGCCGCGATCCGCGTGAAGTCGCGGAAGCCGCCCGCCGCATACGAGAATTTCAGTTCGGCATCCGTCTCGCCGAGGATCTGCTCGACGAGCGCGAACGACAGCACGTGCGGCAGATGGCTGATCGACGCGAACACGCGATCGTGCTGCGCCGTGCTCATCGTGCGCACGTCGGCGCCGGTCGCCCGCCACATCGCGTCGATCCGCGCGACCGCGTCGGGTGCGTTCTCCGGCAGCGGGCACAGCACGACGTTGCGGCCGACGTACAGATCCGGCAGCGCGGCCTCGACGCCGCTCGACTCGCGCCCGGCGATCGGGTGGCCCGGCACGAATTGCGCGATCCGCGCACCGAGCACGTCGCGTGCCGCCGCGACGACATCGGACTTGGTGCTGCCCGCGTCGGTGACGAGCGTCGCGGCGTCGAGCCACGGGGCAATGCGCGCGAGCAACGGGCCCGTTTGCGCGACGGGCGCGGCCAGCAGCACGAGATCGGCGCCGGCAAGCGCGTCGCGCACTTGCGCATCGTCGTCGAGCGCCGCCGCGCGATCGATCACGCCGAGCGCGAGCGCGCGCTCGACCGACGCACGGGAACGGCCGACGCCGACGACTTCGCCCGCGCCGCCCGGTGCGCGCTCGCGCAGCGCGCGCGCCAGCGATCCGCCGATCAGGCCGACGCCGAAGATGACCAGTTTGTTGAATGCAAAGCCTGACACGACAAGAGCCAAGTGACGCGCGCGGAACGACGCCCCGCGCGCGGAAGTCCAGATTCCGGGCAACGGGCCCGCACCCGGCGCGACCTGCGCCGGATACCGCCCGAGCCCGCCTTGGGCAGCGCCGCCCGGCCTGCCCTGCCCGCTTCGCCGCGCCGCCTGCGCGGTGCAGGCGACGGGCCGCTGCGCGTCAGCGCGCGCGCGGATACGAACCGAGTACCTTCAGGAACGCGGCCTTCTGGCCGAGCTCCGCGAGCGCGGCGGCCACGGCTGGCTCGTCCCGGTGCCCTTCGATGTCGATGTAGAAGTAATACTCCCACGTGCCGACGCGCGCCGGGCGCGACTCGAAGCGGGTCATCGACACCCCGTGCCGCGCGAGCGGTTCGAGCAGCTTGAACACCGCGCCCGGCTCGTTCTTCACCGACACGATCAGCGAGGTCTGGTCGTGACCGCTCGGTCCAGCCGGCTGCTTGCCGATGATCACGAAGCGCGTGCGGTTGTGCGGATCGTCCTGAATCAGCGAAAACGCGATCTGCAGCCCGTAGTGCGCGGCCGCGCGGTCGCCCGCGATCGCCGCGACGCTCGGGTCGGCCGCCGCGAGACGCGCGGCCTCCGCGTTGCTCGACACCGCTTGCCGCTCGAGCTGCGGTGCGTTCGCAGCGAGCCACTGCTGGCATTGCGCGAGTGCCTGCGCATGCGCGCAGACGCGCTTCACGCCGTCGAGCGTGCCGTTCTGCGTGAGCAGGTTGTGATGGATCGGCAGCGCGAGTTCGCCGCTGATCAGCAACTGCGTCTGCAGCAGCAGGTCGAGCGTGCGCGACACCGCGCCTTCGGTCGAATTCTCGACCGGCGCGACGCCGAATGCGGACGCGCCCGCCTCGACCGAGCGGAACACCTCGTCGACCGACGGGCATGGCAGCCCTTCGATCGACTGGCCGAAATACTCGAACATCGCCTGTTCGGTGTACGTGCCGACCGGCCCGAGGAACGCGACGTGGATCGTCTGCTCGAGCGCGCGGCTCGCGGCCATGATCTCGCGCCAGATGGCGCTGATATGCTCGCTCGCGAGCGGCCCCGCGCTCATGTCCTGCAGGCGCGCGATCACCTGCAGCTCGCGTTCCGGCCGGAACACCGGCGCATTGAAGTGCTTCTTGACCTCGCCTACCTCGAGCGCCACCGCGGCGCGCTGGTTGAGGAGCGAGATCAGCTGCGCGTCGATCGCATCGATGCGGTCGCGCAGCGGTTTCAGGCGGGAATTCAGTTCGTCGTCCATGCGTTTTGCCGTACTGTTTGAACAGCGCCGCCGTCAGGCGCCGCGCCGTTCGAAGTCCTTCATGTACTCGACGAGCGCTTTCACGCCCTCGAGCGGCACCGCGTTGTAGATCGACGCCCGCATGCCGCCGACGGACTTGTGGCCCTTCAGCTGCAGCAACCCGCGCGCCTTTGCGCCGGCAAGGAAGTCTTCATTGCGCGTTTCGTCGGCCAGGAAAAAGGGCACGTTCATCCGCGAACGCACCGCCGGCTCGACCTTGTTCAGATAGAAGCTGCTCGCATCGATCGTGTCGTAGAGCAGCTTCGCCTTCTCGATATTGCGGGCCTCGATCGCCTCGAGGCCGCCCTGCCGCTTCAGCCACTGGAACACGAGGCCCGCGACGTAGATCGCATAGGTGGGCGGCGTGTTGTACAGCGAGTTGTTCTCGGCGACGGTTTTCCATTCGAATGCGGACGGGCAGATCGACAGCGCGCGATCGAGCAGATCCTCACGCACGATCACGACCGTCACGCCGGCCATCCCGATGTTCTTCTGCGCGCCGCCGAACAGCACGCCGTACTTCGCGACGTCCATCGGGCGCGACAGGATGTGCGACGAGACATCGGCGACGAGCGGCACGTCGCCGAGGTCGGGAATCTCGAACGTCTCGACGCCGTCGATCGTCTCGTTCGTGCACAGATGCACGTAGGCCGGATCGTCCGACAGCTGCCATTCGGCACGGGCAGGCGCGCGCGTGAAACCGTCGGCCGTCTTGCCGGAGGCGGCCAGATGCGGCGTGCCGTATTTCTTCGCTTCGTTGAACGACTTCTGCGACCACGAGCCCGTCACGACGAAGTCGGCGGTCTTGCGCGAGCCGAGCAGGTTCATCGGCACGACCGCGTTCTCGGCGATGCCGCCGCCCTGCAGGAACAGGATCCGGTGGCTGGCCGGCACGTCGAGCAGCTCGCGCAGGTCGGTCAGCGCCGCCTCGTGGATCGACATGAACTCTTTGCCGCGATGGCTCATCTCCATCACGCTCATGCCGCTGCCGTGCCAGTCGAGCATTTCGTCGGCGGCCTGCCGCAGCACTTCCTCGGGGAGCGCCGCAGGGCCGGCGGAGAAATTAAAGACGCGCATCGTGAAAACCTCGGGAGGGACGCGACCGGCTTGCGACCGACTTGCCGCCGGCAGAAAGAACCGCGCCAGAAAAGAAATGGCCGCTTGCGCTCGCGCGCAAACGGCCATTATCGCACTGTCATCAGGCTCCCGCCAAACCCGGCCGAACGGCCGGGCGGCGTGCCCGGACGGCTTACTTGCCCGGCTTGACTGCCGCGACTTCCTTGTCAGCCTGCGCGCGCGTCGCCTGGATCGCTTGCGGCATGTACTTCTGCATCAGGCCGTTGACCACGTCGCGGCCAACCTGATCCTGAACCTGGATGAACTTGCGGCCCGTCGGGCTCTTGTAGAACGTCGTCAGATCCTTGATCTCCGACGTGCTGTAGTACTTCGCATAGGCGTCGTACTGAGCCGACATCGCGTCGTTCTGGAACTGCTGCGAGCCGAACACCTTGCCCGCGCCGTCAACCAGCTTCGGCACTGCGTTCTTCTGCAGCGTCGGCACGGCGGCCTGCTTCTGCTTGTCGTTCAGCGACTTGTTTTCCGACAGCGCGTCCGACAGGATCGCCGGCACGAGCTGCTTTGCCTGCATCTCGGCGCTGTTGCCGATAGCCGACACGAGCTTCGGCGCGTCGATCGCGTCGAGCAGATCCTTGATCGCCGCCTTCTTGTCGGCGTCGATCGGCGCAGCTGCCGCGGTCGCAGCCGGTGCGGAATTCGACAGCGCTTGCGCCATCGCGAACGTCGGCACCAGTGCAGCCAGCAGAACCAGTTGCTTGAATTGCTTTTGCATCATCACTCCCTTTTGGAAATATGAATGGTTGCTCGCCGACCGCGGCGCTTTTCGCCCGCGGCGGCTCGAGTCTCATCCGTTCTTCAGGCTTCGCCGTCCGACGCCTCGTCGGCCTCGCCATCGCCCTCTTCGGCTTCCGCGATCTGCTGCAGGCCGGAGAGCTTGGTACCCTCATCGAGACTGATGAGTGTAACACCTTGCGTGGCGCGCCCCATTTCGCGAATCTCGGACACACGCGTACGGATCAACACGCCGGCGGTCGTGATCAGCATGATCTGATCCTCGGCGTCGACGAGCGTCGCGGCGACGACCTTGCCGTTGCGCTCGGACGTCTGGATCGCGATCATCCCCTTCGTGCCGCGGCCGTGACGCGTGTACTCGGTGATCGGCGTGCGCTTGCCGTAGCCGTTTTCGGTCGCGGTGAGCACGGTCTGCTCCTCGCTGCCGGCAACCAGCAGCGCGATGACCTGCTGCCCGTCCTCGAGCTGCATGCCCCGCACGCCGCGCGCTTCCCGGCCCATCGGGCGCACGTCGTTCTCGTCGAAGCGCACGGCCTTGCCGGCGTCGGAGAACAGCATCACGTCGTGCGCGCCGTCGGTGATCGACGCGCCGATCAGGTAATCGCCCTCGTCGAGGCCGACCGCGATGATGCCCTTCTTCATCGGGCGACTGAATGCCTCGAGCGGCGTCTTCTTCACGGTGCCGAGCGACGTCGCCATGAACACGAACTTGTCGGCCGAGAATTCCTTGACCGGCAGCACGACGTTGATCTTCTCGCCTTCCTGCAGCGGGAACATGTTGACGATCGGACGGCCGCGCGAGTTGCGCGAGCCCTGCGGCACTTCGTAGACCTTGACCCAGTACACGCGGCCGCGGTTCGAGAAGCACAGGATGTAGTCGTGCGTGTTCGCGATGAACAGCGTCTCGATCCAGTCGTCTTCCTTCATCTGCGTCGCCTGCTTGCCGCGACCGCCGCGCTTCTGCGCGCGATACTCGGACAGCGGCTGCGACTTCACGTAGCCCGCGTGCGACATCGTGACGACCATGTCCTGCGGCGTGATCAGGTCTTCGGTATTCAGCTCGGTCGCGTTCAGCTCGATCTTCGAGCGGCGCGCATCGCCGAATTCGGCCTTCACCGTCGCCAGCTCTTCGCCGATCATCGTCGTGATCCGCTCGGGGCGCGCGAGGATGTCCAGCAGGTCGGCGATCTGCGCCATCACTTCGCGGTACTCGCCGATGATCTTGTCCTGCTCGAGACCGGTCAGGCGCTGCAGACGCATCTGCAGGATTTCCTGGGCCTGCGTGTCAGACAGGCGGTACAGCCCGTCGACCTGCATGCCGAACGCCGGGTTCAGGCCTTCCGGGCGATACGCGGAACGGCCGCCGGCCGCCGCGTTCTCGCTTTCGGCGCGCGTCAGCATCTCGCGCACGAGCGACGAATCCCACGGCTTCGCCATCAACTCCTGCTTCGCGATCGGCGGCGTCGGCGCTGCCTTGATGATCGCGATGAATTCGTCGATGTTCGCGAGCGCGACGGCAAGACCTTCGAGCACGTGGCCGCGCTCGCGGGCCTTGCGCAGTTCGTAGATCGTGCGGCGCGTCAGCACTTCACGTCGATGCGACAGGAAGCACTGCAGGATTTCCTTCAGGTTCAGCAGCTTCGGCTGACCGTCGACCAGCGCGACCATGTTCATGCCGAACGTGTCCTGCAGCTGCGTCGCCTTGTACAGGTTGTTCAGCACCACTTCGGGCACTTCGCCGCGCTTCAGCTCGATCACGACGCGCATGCCGCTCTTGTCGGACTCGTCGCGGATGTCGGAAATGCCCTCGAGCTTCTTCTCGTTGACGAGCTCGGCAATGCGCTCGAGCAGCGAGCGCTTGTTCACCTGGTACGGCAGCTCGTCGACGATGATCGCCATCCGCTGGCCGCGGTCGATCTCCTCGAAGTGCGTGGCCGCGCGCATCACGACGCGGCCGCGCCCGGTGCGGTAGCCGTCGCGTACGCCGGCGACGCCGTAGATGATGCCGGCCGTCGGGAAGTCCGGCGCCGGGATGATCTCGATCAGCTCGTCGATCGTCGCTCCCGGGTTGCCCAGCAGGTGCTGGCACGCGTCGACGACTTCGTTCAGGTTGTGCGGCGGGATGTTGGTCGCCATGCCGACCGCGATGCCCGACGAGCCGTTGATCAGCAGGTTCGGGATGCGCGACGGCAGGACCGACGGCTGCATCTCGTTGCCGTCGTAGTTCGGCTCGAAGTCGACCGTTTCCTTGTCGATGTCGGCGAGCAGCTCGTGACCGATCTTCGCCATGCGAATTTCGGTGTAACGCATCGCCGCGGCGTTGTCGCCGTCGATCGAGCCGAAGTTGCCCTGTCCGTCGATCAGCATGTAGCGCAGCGAGAAGTCCTGCGCCATCCGCACGATCGTGTCGTACACCGCGGTATCGCCGTGAGGGTGATACTTACCGATCACGTCACCGACGATACGCGCCGATTTCTTGTACGCGCGGTTCCAGTCGTTGTTCAGTTCGTGCATCGCGAACAATACGCGCCGGTGCACGGGTTTCAGGCCATCGCGGACATCCGGAAGGGCACGTCCGACGATCACGCTCATCGCGTAATCGAGATACGAACGGCGCATTTCCTCCTCTAGGGAGGTGGGCAGGGTCTCTTTGGCGAATTGATCCATGTATCCGTATCGTTTCGGAGCGAAGACGGCGAACGCCTTTCGCGTGGGCGCTGCATGCGCAACGCAACGCGAGATTCTAACATGCGCCCATCAGCCGCCGATTCGCCACCCCCTCTATATGTAAACAGCAAAAATCGCGACCACGGCAGCGGCACCGCGAACCGGCCGCGATCGCGCCCCTTCAGGTGGCTCGGGGACCGCGCGGGTCCGAGTCACGCACGCGAGTAAACATTTGCGGCCTTTCACGCAATTTCTCGGACCCGCTCTTGACAATCTCTAAAAGTTGCGGCAGGCCGGTGTTGCGCATGCACCACAAAGTTGGAGCGATCTTAGGGTGGGGAGGATTTTTTTTCGTAGGAAGGGAACGATATGGCAAAATGCCAACGCACTGAAAGTTAGACGCTGCTCGAAGTCTACACAGAGCGGTGCCGCGTTTTTTGTGCCGCACCAATGTTATACTTCGAGCAATGTATGACTTGTCACCGTCAACAGGCTCGCAGTAAACCTGCGGTAATCTCAATTTCGAGAGGAGAAATATGAATAAACTTTCAAAGCTCGCGTTCATTGCAGCTACCGCAGTTATGGCTGCATCCGCTTCGGCACAGTCGGTGCCGGCGTCGCGTCAAGCCGTCAACGACAACTGGGTGAACGGCACGGGCGAATGGGTGTGGATGAACGGCACGAACGAGCTCTGCTGGCGTGACGCGTTCTGGACGCCGGCCACCGCCAACGCGAAGTGCGATGGCGCACTGGTCGCCCAGGCACCGGCACCGGCTCCGGTCGCACCGGTTGCTCCGGCAATCACGAGCCAGAAGATCACGTATCAAGCCGACGCACTGTTCGACTTCGACAAGGCAACGCTCAAGCCGCTGGGCAAGCAAAAGCTGGACGAACTGGCTTCGAAGATCCAAGGCATGAACACGGAAGTGGTCGTCGCTACGGGCTACACGGACCGCATCGGTTCGGACAAGTACAACGACCGTCTGTCGCTGCGCCGTGCGCAAGCAGTCAAGTCGTACCTGGTCAGCAAGGGTGTCCCGGCCAACAAGATCTACACGGAAGGCAAGGGCAAGCGCAACCCGGTCACGACCGGCTGCAACCAGAAGAACCGCAAGCAACTGATCGCCTGCCTCGCACCGGACCGCCGCGTGGAAGTCGAAGTGGTCGGTACGCAAGAAGTCCAGAAGACGACCGTTCCGGCACAGTAAGCCGCGGTTTTCGACTGCTTCAAAGCCCCGCTCCGGCGGGGCTTTTTCTTTGACGCCCGCCCAGGCGCTCGCTGGCCTCGTTGTGCGCCCCCTTATATACTCGGGGCTGACGTACCGACGCATCGCCCTCCTTCCGTAGCCCGTTTGCCGACATGACCAACGCCGATCCGCACGAACTCCAGAAATTCAGCGACCTCGCCCATCGGTGGTGGGATCCGAATGCCGAATTCAAGCCCCTGCACGACCTGAACCCGGTCCGGCTCGGCTGGATCGATGCGCATGCGCACCTCGCCGGCAAGCGCGCGCTCGATATCGGCTGCGGCGGCGGCATCCTGTCCGAATCGATGGCCGGACTCGGCGCGCAGGTGAAAGGCATCGACCTGTCGACCGAAGCGCTCGGCGTCGCCGACCTGCACAGCCTCGAAAGCGGCATCACGGTCGATTACGAGGCGATCGCCGCCGAAGCGATTGCCGAACGCGAGCCGGGCACCTATGACGTCGTCACGTGCATGGAAATGCTCGAGCACGTCCCGTCGCCGGCCGGCGTCGTCGCCGCGTGCGCGACGCTCGTGAAGCCGGGCGGCTGGGTGTTCTTCTCCACGCTGAACCGCAACCTGAAGTCCTACCTGTTCGCAGTGATCGGTGCGGAGTACATCGCGCAGATGCTGCCGAAGGGCACCCACGACTACGCGCGCTTCATCCGCCCGTCGGAACTGGCGAGCTTCGTGCGCGGGACCGATCTGCATATCGTGGAGATCAAGGGCATCACCTATCACCCGATCGGCAAGCGATTCGCGCTGTCGAACGACACCGACATCAACTATCTCGTCGCGTGCCGCCGCGGCGCGTGACCTTCCGACCGGCATGACGACTCCCCTTTCGACCGGGCGGCCCGCACTCGACGAGCCGCGCCTGCTGCACTGCGATGCCGTGCTGTTCGACCTCGACGGCACGCTCGCCGACACGGCGCCCGATCTCGCCGCCGCCGTCAACAAGATGCAGCGCGTGCGCGGCCTGCCCGAAACGTCGCTCGACGTGCTGCGGCCGCTGGCATCGGCCGGTGCGCGCGGCCTGCTCGGCGGTGCATTCGGCATCGACACGCAATCGGCCGGCTACGAAGCGATGCGCGACGAGTTCCTGACCAATTACGCGACGGACATCTGCGTGCACACCGTGCTGTTCCCCGGCATCGGCGACGTGCTCGACGAACTCGATGCGCGCGGCGTGCGCTGGGGCATCGTCACGAACAAGGCGATGCGCCTCACCGCGCCGCTCGCCGACCTGCTCGGCCTTGCGCCGCGCGCGGCCTGCATCGTCGGGGGCGACACAACGCCGCACTCGAAACCGCATCCGGCCCCGCTGCTGCACGCGGCCGGACAGATGACGCTCGCGCCCGAGCGCATCGTCTATGTCGGCGACGATCTTCGCGACATCCAGGCCGGCAGCGCGGCAGGGATGGCAACCGTCGCGGCTGCCTATGGCTACTGCGGCGACGGCGCCGCGCCGGCCGACTGGCAGGCGCAGCATCTCGTCGGCTCGACGCAGGAACTGCGCGAACTGCTGCGCGATGTTGGGCTATAATGATTGATCTTATCCGCGGGGGCGACCTGGTTTCGACAGGGGTTGTGAAGCGGCTAGGGCATGTCGAGGACCCGTCACCTCGTTAATCAATGGGAAAATCGTAACTGCAAACGACGATACGTTCGCACTGGCAGCCTAACGGCCGCCGTCCTCTGCCTAGTTCACTGACGGGCTAGTGTCGCAAGACCGGTAGCAATACCGCCAGAGGTCATTTACGTCAGTTAAGCCCTGTCGGCGTCGCGACGCCAGGGTCGAAAACCTAGCGAATCGCCGTAGTGCAGCGTGTTCGTCCGCGTCGCTGCGGTTAAATCAAATGACTGAACTAAACATGTAGAACTAGTCGTGGAGCGCTTCTGGACGCGGGTTCGATTCCCGCCGCCTCCACCAAATTCCGCGCTTGACGCACGAACCCCGCACGACGCAAGTCTGCGGGGTTTTTTGTTGCCGGTGCGCCCGCCTCCCGCGCCTTCCGAAAAAGCGCCCGGCCCCGGGCGGGCCAGGCGGAATGCCGCCGGTACGCCGGCGACAGGAGGTGACGGAGGTTCAGCGCCGTCCGCGCGGCGCTTGAGCGCAGCGGACGGCACCCTGCCCGGCACCGCGACCGGGACGCGACGCCTCGTCGCACCCGCCGCGCGGCCCCGCCGGGCAATGCGCAGCTTAGCTGCCGCGATACAGCGACTTCATTTCTTCCGCGCTGGCCGGACGCACGCCGATCGCACGCGAGCCCGCTGCCGATGCGCCCTGCACCTGCGCGCCGTAGCCGCTGGCGTCGGCGCCTTGCGCCTGGGCCAACGCGCTGCGCTGCTGCTCTGCAACACGCGCCGTGGCGGCCTGGATCGCTTCCGGATAGTGCGGATCTTCGCCGCGGGCGGTGTTGTAACCGGCCTGCTGGAGCTGAACCAGTTCGGCGCGAACCTGTGCGCGCGTGAGTGCCGAGCCGGACTGCGCGAACGAAACGACCGGAGCAACGAGAGCGGCAGCAACGACAACGGCTTGAACGAGCGACTTCATGATGACCTACCTCCAGATTTGTCTGATTTCGCGGTGAACACCCGTTCATCGCTGACAAACCGAAGTTTATGTAGGCGGATGCTTAAGAATAAGGCAGGTTTCAGGAAGACATCCTTCCTGAATTACGGGTTAACCCTAGATCAATAGACGCCCGATCCGGCATCGCGCGATCGCACTGGACCACGACCGGCCATAAAGCAACGAGCCCCGCAAGGCAGCACGCCCTGCGGGGCTCGAAAAGAACCGCGCGGCATCGGCGCAGCGCGGCCGGACAAACGCGTCGACGACGGCCCGGCGCGCCTGCGTTTGTTTATTGAGTGTCCAGCGGGCACTTCAGGTTGCAGCCGTTCGGATCCCCCATATCGCCCTTGCGGCGCAATGCCGACTTCTTGCCGTTCTGGTATTTCTGCGATGGCGTCGACGCCGCGAACGGCATCTGCGGATGCTCGTTCAGGCGGAACTGTTCGCTCAGGATGCCGCCGGGCACGCCCGGGGAATTCTGAGCAAGCGCGAACGGCGAAACAGCGACAAGAAGCCCTGCGGTCAACGCTGCCGCGGAGAAGGGAACGGAAAGTTTCATGGCGGGATGACGCCTGAACGGCGTGCTTGTTGGAACGTTGATCAAGCGGCAAGCGTAGCGCAAATCCCTCACTGCTGCAGCGCGGCTCGCGTGCATTCCCGTTACCGTGCATTGCCGTCCGGCGCACCGGCCGCGGCCGTACCGGCGAAGCCCTCCGCGATACCGGCCAGCGTCCCGCACGCCGCCGGATCGTAGCCGTCGAGATGCGCGACGCGCTCGACGAAACGTGCATCGCGCAGCAAGGCGAGCACGCCGGCGAGCGGCCGCGAGTCGAGCTGCGCGCGTTCGCACGCGAAGTAGTAGTCCTCGTCGACGACCGGGATGAAATCGAGCCCGAAATGACGGGCGGCCGGCTCGACGCCGAAGCCGAGATCGGCCATCCCGCTCGCGACGAACGCGGCGATCGCCGAGTGCGTGAGTTCGGCCGACGCATAGCCGTCGATACGCTCGGGATCGATGCCGATCGCGCGCAACGCGAGATCGAGCAGCATGCGCGTGCCCGACCCCGGCTGCCGATTGACGAAGCGGATGTCGTGGCGGGCGAGATCGGCCAGCCCGCCGACCTGCTTCGGGTTGCCGCGCGGCACGAACAGCCCCTGCTGGCGACGCGTCAGATGAATCAGCACGTGACGCGTGTCGTCGAGCCACGGCCGGTAGATCTGCGCGCACTGCTCGCGGAACGCGCCGCGCGGCAGATGGAAGCCGGCCAGCTCGCATTCGCCGCGCGCGAGCGCCTGCACGGCCTCGACGCTCTCGCGATACTTGATGTCGACGGCTGCCTGCGCATCGACGAGCGCGGAAACGAGCGCCGCAACCGCATAGCCATGCGACGCATGGATGCGCACGGCGCCGTCGCGCTGCGCGAGCCGCCGGTTCAGGTCGCTCGCCACCTCGGCCGCCAGCGCGCGCAGGTTCCCGTCGAGACGGCTGCGCGCGAGCCGCTGAGCGTCGACGACCGCCTGCCCCAGCTCCGACAGCCTCGATCCCTTGCCGCGCGCGGTCTCGATCAACTCGCCGCCGACGCACGCCTCCAGCGCCCGCAGCATGCCCCACGCGTGCCGATACGACAGCCCTTTCGCCTGCGCGGCCTGTGCAATGCTGCCCGTATCGGCCACGAGCTCCAGCAACGGGGCGACATCCGACAGGCTCGCCGTGCGGCCCTCCGTGTCGCGTACGGTCAGATACGCGTCGCATTCGATTCGAATCAATTATGTACTCCGATTTCCTATTGCGACTGCGAAATCTTCCGCTTATCGTTGCTCAAAATCAATCAGGACGAAGTCCCGGCGTGCACTATATGAATCATGGGCACATATGAGACTTTGGAGGAGCACAACCGATGTCCCCGAATTCCCCTGCGCCCGACGCGCTCGTCGAGCGTCATGCGCGCGCCGGCCGCTCGCTCGTCGCGATCCTGCATGCGATCCAGGACGAGGCCGGCTACGTGCCGGCAGGCTGCGTCGCGCCGCTCGCGAAGGCGCTGAACCTGTCGCGCGCCGAAGTGCACGGCGTGCTCACCTACTATCACCACTTCCGCACCGCGCCGCCCGCGCGCGTGACGATCCAGATGTGCCGCGCCGAGGCGTGCCGCAGCATGGGCTGCGAAGCGCTGGCCGCGCACGCGGAAGCGCGCACGGGTTGCCGGTTCGACGCGGCGCACGGCGATGGTGCCGACGCACACGCGCCGGGCGACGTCGTGCTCGAGTCGGTCTACTGCCTCGGGCTGTGCGCACAATCGCCGTCGATGACGGTCAACGGCGTGCTGCACGCAAAGGTCACGCCGGAGAAGTTCGACGCCCTGCTCGCCGACGCGGCCGCCCACACCCCGGAGGCCGCATGACGACCCGCATCTACGTTCCGCGCGATTCGTCCGCGCTGGCGCTCGGCGCCGACGCCCTCGCCGCCGCGATCGTCGCGGAAGCCGAGCGGCGCGGCGTCGCGATCGAACTGATCCGCAACGGTTCACGCGGGCTGCTGTGGCTCGAGCCGCTCGTCGAGGTCGGCACGGCCGCCGGGCGCGTCGGCTACGCGAATCTGTCGGCGGCCGACGTGCCTGCCCTGTTCGACGCAAACTGGCTCGACGGCGGCACGCACCCGAGCGGCGTCGGCCTCGTCGACGCCCTGCCCTATCTCGCGCGCCAGCAGCGCCTCACGTTCGCGCGCATCGGCCTGACCGATCCGCTGTCGATCGACGACTACCTGAAGCATGACGGCCTCGCCGGCCTGAAGAATGCGCTCGCATTCGACGGCGACGCCGCGTGCGAGCAGCTGATCGAATCGGGGCTGCGCGGCCGCGGCGGCGCGGCCTTCCCGGCCGGCATCAAGTGGCGCACGGTCCGACAGGCGCGCGCCGCGCAAAAGTACATCGTCTGCAACGCGGACGAAGGCGATTCGGGCACGTTCTCCGACCGCCTGATCATGGAATGCGACCCGTACTGCCTGATCGAAGGGATGATCATCGCGGGCATCGCGACGGGCGCGACGCTCGGCTACATCTACGTGCGCAGCGAATACCCGCATGCGATCGCGGCACTCGAAACGGCGATTGAGCGTGCCCGCGAAGCCGGCTGGCTCGGCGAACGCGTGCTCGGCTCCGCGCATGCGTTCGACCTGCACGTCGCGAAGGGCGCCGGTTCGTACGTGTGCGGCGAGGAAACGGCGCTGCTCGAATCGCTCGAAGGCAAGCGCGGCGTCGTGCGCGCGAAACCGCCGCTGCCGGCGCTCGCCGGCCTGTTCGGCCAGCCGACCGTGATCAACAACGTGATCACGCTCGCGACCGCGCCGGTGATCTTCGCGCGCGGCGCCGCGTTCTATCGCGACTACGGGATGGGCCGCTCGCGCGGCACACTGCCGTTCCAGCTCGCGGGCAACATCCGACACGGCGGCCTCGTCGAGCTCGCGTTCGGCGTCACGCTGCGCGAGCTGCTGTTCGACTACGGCGGCGGCACGGCCAGCGGCCGGCCCGCACGCGCGGCCCAGGTCGGCGGCCCGCTCGGCACCTACCTGCCCGAACACCAGTGGGACGTGCCGCTCGACTACGAGGCGTACACGGCGATCGGCGCGGTCGTCGGTCACGGCGGCATCGTGCTGCACGACGACACGTCGAATCTCGCCGAACTCGCCGAATACGCGATGAAGTTCTGCGCGATCGAATCGTGCGGCAAATGCACGCCGTGCCGGATCGGCTCGACGCGCGGCGTCGAGACGATCGCGCGGATTCGCGAAGGCGACACGTCGGAGCGTCAGGTCACGCTGCTGCGCGACCTGTGCGACACGATGCTCGCCGGCTCGCTGTGCGCGATGGGCGGGATGACGCCGTATCCGGTGCTGTCCGCGCTCGACCATTTCCCCGAAGATTTCGGGCTCGCCGCCGGCAAGCAAGCCGCGTCGGGTCCGGTCAAGGCTGCGGCCTGACCCAGAAGGAGCCCTGCATGTCCCTCGACACGAACAACGTCCGCCAAGGCGGCTGCGGCTCGGGCCAATGCGCGTGCAAGAGCGCCGCTCAGGCGCGCGCGCGCGATCCGTTCGACGAAACCGACTACGGCACGCCGCAACGGCATGCCGATACCGACGTCACGCTCGAAATCGACGGCCAGCCGGTCACGGTGCCGGCCGGCACGTCGGTGATGCGCGCGGCGATCGAAGCCGGCGTCAACGTGCCCAAGCTCTGCGCGACCGATTCGCTCGAACCGTTCGGCTCGTGCCGTCTGTGCCTGGTCGAAATCGAAGGCCGGCGCGGCTATCCGGCATCGTGCACGACGCCCGCCGAAGCCGGGATGAAGGTGCGTACGCAGTCGGACCGGCTGCAGTCGCTGCGCCGCAACGTGATGGAGCTGTACATCTCCGACCATCCGCTCGACTGCCTCACCTGCCCCGCCAACGGCGACTGCGAGCTGCAGGACATGGCGGGCGTGGTGGGCTTGCGCGAAGTGCGCTACGGCTTCGACGGCGCCAATCACCTGCGCGATCAGAAGGACGAATCGAATCCGTACTTCACGTACGATCCGTCGAAGTGCATCGTCTGCAACCGCTGCGTGCGCGCATGCGAGGAAACGCAGGGCACGTTCGCGCTGACGATCGCCGCGCGCGGTTTCGAATCGCGCGTCGCCGCCGGCGAAAGCGAATCGTTCATGGCATCGGAATGCGTATCGTGCGGCGCCTGCGTCGCCGCGTGCCCGACCGCCACGCTGCAGGAAAAATCCGTCGTCCAGCTCGGCCAGGCCGAGCACTCGGTCGTCACGACCTGCGCGTACTGCGGCGTCGGCTGCTCGTTCAAGGCCGAGATGAAGGGCACGCAGGTCGTGCGCATGACGCCGCACAAGAACGGCCTCGCAAACGAAGGCCACGCGTGCGTGAAGGGCCGCTTCGCGTGGGGCTACGCAACGCACAAGGACCGCATCACGAAGCCGATGATCCGCGAGAAGATCACCGACCCGTGGCGCGAAGTCAGCTGGGAAGAGGCGCTCACCTACGCGGCAACGCAATTCCGCAAGCTGCAGCAGAAGTACGGCCGCGATTCGATCGGCGGCATCACGTCGTCGCGTTGCACGAACGAGGAAACCTACCTCGTGCAGAAGCTCGTGCGCGCCGCGTTCGGCAACAACAACGTCGACACCTGCGCACGCGTGTGCCACTCGCCGACCGGCTATGGCCTCAAGACGACGCTCGGCGAATCGGCCGGCACGCAGACCTTTGCGTCGGTCAGCCAGTCCGACGTGATCGTCGTGATGGGCGCGAACCCGACCGACGGGCACCCGGTGTTCGGCTCGCGCATGAAGCGGCGCATCCGCGAAGGCGCGAAGCTGATCGTGATCGACCCGCGCCGCATCGACGTGGTCGACGGCCCGCACGTGAAGGCCACGCACCACCTGCAGCTGCGCCCCGGCACCAACGTCGCGATGGTCAACGCGCTCGCGCACGTGATCGTCACCGAAGGGCTCGTCGCCGACGCATTCGTCGCCGAGCGCTGCGACACGCGCGCGTTCGAGCAATGGCGCGACTTCGTATCGCGCGCCGAGAACTCGCCCGAAGCGACCGCCGACGTAACGGGCGTGCCGGCCCAGCAGGTGCGCGAAGCCGCGCGCCTCTATGCGACGGGCGGCAACGCCGCGATCTACTACGGCCTCGGCGTGACCGAACACGCGCAAGGCTCGACGACGGTGATGGGCATCGCGAACCTCGCGATGGCGACCGGCAACATCGGCCGCGAAGGCGTCGGCGTCAATCCGCTGCGCGGCCAGAACAACGTGCAGGGTTCGTGCGACATGGGCTCGTTCCCGCATGAACTGCCCGGCTACCGGCACATCAGCGACGAAGTCGTACGCACACGGTTCGAACAGGCATGGTCGGCCACGCTGCAGCCGGAACCGGGGCTGCGCATCCCGAACATGTTCGACGCGGCGCTCGACGGCAGCTTCAAGGGGCTCTACTGCCAGGGCGAGGACATCGTCCAGTCGGACCCGAACACGCAGCATGTCGCGGCCGCGCTGTCGTCGATGGAATGCATCGTCGTGCAGGACATCTTCCTGAACGAAACCGCGAAATACGCGCACGTGCTGCTGCCGGGCTCGACGTTCCTCGAGAAGGACGGCACGTTCACGAACGCGGAGCGCCGCATCTCGCGTGTGCGCAAGGTGATGCCGCCGCTCGCGGGCTACGCGGACTGGGAAGTGACGCTGCTGCTGTCGCAGGCGCTCGGCTACGACATGCACTACACGCATCCGTCGGAAATCATGGACGAGATCGCGCGGCTCACACCGACCTTCTCGGGTGTGTCGTACGAAAAGCTCGATGCGCTCGGCAGCATCCAGTGGCCGTGCAACGAACAGGCGCCGGACGGCACGCCGACGATGCACATCGACGCGTTCGTGCGCGGCAAGGGCCGGTTCGTGATCACGCAGTTCATTCCGACGCCGGAAAAGGTCACGCAGCGCTATCCGCTGATCCTGACCACGGGCCGCATCCTGTCGCAATACAACGTCGGCGCGCAGACGCGCCGGACCGAGAACGTGCAGTGGCACGAAGAGGACCGTCTCGAGATCCATCCGCACGACGCGGAGGATCGCGGAATCCGGACCGGCGACTGGGTCGGCATCGAATCGCGGGCGGGCCAGACCGTGTTGCGCGCGCTCGTGTCCGACCGCATGCAGCCGGGTGTCGTGTACACGACGTTCCACTTCCCCGAATCGGGCGCGAACGTGATCACGACGGACAGTTCCGACTGGGCGACGAACTGCCCGGAATACAAGGTGACGGCCGTGCAGGTGATGCCGGTTGCGCAGCCGTCGGACTGGCAGCGCGCGTATGCGCGCTTCAACTCGGAGCAGCTCGACCTGCTCGAGCGCCGCGCCGCCACGCCGGCCGCCGTGACGACGGGCAAGTGAGGACGCGATGGACAACGGACACCTGATCGACATGGCCAACCAAATCGGCGCATTCTTCGAATCGATGCCCGATCGCGAAGAAGCGCTGACTGGGATCGCCGAGCATATCCGGCGCTTCTGGGAACCGCGGATGCGTCGTGCATTGCTCGCCGCGCTCGACGATCCGTCGAGCGAGGCCGGACAACGCGCGGCGCCGATCGTGCGCGACGCGATCGCCGCGCACCGCGCATCGCTCGTGCCGGCCGCGGCCTGCGCCTGAGCACCCCGCTACGCGGGCACCGACATGCCCGCGAACCAGCTTTCGCAGTGGCGCAGCAGCGCGTTCGCGTCGGTGGCGGTACGGCCGCGCACCGCGATGTAGCCATCGGGCCGCAGCAGGTAGAACGACGGCCTCGAGCGGCCGTATACCTGCGCAAGCCCGTCCGCGCCGTCGCTTTCGGCATCGGCGACGCGCCACGTTCGCACGGCGCCCGGCATGATCCGCTCCAGCCCCAGCGCAAGCGCCTGCGCATCCTCGGGTATCGGCGGCACGGCGCCCGTATCGCCAGCGTCGGCACCTGCCGGTTCCTCGAGCAGCAGCAGCGTAAAGCTCGCCGGGTCGTGCAGGTCGTATAGCCGCGCGGTTCCGGGCGCCCGCCCGAGCGGCCCGTCGACCACGTGCACAAGCGCATCGGGCGCGCGCTCGCCTGCGCGCGGCCCGCCGTCGAGCACGCGTTCGAGCGTGAGCGGGCTTTTCCGGTATTGCACGCCGAGCTCGCTGACGGTGCGGCGCACCGCGTCGCGCACCGGCCCGAACGACGCCAGCAGCGGCACGACGTGATCGCGCAGCAGCTTCATCGCGCCGTGGTCGGCTTCGACGATCTGCGTGACGAGGCCGGTCTGCCGCAATACGTCACGCTCGATCGGGTGGCGCTCGGCGTGATACGTGTCGAGCAGGCGCTCCGGCGTGCCCGCGCCGAGCACGCGCGCGAGCTTCCAGCCGAGATTGAACGCTTCCTGGATGCCCGTGTTCATGCCCTGCGCGCCCGCCGGGCTGTGAACGTGCGCGGCGTCGCCTGCGAAGAACACACGCCCGTGACGCAGTCGCTCGACCATCCGGCTATGCAGGCGGAAATACGCCGACCACGCGAGATCGCTCAGCGCAATCGACGCACCGACGCGCGCGCGCACGATCGCCTCGCATTCGTCGAGCGACGGGGTCGAGGGCGTGAGTCCGTCGGGCGATGCGTCGCTGCCGGGCGGCCGGTCGGCAACGAGCCGGTAGCGGCCGCCGCCCATCGGAAACAGCCCCGCGATGCCGTCGGGCGTCGTGAACAGATGGATCTCCTCGTCCGGCCAGTCGGGTATCGCCGCGAAATCGGCGAGCAGGAAAGTCTGCTCGAACGCATGCCCGGCGAAGCCCAGGCCAAGCAGGTGGCGCACCGTGCTGTGCGCGCCGTCGGCGGCGATCAGGTACGAGGGCGCGAACGCCTGTTCACGACCGTCGGCATCGCGGATCGTCACGTCGAGCGACGGTCCGCCCGCATCGCATGCGGTGAGCGTGACGCCGCGTTCGACGGTCACGCCGAACCCGGCCAGGTGCTCGGCGAGCAGCCGCTCGGTGATGCTCTGGTCGAGAAACAGCAGATACGGATAGCGCGTTTGAAGCGGATCGAAATCGAGCCGCGCGATCACCCGGCCGTCCGCATGCAGCGCGGCCGCATGGGCGCGATGACCCAGCGCGAGAAACGGTTCGACCGCGCGATGCTGCTCCAGCAGTTCGAGCGTGCGTGCCTGGATGCCGATCGCGCGCGAATACGGCGCGGGCACGGCGAGCCGGTCGATGATGCGCACCGGCACGCGGGCACGCGCGAGACTCATCGCTGCGGCAAGGCCGGTGGGGCCGGCGCCGACGATCAGCACGGGCGGGATATCGAGCAGTGTGTCAGCCATGAGAACCTCGATGACACGCGATTGTGCAAGTCTACGCCGCTCCGCGTGACGGGGCCATATGCCAACCGGCCGATCTGGGGCGAGCGCGCGCAGTGTGGGAAAATACGCGCTTTCCGTCAGTTTTCGCGTCATGGAATCCGCATTCGACCGAGCGTATGCCGCGCACCGCGCGGGCCGCCTCGCCGAGGCCGAGCACGGCTATCGCGCCGCACTCGCCACCCATCCCGCCGACGCCGACGCGCTGCATCTGTTCGGCGTGCTGCGGCATCAGCAGGGCCAGCATGCCGAAGCGGCCGATCTCGTCGGGCGTGCGGTCGAGTTGCGCCCGAACGACGCCGCGCTGCAGCTCAATCTCGGCAACGCGCTGAAGGCGCTCGGCCGGCTCGACGAAGCGATCGACCGCTTTCGCAACGCGCTGACGCTCGCGCCCGAATTTCCGCTCGCGCACTACAACCTCGGCAACGCCTATGCGGCACTGCAGCGCCACGAAGATGCCGTCGACGCGTTTGCCCGCGCCCTCCGGCTCACACCGGACGACGCATCGATCCACAACAACCTCGGCAACGCGCTGAATGCGCTCGGCCGTCACGACGATGCGCTCGCCGCGTTCCATCGCGCGCTCGAGCTGCGGCCCGGGCATGCCGGCGCGCACAACAATCTCGCGATGGCGCTGAACGCGATGGGCCGGGCCGACGACGCGATCGCACACTTCCAGGCAGCGATCGCCGCGCAGCCACGCTTCGTCGCCGCGCATTTCAATCTCGGCAACACGTTCGAGGCGCTCGGCCGTCATGGCGAAGCCGCCGCCGCATTCGAAGCCGCGCTCGCGCTGCACCCGCCGTTTCCGCTCGCCCTCTTCGGGCTCGCGAACGCGCTGTGCGCGCAGGCACGCCAGCGCGAAGCGCTGCCCTACTACGAACGCGCGGTCGGTCTCGATCCGTCGTTCAGTCTCGCGTGGTTGAACCTCGGCAACGCGCATCACGCACTCGGCGCACACGAGATGGCGCTGCGCGCGTTCGACCAGGCGCTGCGCGTCGCCCCCGACCTGAAACTCGCGCAGCTGCACCGAGCCGTCACGCTGCTGACGCTGGGCGACTTCGCCCGCGGCCTGCCCGCGTACGAAACGCGCCACGACACGCCGGGCGCGACGCCGCTCGGCACGCTGTCGCGCTGGCAAGGCGAGCCGATCGCGGCGCGCACGCTGCTGATCCGCGCGGAACAGGGCTTCGGCGACACGCTGCAGTTCGTCCGCTTCGTGCCGCTCGCCCGTGCACGCTGCGCGCGCGTCGTGCTCGAAGTGCAGCCGGAACTCGTCGCGCTGCTCACACCGGCCGCGGCACGCTGGCGCGTGACGCTCGTCGCGCAGGGCACCACGAAGCCGCCGGCGGAGGACCTCGCGTGCACGCTGATGAGCCTGCCGTTCCTGCTCGGCCTGCAGCCGGCCGACATCGTCGCGGGCACACGCTACCTCGACGTGCCGGACAGCACGCAGCGGCGCTTTCGCGGCTCGCTGGGCGGCCAGTCGAAGCGCAAGTTCGGCCTTGCCTGGACAGGACGCCGGCAGGCACAGGAAAACCGCTCGATGCCGTTCGACGCGCTCGCGCCGCTGCTCGCGCTGCCGGACATCGACTGGATCGTGTTGCAGCCGGCACTCGACGACGACGAACGGGCACGCGTCGACGCGCATCCCCGCATGCATCGCCTCGACGGGCGGCTGAACGACTTCGCCGACACCGCAGCGCTGATCGAACGGCTCGACGGCGTCGTCACGATCGATACGGCGGTCGCGCACCTCGCGGGCGCGCTCGGCAAGCCGCTGTGGATCATGTTGCCGTTCGCACCCGACTGGCGCTGGTTCACCGGCGACGACTGTCCGTGGTATCCGCGAGCGAGGCTCGCCCGCCAGTCCGCACCGGGACAATGGCTCGACGTGGCGGCGGCGATCGCCGCCGCGCTGCGCGACGCCTGAATGCCCGAGCGCAGACAAAAAAAGGGAGCGCTGCGCGTTCCCTTTTCTCAGTCGACGTGATGCGACGCAGGCGGCGTCAGGCCGCCTTGTACTGGTTGCGCGCTTCGGGCGTGCGATACAACACGAGCGTCGCGATCAATCCGCAGATCGCGGCGACACTCAGCCACAGCCCCGGTGCCGCCTTGTTGCCGGTCTGGTGGATCAGCAACGTCGCGATCGCCGGCGTGAACCCGCCGATCGTCGTCGCGAGGCTGTACGCGAGCGAGAAGCCGGCCGTGCGCACATCGGCCGGCATCACTTCGGTCAGCGCGACGACCATCGCGCCGTTGTACGAGCCGTACAGGAACGACAGCCACAGCTCGACCGCGAGCAGCCGCAGGAACGACGGATCCGCCACGAGCCACAGCACGGCCGGATAGGCCGACAGCAGCGTGAGCACCGTGAACGCGATCAGCACCGGGCGGCGGCCGATGCGATCCGACAGCGCGCCGGACAGCGGCAGCCAGATGAGATTGGACAGGCCGACGCAGACGGTCACGACGAGTGCGTCGAGCGACGACAGGTGCAGCACTTCCTTGCCGAACGTCGGCGTGTATGCGGTGATCATGTAGAACGACACCGTCGTCATGATCACCATCCCCATGCCGGCGATCACGACGCCCCAGTTTTCGAGCATCGAACGCATGATCTCGCCCATCGTCGGACGGTGACGCTTCGCGAGGAATTCGTCGGTTTCCTTCAGCGAACGACGGATCAGGAACAGGAACGGAACGATCAGGCAGCCGATCAGGAACGGAATGCGCCAGCCCCACGCGGTCATGTCCTCGGCCGGCAACGCGCGGTTCAGCAGCACGCCGACGAACGCGGCGAACACGACCGCCACCTGCTGGCTGCCGGATTGCCACGACGTATAGAACCCCTTGTGGCCCTTCGTCGCGATCTCCGACAGGTAGACGGACACGCCGCCGAGCTCGACGCCCGCGGAAAAGCCCTGCAGCAGCCGGCCGAGCAGCACGAGCACCGGCGCGAGCACGCCGATCGTCGCGTAACCCGGTATCGCGGCCACCGTGAGCGTGCCGAGCGCCATCAGCCCGAGGGTCAGGATCAGCCCTTTGCGGCGGCCGTGATGGTCGATGTACGCGCCGAGCACGATCGCGCCGACCGGGCGCATCAGGAAGCCCGCGCCGAACACCGACAGCGACAGCATCAGCGACGCGAACGCGTTGCCGCTCGGAAAGTACGTTTTCGCGATGGCCGACGCGTAATACCCGTAGACCATGAAGTCGTACATTTCCAGGAAATTGCCGCTGACGACCCGGAACACGGTACGGAATTTTGATTCCTGCGCGACGGCGTGTATGGCTGTGGACATGTCGTTCTCTCGGCTCGGAAGGCGCGACCCGCGCGCCGTGGGGATCCAACGATGCGTGTCTCGCCCGGGCCGGCGTGCACTGGCATCGCTGCCAGCTGGCGGCGCCGCGCGCAACGATGCGCATGCCGGCATGGTTCGCGGATGATGCCACGCGAAGCCGACAATTGCCTTGTACCGGGCCGGCGTTGCGGACGCCGCGTCCGGCTCGTACGAATCGCGTCGAAAGGCGCATCAAAATCAGATTGATCCGATCGACCGATCGCGATCGCCTGACCACAATGTCACGATTTGCGACGCACTCCGCGCCGCGGCCGGCCACGCGGCCCGCGTCGCACCGCGTACCGCCCTCATGATTCCATCGCCCCTCGTTTCCGTCGAAGGCTCAATCGCCCGCCCTCGCGTCGCGCCGCTCGACGGCGTGCCGCCGTTCGGCCGCGAATGGCGGTTCGGCGCCGCGTCCGGCAGCCGCTCCGACATGCGCTGCGTGGCAACGTTGACGACTTCATGCATCGACGTCGACGCGCCACATCGCACCTGCCGCTGGCAGCCGCTGGCCGCCGTACAGCCGTCGTCAGCGGGCGTATCAGCCGTTGCGGCCGGCGCCACCGGTCAGCATCAGCACATCGCACGTGCCGTCGGTCGAGCACACGACCGGCGGGCACGGCATGCCGCCTGCTGGAGCATCGGCGCACTCGCGATCATCGGCGGGCTGATCGTCGTCCACGAACCGTTCCCGAATGTCGCTCGTTCGCCGGTGATTCGAAATGCCGGCGCCGTGCCGGAGCACGCGACGGAATTCACGGGTCGAGTGCGGATCGCCGGGGCCGAGCCCGCCACGCCGGCCATCACGCCGGCACCGCACCGCGCGGCGCGGGCCGTTGCCAATACACCTATCACATCGTCGCAGCCCGCACGCGACGCTGCGCTCGAGCCCTCGCCGCGACTCGCCGACGCAGCGCCGGACGTACGACGCGCCGCCACCGCGGCGGCACCGTCGCCGAATCGACCGAACGGCACGCACACGGCAGCCCCGCAAGTCCACCCGCCTTCCGCGCCGCGGTTCGCCGGCCGCCCGTCGATCACGCACGTCGCATCGCGCATGCCAACACCCGGTCGCGCCGGTTCACTGCCGGTTCCGGACACCCGGCACGACCAGCACGCATCGCTCGACGATCCGCTCACACTGATCGCGATGGCGAACGCGCTGCACGCCGATCGCCCGGCATGGGCGGCCGACGCGCCCGCCGCAGACTTCGACTGGACGACGCACCTGTCCCACCATCGCCTGACCGACGCACCGACCACGCTCACCCGCTGACGCGCGGGCAATAAAAAACCCGGCGAAGCAAGCCGCGCCGGGGTTTCGTTCGTCGACCGATCCGTCGGGCCGGCCGCTCGTCACTTGCGCGCGGGCAACCCCGTTTCGGTCTGCCGCTCGAGTTGCCGTACCTGCTCCTGCAGTTCGCGCAACTGCAGCTGCGCCGCCCGCTTCTCGACCTGCAGCGCCTGCGTCTGCTCCTGCGCCGATTTCTGCCGCTGCACGACCTCGGCCTGCTGGCTCCGCGCGACGCTCAGGTCTGCTTGCAATTGCTGGGCACGATTCGCCTGCAGCGCGATCACGCGTTCGAGGAACGCCTTCTGCGCCTGCAGTTCGGTGCGCCGGATTTCGACGTCCGCGAGTTGCGTCGTCTGCTGGACGAAGTTCGCGTACACCATTTCCGCGCGGGTCTTCTCCTGCGACTTGACCACGCGCCACAGATGCTTGTCCTGGAACAGCGCGACGTAATACGTCATCTCGCGCGGATCGAACATCAGGCTCGCGCCGTAGCTGCCGTTATAGGTGGTGCGCATCTCGACGATTCGCCCGTCGTGCAGCATCTGCGTGAGCTCGGCGACGTTGCCTTGCGCGGTGGCGTCCGTGGCGGATGCCGACGCCGCAGTCGCCGCATCGCCGCGCAGGCTCGTCACCGCGGGGCGCGAGCCCGCGACCGGCGCAGTCGCGTCGACGGACCACGCCGCGCCCGCGTGCACGCAGGCGGCCAGCGCAACGATCCACGTTGCGCATCGTGCAGGGGAAAAATCTCGGAAGGCCAACGTCAGACTCCGGCGAACGAATCGGGAGTCGCGATTATCGTTCAAAACGAAACGGCCGCATCTCGAATTTAACGGGATGCGGCCGGCCTTCCAGGGAGGCAATGCAAACGCCGGCTACAAGCGGGTTTCGCGTGCCGCGCGCAGGAATGCATCGAGCAGCGGCGTGCAGTCGAGCAGTTCGGCGCCGCCCGCGCGATGAAACTCCGGGTGCCATTGCACGCCGACGACGAACGGCGCGCGCCGGTAGCGAATGCCTTCGATGATCCCGTCGCCGGCCGACACGGCCTCGATGTTCAGATCGCGGCCGAGATCGCGGATCGCCTGATGGTGGATCGAATTGACGATCGCTTCGCTGCGTCCGGGAAACATGCTCGCGAGCGTCGACGAGTCGGGGAAGCGGATTGCGTGGCGATGCTGGTCGTAATGCTCGCTCACGTGTGCATTCGCGGTCGGTACGTCGGTCGCGATGTCCTGGTACAGCGAGCCGCCGAACGCGACGTTGATCAACTGGCAGCCGCGGCACACGCCGAGCACCGGCTTGCCGGACTCGACGAACTCGTGAAACAGCTCGAGCTCGTACATGTCGCGCACGCGGTCGCCCGGCCATTCGGGACGCGCGTCCGACGCCGCGTAAGTTTGCGGCGACACGTCGGCGCCGCCTTGCAGCAGCAGGCCGTCGAGATGCTTCGCGTAGTCGCGCAGGCGGATGTTGCTCGGGTGCAGCATGCCCTGGTGACCGACGGTCGGGATCATGAACACGAGCACGTCGCGCGACATCACCCAGTGCGCGATCGATTCCTCGAGGTACTGCAGCGTCTTGCCGCGCAGCCCCTTCGCGCCCGGCTCCGGATGGAAGATCCGCGCCGACACGCCGATGCGCAGCGTGCGCTGCGTGATCCGCTGGCCGGCGCGATCGAACATCCGGCGGGCGCGCGCCGCGATGATGCGGCCGAATACCGACCACGGCGTATCGCTTTGCTTCAGGTAAGCCGGCGGCACGTTCTGCGCGCTCGCGGGCGGCGGACGCGGCGTGTCGAAATCGGGCTGCGCGCCGAAACCGGGCGGCGCTGCACCGGGTTTCGGCGGCGCTGCACTGCCTTCGGCAGCGGCACCCGTCGTGCCCGCGGCGCCCGGCTCGGACGCCGCCGTGACCGGCGCTGCGCCATTCGCCGCGACGACCTGCGCAGCGGCAGCCTGCGTGGCAGGCGCCTGCGGCGTGGGCGCCGGACCGGAACGGGGGGAATCGGTGGAAGCGGAAGAAGTGCCGGGCAGACCGGCCGGGGAAGGCGTGTTTTCGCTCATGACGATGGTCTGGTACGTCGCTCGCGCGTATTGGATTGACGAGGATTCATTATGCTTCAGTGCACGATCGCGCGGTAAACCTGCAACATCCTGTCGAAATTGTTGCAAGTCGTCGCATCCCCGGCCGGACGTGCCACCGGACTCCATTCGGCGGTATCGAAGGTCGTCCGGGCGAACTGGACAGCTGTGATATATCACAATAATATTCACGGATCGTCCACGTTACCCGATCGCCCGCGCCATGACCGCGCCCTGTCCTGCCACCGCGCCCCCGCCTGCATGAACGCCCTGACCGACGCCCTCCACGACCGGCCCGCCGCATCGGCGGTCAGCCTCGCCGACCGCGCGTACGCGCTGATCCAGCGCGACATCATCACGATGCGCCTGAAGCCGGGCGCCGCGATCAACGAAGCCGACCTCGTGGCCCGCACCGGCATCGGCCGCACACCCGTCCATCAGGCCGTCCACCGGCTGGTGCTCGAAGGGCTGCTGTCCGTGATGCCGCGCAAGGGGCTGATGGTGCAACCGCTGTCGCTCGACGACATCGTCGCGGTGATCGACGTGCGCCGCATCAACGAAGCGCATTGCGTCGAACTCGCCGCCCGCCACGCAACGCCCGACGATCTCGCGCGCATGGCCGCGCTGCTCGACGACGGCCAGGCCTGCGTCGACTCGCACGACGTCGAGGGCATGATGGAGCTCGACCGCGCGTTTCATCAGGCGATCGCCGCGGCGGCACGCAACACGGTGCTCGCGGAAATCCTGCGCGCGCTGCACGAACGCTCGCTGCGCTTCTGGTTCGTCACGCTGTCCGAGCCGCATCACCTGTCCGACGTCCAGCACGAACACCGCGAACTGTTCGAGCGGCTGTCCGCGCGCGACGCCGCCGGCGCGCGCACGGCCGTCGAACGCCATATCGATTCGTTTCGCGCCACCCTTGTCCAACACCTTCGCCCCTGAGCCGCCCATGACCACCTTCACGCCCTTCCCTCCGCTCGCCCAGCTCGCCGCCGACCTCGCCGCCGGCCGGACCACGAGCCGCGCGCTCGTCGACGTCGCGCTCGACCGGATCGCCGATCCGGCCGGCCAGGGTGCCGCCGTCTTCACCGAAGTCGACGCCGACAACGCGCGCGCGGCTGCCGACGCGCACGACCGCCTGCGTGCCGCGGGCACCGTGCTGTCGCCGCTCGCGGGCATCCCCGTATCGGTGAAGGATCTGTTCGACGTCGCGGGCCAGGTGACGCGCGCCGGTTCGCGCGTGCTCGACGGGGCGCCGCCCGCCAAGGCCGACGCGGTCGCCGTCGCGCGGCTCAAGCGCGCGGGCGCGGTGCTGGTCGGCCGCACCAACATGAGCGAGTTCGCGTTCTCGGGGCTCGGGCTGAATCCGCACTTCGGCAATCCGCGCTCGCCGTACCACCGCGACGTCCCGGGCGATGCACGGATCTCCGGCGGCTCGTCGTCGGGCGCGGCCGCGTCCGTCGCCGACGGGATGGCCGCCGTCGCGCTCGGCACCGACACCGGCGGCTCGATCCGCATTCCGGCCGCCCTGTGCGGGCTGACGGGCTTCAAGCCGACCGCGAGCCGGATCCCGACGCAAGGCGGCGTGCCGCTGTCGACCACGCTCGACTCGTTCGGCCCGATCGGCCTGACGGTTGCCTGCTGCGCACTCGTCGACCGGATGCTCGCGGGCCTCGAACCGCACGTGCCGGCCGCGCGGCCGCTCGAAGGCGTGCGGCTCGGCGTGCTGACCAATTATGTGACCGACGGCGTCGACGCCGACGTGGCCGCCGCGCTCGACGCATCGCTGAAGCACCTCGAAGCCGCGGGCGCGATCGTCACGGAAGTGCGCTTTGCCGCGCTCGACCGGCTGCCGGACATCAACCGCTTCGGCTTCTCGCCGATCGAGGCGTACGCGTGGCATCGCCCGCTGCTCGCGCAGCACCGCGACCACTACGACCCGCGCGTGCTGTCGCGCATCCTGAAGGGCGAGCCGGCGAGCGCGGCCGACTATCTCGACCTGCTCGCCGCCCGTCACGCGATGCTGGATGAAGCGGCACACACCGTCTGGGCGCGCTTCGACGCGCTCGTCGCGCCGACGGTGCCGGTCGTGCCGCCGCGCATCGCCGAACTCGAAGCGGACGACGCCGCGTTCACGCGCACCAATGCGCTGATCCTGCGCAATCCGAGCGCCTTCAACTTCCTCGACGCATGCGCGCTGTCGCTGCCGTGCCATCCGCGCGACGCGGCGCCGGTCGGCCTGATGCTCGCGGCCGCGCCGCATCGCGACGACGCGCTGCTCGCGATCGGCCAGGCGGTCGAGGCCGTGCTGAACACGATCCGGTGACCGCCCGCGTGGCATGACGGCGGGGTACGGACCGGACGAAGCGGCTGCGGCCGGGTGCCGCACGCGCGCTGTCAGTTTCGTGCCAGATCGTTCGCGCTAAAATCGCGCGATTGTTTATCGGACCGACCAACGACAGGAATCCCGCCGACATGAACGACTCCACGCTCGCACTCCGCCGTGAACGCCGCCTGCTGATGCTGCTCGGCTGTGTGTGCATTGCCCTGCTGGCCGGCGCGCTGTATCTGCAGTACGTGAAGAACGAAGATCCGTGCCCGCTGTGCATCATCCAGCGCTACTTCTTCGCGGCGATCGGGATCTTCGCGTTCCTGGCCGCGGGGATGCGCAACTGGCGCGGCATCTGGGTGCTCGAGCTGCTGATCGCGATCGCCGCGGCCGGCGGCGTCGGCACCGCCGCGCGGCACCTGTCGATCCAGATGAATCCGGGCTTCAGCTGCGGCTTCGACACGCTGCAGCCGATCGTCGACAGCCTGCCGCCCGCCCAGTGGTTCCCCGGCATGTTCAAGGTTGCCGGCCTGTGCGAGACGGTCTACCCGCCGATCTTCGGGATCCTGCTGCCCGGCTGGGCACTGATCGGCTTCGCCGTGATCCTGATTGCCGTCGCCGCGAGCCTCTGGCGCCATCGCCGCAAGCTGGCGGGCTGACCGCCGCGCCGCGCGATCCGGCCGACCGGTCGAGGCCGCGTGGCCGCGTGGCCGCTTCGTCCGGCTCGGCCGACGACACCGGCGCAGCCCCGATGCGGCCACACCCTGCCGGCCGCGCGTAAACACCTATCCCCGCCGCCGCCCCGATTCCCGGGCGAACGCGCGTCGCGCGACATCCGCGCGCACGCCCCGCCACGCATGCGTTTCGGCCCGACGCCCGCGCATCGGCGCCCCGATCCCGCGCGGCGGGCCTATGATCGACATGATCGCTGTCTGATAGCCCGGATCACCGCCCGGCCATGTTCCCGCCGCCTTGCGGTGCTATCTTCGCGACTGGATGGCGATCTACGTGCGCGAGGCCAGGCGGTCTCACCTCCTGCGTAACGCGCGCCCGATCCGCAATGTCGACTGGATTCAACATGACAACGCAAACCATCCGCATCCGTCACCCTCATGGCGTCCGCACGTTCCGCGGCGTCGTTCGCGCGCGCCTTCGGCGCACGGCCACCGCACTGAACCCGTCGTGCGGCCGGCCCGCCTCGCTCCCGTCCGTCCTCGTTGCCGCCGCGCCCGCCAGCCCGCGCCGCGCGTCGTGCCGAATCGTCCCGAACGGAGCGTGCTGATGGAAGCCTGGCTCGGCGATCTGCAGCAACTGCTTGCACACGGCGAAGCGGCCGTGCTCGTGACGGTCGCGCATACCGACGGCTCCGCGCCGCGCGAGGCCGGCACCAAGATGCTCGTCACGCGCGACACGGCCCGCCATACGATCGGCGGCGGTCATCTGGAATGGAAGGCGATCGAGATCGCGCGGCACCTGCTGAAGGACGGCGCGCACGTGCCCCACGCGCGCCGGCTCGAACGGCTCGCGCTCGGCCCGAGCCTCGGCCAGTGCTGCGGCGGCGCGGTCGTGCTCGCGTTCGAGCGGCTCGACGTCGGCGACCTCGGCTGGATCATGTCGCTCGCGAAGCGCGTCGCGGCGGGCGCCGCGACCGTGCGTAGCGTATCATTCGGCCCCTCGCCGGGCACGCCGCTGCTGAGCGAGCCCGAATCGCCGGCCGCGCGTGCCGATTGCCTGCTGTGGGAAACCGGCGGTGTATCGTTGATGACCGAAACGATCGCGCCGTATGCGTTCCCCGTCGTGCTGTTCGGCGCCGGGCACATCGGCACCGCGCTCGTGAAGGTGCTGGCGACGCTGCCGTGCCACGTGCGCTGGATCGACGGCCCCGATGCGGTGTTCCCGCCGGCCGAGGCACTCGCCGGGATCGGCAATCTCGCGATCGACGCGCTTGCCAGCCCGGCCGATGCCGTCGACACGGCGCCGCCGCACGCGTACTTCGTCGTGATGACGCACGACCACGCACTCGATTTCATGCTGGCCGAGCGCATCCTGCGGCGCGGCGACTATGCGTACTTCGGGATGACCGGCTCGCACACCAAGCGCGTGCAGTTCGATCATCGGCTGGCGGCGATCGGCATCGACCCGGCCCAGGTCGCGCGGATGCACTGCCCGATCGGCGTCGAAGGCATCATCGACAAGGCACCCGAAGTGATCGCGATCTCGGTGGCCGCGCAGTTGCTGCAGGCCGTCGAGGCGAACGCACCCGTGCAGGCTTCCCCCACATTCTGACCGACCAAGAACAACGCCATGACCCCGACATTCAAGGACAAGATCGCCCGCGCTCCGAAAGCGGAGCTGCACATCCATATCGAAGGCTCGCTCGAGCCCGAACTGATTTTCGCGCTCGCGCAGCGCAACGGCGTGAAGCTCGCGTACGAATCGATCGACGCACTGCGCGCCGCATACGCGTTCACCGACCTGCAGTCGTTCCTCGACATCTATTACGCCGGCGCGAGCGTGCTGCTGACCGAGCAGGACTTCTACGACATGACGGCCGCGTACTGCGAACGCGCACTCGCCGACAACGTCGTCCACACCGAGCTGTTCTTCGACCCGCAGACGCACACCGAACGCGGCGTGCCGATCGAGACGGTGGTGGCCGGCATCGACCGCGCGCTCGCCGATGCCGAGCAGCGCGGGCTGTCGAGCAAGCTGATCCTGTGTTTCCTGCGCCACCTGTCGGAAGAAGATGCGCTCGCGACGTTCGACGCCGCGCTGCCGCTGTTCGAACGCTATCGCCATCGGCTGATCGGCGTCGGGCTCGACTCGTCCGAACTCGGCCATCCGCCGACGAAGTTCGCGCGCGTGTTCGAGAAGGCGCGCGCGCTCGGGCTGAAGCTCGTCGCGCATGCGGGCGAGGAAGGCCCGCCCGCCTATATCTACGAAGCGCTCGACGTGCTGAAGGTCGACCGGATCGACCACGGCGTGCGCAGCATCGAGGATGCGGCGCTCGTCGAACGCCTCGCGCGTACGCGCACGGCGCTGACCGTGTGCCCGCTGTCGAACCTGAAGCTGTGCGTGTTCGACGACATGGCGAAGCACACGCTGAAGGCGCTGCTCGATCGCGGCGTCGCGGTGACGATCAACTCCGACGATCCGGCCTATTTCGGCGGCTACGTCAACGACAACTACTTCGCGACGGTCGACGGGCTGCAGCTGACGGACGCCGAAGTGCACGCGGTGATTCGCAACGGCTTCGAGGCGTCGTTCGTCGACGCCGCGCAGCGCGATGCGCTGATCGCGCGTCTCGATTCGTACTGGCAGGGCGCGTGACGGCCGGCATCGAGGTTCGCTAGACAGATGAAACACCGCAACGACATCCGCTTCGCGACGACCGGTTCGGCGTTGTGCCGCACCGGCCGCCTGCGTGCGCCGGGCACGCAGGCCAGCATCGCGTCCGTCGTACGCGTGGCGACGGCGTTGTGCGTCGTCGCGCGCCGAAGCCTGTCGCTGCGCGTCGTGCAACGACTGTTGCGGCTCGCGATGCCGGTCGCCGCCGAGCCGGTCGCCGTGATCGCGATCGCCATCGCGATGGCGGCGCTGTCCGCTGGTACGTCGGCAAGCGCGGCCACGGCCGCCGCGCTTGCGTGCGCGATCGCAGTGCGCGGCGCCGCCGCCTGCGCGGCTCGCCGCATCGCGCATGCCCGGGCCGCCCCCGCCGCGCCGCCGCCCGCGCGGCGCCGACCGTTTTCTTCTGTTCGCCTTACCTTGATGCAGGACCATTCGTCATGACGCAAACCGCTTTCCGTTCCCAGCTGCTGACCTTCAACGGCGACCCGGCGCAGTCGAGCCAGGCCGCGAACTACGAGACCGACGGCCTCCTGATCGTCGACGACGGCAAGGTCGTCGCAGCCGGCCCGCATGCGCGGCTGGCCGCGACGCTCGCGCGCGACGCGGTCGTCCACGACCTGCGCGACAAGCTGATCGTGCCCGGCTTCATCGATACGCACATCCACTATCCGCAGACGGACATGATCGCGTCGCCGGCCCCCGGCCTGCTGCCGTGGCTCGACAAGTACACGTTCCCGACCGAGCGCCAGTTCGGCGATCCGGAACATGCGCGTGAAGTCGCCGACTTCTTCGTCGACGAATTGCTCGCGTGCGGCACGACGAGCGCGCTCGTCTACTGCACCGTGCACAAGCAGTCGGCCGATGCGCTGTTCGCGGCGAGCGATGCGCGCGACCTGCGGATGATCGCGGGCAAGGTGCTGATGGACCGCAACTGCCCCGAGTTCCTGCGCGACACCGCGCAATCTGGCTACGACGACAGCGCCGAGCTGATCGGCCGCTGGCACGGCAAGGGCCGTCAGATGTACGCGCTCACGCCGCGCTTCGCGCCGACCTCCACCGAGGCGCAGCTCGAGGCGTGCAGCGAACTCGCGCGCCGCCATCCGGACGTGTTCGTGCAGAGCCACGTCGCGGAAAACGTCGACGAAGTGAAATGGGCGGCCGAGCTGTTCCCGGGCCACCGCAGCTATCTCGACATCTACGATCGTTACGGGCTGCTGCGCCCGCGCGCGGTGTACGGCCACTGCATCCATCTCGACGACGAGGACCGTCGCCGGATGGCCGAGACGCGCACCGTCGTCGCGCACTGCCCGACGTCGAACTTCTTCCTCGGCAGCGGGCTGTTCGACTTCGACAAGGCCGGCGAATACGACGTGCCCGTCACGCTCGCCACCGACGTCGGCGGCGGCACGTCGTTCTCGATGCTGCAGACGATGAACGAGGCGCACAAGGTTGCGCGGCTGTCGGGCCACCACCTGAGCGCGACGCGGATGTTCTGGCTCGCGACGGCCGGCGCCGCGCAGGCGCTCGATCTCGCCGACACGGTCGGCACGCTCGCGCCGCGCACCGAAGCCGACTTCGTCGTGCTCGACCCGCAGGCCACGCCGCTGCTCGCACGCCGCACGAAGCGCGCGGAGTCGCTCGAGGAACTGCTGTTCGCATTCGCGCTGCTCGGCGACGACCGCGCCGTGTACCGCACGTACGCGGCCGGCCGGCTCGTACACGAGCGCGGTGCCGCACGCCGCGCCGCCGCGTAACCGGCGCACCTGAGCCCCACCCTGCTCCGGCATGCGCTGCAGCGCATGCCGGCGCCGTCGAATTCGCCGCGAGCGGCACGCGCCGTGCTAGAATTCGCCGCTCATTGGGGAGTAGCCGCTCCGCTCGATGTCCCGCGCCCCCGGCGCGCATCGTGACGGAGGCGTCCGTCAACAGACTTGGCCGTTCGGCCATGGCGGGCGCAGCCACCAAGGCCTGGCGAGACCGATGGTTCACTGCGCGCCGCATCAGGGCCCGGCGCGCGGCGGATCGTCGCTCGCACGCACAACATCGGCCCGTGGAACCCCATACGTGTCCCAAGCATTCCTGATCTCCACCGGCGCCGTCGCCCTCGCTGAAATCGGCGACAAGACCCAACTGCTGTCCCTCGTGCTGGCCGCGCGCTATCGCAAGCCCGTGCCGATCATTCTCGGCGTGCTGGTTGCGACGGTCGTGAACCACGGCTTCGCCGGTGCGCTCGGCGAATGGCTCGGCATTCTCGTCACGCCGTCGATCATGCGCTGGGCGCTCGCATTCTCGTTCATCGCGATGGGCTTGTGGATCCTCGTGCCGGACAAGCTCGATGCGGACGAAGCCAATGCGAACCGCTCGCGGCTCGGCGTGTTCGGCGCGACGCTCGTCGCGTTCTTCCTCGCGGAAATGGGCGACAAGACGCAGATCGCAACCGTCGCGCTCGCCGCGCGCTTCCAGGATTACATCGGCGTGGTGGCCGGCACGACCTTCGGGATGATGCTCGCGAACGTGCCCGCGATCCTGCTGGGCGACCGTTTCGCGCACCGCCTGCCGACGAAGCTGGTGCACGGCATCGCGGCCGTGCTGTTCGTCGTGCTGGGCGCGCTGGCGCTGCTGGGCGTCGGAGTCTGACGCACGCAGGCAAGTGGCGCGGCCGGGCGGCCGCGCCGGTGTCGATACCGCGTTACTTCGCGACCGCCGCACCCGATGCCGGCGCCGCCGGCACCGCGCGCTCGTTGGCGGCCGGCGCGGCCGGCCCGCCGCGCTTGTCGACCGGCAGCCGCACCGTGCGGATCGCCCCGTTCGACAACGGGAAATCGGCGAGCGCGCTGCGCGCGAGAAACGGCATTGCATACAGCAGCGCGCCGTTGTCGCCCGTAGTGCGCGCGGTCACGTTATAGACCTCCTTGCCGGTCACGCGCTCGGTGATCCGGATGCCGAGCGTGTAGTCGAACACCTGATAGGTCTGCGCGACGTAGCCGGCCGGCGTCGGCCCCCAGGGCCCCCACGGGCCCCACGGCCCGCCTCGCCAGTACGGCCCCGGCCCCATGAACCACGGGTCGTAGTAGACCGGCTGCGGCACCGTCACCAGATCGCTGCCGACCCCGTAGGCCAGCCCGACCAGATAGCGTGCCTGCGCGGCCGGTACCTGCCGGAACGCATACGCCGACAGCTCGTTCGCGACGATCGGCTCGTAGGTCGACTGCTCGATGCTGTGCTTCTGCGCGTCGGTGCGCGTGAAGGCGTAAGTGCGCGTCGCGTCGCTGCCGCTCCAGTCGGAGAAAGCCGTAACCTGTGTCGTCACGTAGCTGGTGCAGCCCGTCAGCAGCGCCACGCACAGCACCGCCGCCCAGCCCGCACCGCGTTGAATCCATTCACGTTTCATGTCGATCCTCGTCGATCCGTCACCCGTTCGTCGCACCGCGCGAACCGCACGGGATGCCGATAATACGCGGACTGCCGGAACCGGTAAAAAGTTCGCGCGGCACGCGGCCGCAAGCCTTTGTACAATGGCCCGGTTCAGCCGGCCCGCGCTGCGGGCCCGATCCCCACTCCACCGATCTCGACGACCATGTCCGACAACGCCTCCTCCACCGTGATCCGCCGCGCCGACTACACGCCGCCGGCCTTCCTCATCGATTCCGTCGCACTCGAATTCGATCTCGCGCCGGCCCGCACGATCGTCAGGAACACGATGCGCGTGCGCCGCAATCCGGACGCGGCGCCCACCCCGCATCTGGAGCTGATGGGCGAAGCGCTCGAATTCCTCGGCGCACGGCTCGACGGCGCGCCGTATGGTCCGGTGCGCGCGCACGACCACGGGCTGACCGTCGAAAACGTGCCCGATGCGTTCGAGCTCACGCTCGACAGCGCGTGCGCGCCGGACCAGAACACGACGCTGTCCGGGCTGTACGTATCGAGCGGCAACTTCTTCACGCAGTGCGAGGCGGAGGGCTTTCGCCGCATCACCTACTTCCTCGACCGCCCCGACGTGATGGCGTCGTACACCGTCACGCTGCGCGCCGACAAAACCGCGTACCCGGTGCTGCTGTCGAACGGCAATCTCGTCGACTCGGGCGAGCTGGCCGACGGCCGCCACTTCGCGAAATGGGAGGACCCGTTCCGCAAGCCGAGCTACCTGTTCGCGCTGGTCGCGGGCAAGCTCGTCGCGATCGAGGAGAAGATCACGTCCGGCTCCGGCAAGGAAAAGCTGCTGCAGGTGTGGGTCGAACCGGCCGATCTCGACAAGACCCGTCACGCGATGGATTCGCTGATCCATTCGATCCGCTGGGATGAAAAGCGCTTCGGCCTCGAGCTCGATCTCGACCGCTTCATGATCGTCGCGGTCGGCGACTTCAACATGGGCGCGATGGAGAACAAGGGGCTCAACATCTTCAACACGAAGTACGTGCTGGCGAACCCCGAGACCGCGACCGACACCGACTTCGCGAACATCGAATCGGTGGTCGGCCACGAGTACTTCCACAACTGGACCGGCAACCGCGTGACCTGCCGCGACTGGTTCCAGCTGAGCCTGAAGGAAGGGCTGACCGTGTTCCGCGACCAGGAGTTCTCGGCCGACATGGCCGCGGGCGACGACGTCGAATCCGCGGCCCGCGCGGTCAAGCGCATCGAGGACGTGCGCGTGCTGCGCCAGCTGCAGTTCGCCGAGGATGCGGGCCCGATGGCGCATCCGGTGCGTCCGGAAAGCTACGTCGAGATCAACAACTTCTACACGATGACCGTCTACGAGAAAGGCTCGGAAGTCGTGCGGATGTACCAGACGCTGTTCGGCCGCGACGGCTTCCGCAAGGGGATGGACCTGTACTTCCAGCGCCACGATGGTCACGCGGTGACGTGCGACGACTTCCGTCACGCGATGGCCGACGCGAACGGGCGCGACCTCGCGCAATTCGAGCGCTGGTACAGCCAGGCCGGCACGCCGCGCGTGTCGGTGCGCACCGCGTACGACGCGGCTGCGCGTCGCTACACGGTCACGCTCGCGCAGGGCTACGGCGACGCGTCGCCGGCCGCGCGCGAGACGCAGCAGGGGCCGCTGCTGATTCCGTTCGCGATCGGCCTGATCGGCCGCGACGGCCGCGACCTGCCGTTGCGCCTCGACGGCGAAGCCGCCGCATCGGGCACGACGCGCGTGCTCGACTTCACCGACACCGAGCAGACCTTCACGTTCGTCGACGTGCCGGAGGAGCCGCTGCCGTCGCTGCTGCGCAATTTCTCGGCGCCGGTGATCGTCGAATACGACTACAGCGACGACGACCTCGCGTTCCTGCTCGCGCACGACAGCGACCCGTTCAACCGCTGGGAAGCCGGCCAGCGCCTCGCGACACGCGCGCTGCTGACGCTCGCCGCGCGCGCCGCCGCGAACGAACCGCTCACGCTCGGCGCGAACTTCGTCGCCGCGTTCCGCCGCGTGCTGACCGATGAAAACCTGTCGCCCGCGTTCCGCGAGCTCGCACTGACGCTGCCGTCGGAAACCTATCTGGCCGACCAGATGGCGGAAGCCGATCCCGCTGCCGTGCATCGCGCGCGCCAGTTCGTGCGCCGCCAGCTCGCGACCGCGCTGCGCGCCGAGTGGCTCGCCGCGTACGAGCAGCACCAGACGCCGGGCGCGTACGCGCCGACTCCTGAAGCCTCCGGCCGCCGCGCGCTGAAGAACCTCGCGCTCGCGTATCTCGCCGAACTCGAGGATCCGGCCGACGCCGTGCGCATCGCGACCGCACAGTACGACGCGGCGAACAACATGACCGATCGCGCCGCCGCGCTCGGCGCGCTGCTGTCCGCCGCGGCGGCCGGTGCGAACGACGCGGCCGCGCGCGCGCTCGACGACTTCTACCGTCGCTTCGAAAAGGAAGCGCTCGTGATCGACAAGTGGTTCGCGATGCAGGCCGCGCAGCGCGGCACGCCGGCCCAGCCGACGCTCGCGAAGGTCCGCACGCTGATGGCCCACCCCGCGTTCAACCTGAAGAACCCGAACCGCGCGCGCTCGCTGATCTTCAGCTTCTGCGCGGCGAACCCGGCGCAATTCCACGCGGCGGACGGCTCGGGCTACGCGTTCTGGGCCGAACAGGTGCTCGCGCTCGACGCGATCAACCCGCAGGTCGCCGCGCGCCTCGCACGCTCGCTCGAACTGTGGCGCCGCTTTACGCCGGCGCTGCGCGACCGGATGCGCGAAGCGCTCGAGCAGGTCGCGGCCGGTGCCAAATCGCGCGATGTGCGCGAGATCGTCGAGAAGGCGCTCGCGTAACGTCACGCACGCGACTCGCCGCGCGCGCCAGCGCGACGAAGCCGGCGCCGCCCCGTTGCGGCGCCGGCTTTTTTGTCATCTGACGGTTGGCGGGATCGGCGCCGGACCACGCGTTCGGCCCCCGGTTTTACCGCCGCTGCCGGGCCGATCCGCCGCGCCATGCACGCCGGAACCCGGCCGAACCGGCCGACCGACCATGTAACCGGACGAAAAAAGGCGGCGGCTCGGGAGGCGCGCCGGGTAAAATTGCGGCAATTCAAGGATTCTTTGGCCTCTCGGAGTCTGTCATGTCCATTGCCCGCCGCACCACGCTGTCCAAGTTCCTGATCGAGCAGCAGCGTGAGACCAACAACCTCCCCGCCGACCTCCGCCTGCTGATCGAAGTCGTCGCCCGCGCGTGCAAGGCGATCAGCTACAACGTGTCGAAGGGCGCGCTCGGCGAGGCACTCGGCACCGCCGGCAGCGAGAACGTCCAGGGCGAAGTGCAGAAGAAGCTCGACATCCTGTCGAACGAGATCCTGCTCGACGCGAACGAATGGGGCGGCAACCTCGCCGCGATGGCATCGGAGGAAATGGAAACGTTCTTCCCGATCCCCGCGAACTACCCGCGCGGCGAATACCTGCTCGTGTTCGACCCGCTCGACGGCTCGTCGAACATCGACGTGAACGTGTCGATCGGCACGATCTTCTCGGTACTGCGCTGCCCGGACGGCAAGCTGGCCACCGAGGAATCGTTCCTGCAGCCGGGCACGGAGCAGGTCGCGGCCGGCTACGCGGTGTACGGCCCGCAAACCGTGTTCGTGCTGACGACCGGCAACGGCGTGAACTGCTTCACGCTCGACCGCGAAGTCGGCTCGTGGGTGCTCACGCAAAGCAACATGCAGATCCCGGCCGATACGCGCGAATACGCGATCAACGCATCGAACGCACGCCACTGGTACGAACCGGTCCAGCGCTACGTCAACGAACTGAACGCCGGCAAGGAAGGCCCGCGCGGCGACAACTTCAACATGCGCTGGATCGCGTCGATGGTGGCCGACGTGCACCGGATCCTGAACCGCGGCGGCATCTTCATGTACCCGGCCGACAAGCGCACGCCCGATCGTCCGGGCAAGCTGCGCCTGATGTACGAAGCGAACCCGATGTCGTTCATCGTCGAACAGGCGGGCGGCGCCGCGACGACGGGCACGCAGCGCATCATGGAAGTGCAGCCGACCGGCCTGCACCAGCGCGTGCCGGTGTTCCTCGGTTCGAAGAACGAAGTCGAGCGCGTGACCGGCTATCACAACGAAGGCGAAGGCAAATAAATTTGCACTGCAGCACTAGACGGAGGTGCGGGACGTCAGTACAATCGCGCCTTCGCGATGTGGCCCTGACAGGCTGCATCGCAGTGAAGTGAAAGCGGGAAGTCCGCCGGATCGAGGGTTTCGCGAAGCAGCAGCAGCAAGCTGAAAAAATTTCGCAAAACCTATTGCCAAGATCTCGGATTTCACCATATAATTTCATTTCTCTGCTGCCGGTGTAGCTCAGTTGGTAGAGCAGCGCATTCGTAATGCGAAGGTCGTAGGTTCGACTCCTATCTCCGGCACCAAGATATAAAGGCCTGATAAGCATCGCTTGTCAGGCCTTTTCTCTTTTCTGGCCGCAATTCCGGCCACGATTTCCGATACGCGAAGTCGTGCGCCACCCTCACCGCCATTTCCGCTTGCGGGCATCCCCCGACTCCCGCACCGCGCGCCGCCGATTACAATTGCCGGACCACCCGCCCCTCCCCAGCATCATGCGCACCTGGCGTCTCGAGCGACCGAACCTCAGCGGACAACTGGACGTGTCCCGTGCGACCGGTCTCGTCGCCGCGATCGGCGGCAGCGAGCCGAACGCGTTCGCCGCGGAAATCCTGAAGCTGTTCGACGATGCGCTGGCCGTCACGCAATGCACGATCTTCGCGTACGAGTTCGGCAACCGGCCGCGCACCGTCTCGGTCGCCGATCATCGCGGCGGCCGCTACCTGCGCGACGTTGCCGACACCTATGCGCGCCATTTCTATGCGCTCGACGGCAACCAGCAGATCGTCTCGACCGCCGGTCGCCGCACGCAGCGCCGCGACGTGCTGCTGCATCAGCAGGCCGGCGACGAGATCGGCCACGACGCGTATCGCACGGCCTGCTACCGCGGCCCCGACGTATCCGATCGCCTCGCGTTGCTGATGCAGCCGAACGACTCGACCTGGCTGTCGATCAATCTGTATCGCGCGCACCGCAGCGGCACGTTCCAGCCGCGCGAGATCGCGGCCATCGAAACGCTCGCACCGCTGATCGCGCAGGCCGCACAGCATCACTACGCGCTCGCGGGCTCGGCGCAGATCGGCATCCCGCAACAGATGCTCGCGCGGCTGCGCGGCGCATGCCCGACACTGTCCAAGCGCGAGCTCGACGTGCTGCGCGGCGTGCTCGAAGGCCAGACCGCGCAGGAGATCGGCGAGACGATCGGCGTGAAGGCTTCGAGTGTCGTCACCTATCAGAAGCGCGCGTACCGGCGCCTCGGCATCTCGAGCCAGCGCCAGCTGTTCGCGCTGTGCCTGCAACCCTGAACGTCGCCTGCCGATCCTGAACGCGTCGGGGTAAATCCCGGCCCGCCGCCAGCCGTTCGCCGTACCCGGAATGGGGACAGCGGTGTCCGGCGCGGCTTCCATACTGCATCCAACCTGCCGCACGCATCGCGTCGTCGAGCGTGCGCGTTCGATCAGCGCAACCTGGAAGCCAACGATGGGCATCGAATTCAAACCCTACCCGTTCGTCGCCGTGCGTCATCCCCCGCACCTGCCGACCTGCAGCGCCGGTGTCGATACGCAGCGGCACCGCGTCGCGATCGTCGGCGGCGGCCCGGTGGGCCTCGCCGTCGCACTCGGCCTCGCCAATCACGGCATCCGCAGCGTGCTGCTCGAAGCCGATGATTCGGTCTGTCACGGCAGCCGCGCGATCTGCATCTCGCGACGCAGCCTCGAGATCATCGAGCGGCTCGGCGCGCTCGACAGCTTCATGCGCGTCGGACTGCCGTGGAGCGGCGGACGCAGCTTCCATCGTCACGACGAAGTGCTGCATTTCACGATGCCGCAGGACGAGAACCAGAAGCTGCCGCCGATGGTGAACCTCGCGCAGTATCACATCGAGCAGTTCCTGCTCGATGCCGCGCTGCGCCGCCCCGAGCTCATCGAGATCCGCTGGCAGACGAAAGTCGCGGGCGTCACGCAGCACCCGGCCGGCGCGCGCCTCGACGTCGATACGCCGCTCGGCCGCTATGCACTCGATGCCGACTGGGTCGTCGCGAGCGACGGCGGGCGCAGCACGATACGCGATGCGCTCGGGCTGTCGCTGCAGGGCACAAGCTATGAAGGCCGCTACGTGATCGTCGACATCGCGCTCGACAGCGACCGGCCGACCGAGCGGCTCGCGTACTTCGACCCGGCGTCGAACCCCGGCTCGACGGTACTCGTCCACAAGCAGCCGGACAACGTATGGCGGATCGACTATCAGCTGCGCGACGATGAGGATCCCGAAGCAGCCGTGAAACCCGAGAACGTGATCCCGCGCGTGCAGAGCCTGCTCGACATGATGGGCGAGCGCGGTGACTGGTCGCCGATCTGGATCACGATCTACAAGGCGAACGCGCTGACGCTCGAACGCTATCGGCACGGCCGCGTGCTGTTCTGCGGCGACGCCGCGCACCTCGTGCCGATCTTCGGCGTGCGCGGCGCGAACTCGGGCATCGACGACGCCGACAATGTCGCGTGGAAACTCGCGTACGTGATTCGCGGCCTCGCGTCGGACGCGCTGCTCGACAGCTATTCGGACGAGCGCGTGTTCGCGACGCACGAGAACCTGCGCTACGGCACCAAGAGCACCGAGTTCATGGCGCCGCCGTCGTTCGCGTTCGACCTGATGCGCAAGGCCGTGCTGACGCTCGCGGTCCGGCATCCGGCGTTGCGTTCGCTGATCAATCCGCGCCAGACGTCGGCCATCGCCTACACGGCGTCACCGCTCAATGCGGACGAGCGCGATGCGTTTTCGGCAGGGCCGTCGCCCGGCATGGTACTCGCGGAATGTCCGCTGATGCTGCACGCGTCGGGCAACATCGGCACCGACGAAGGCGCGCGTCGCGGCCACCTGACGGATCTCGTCGGCCCGCGTTTCACCGCGTTCCGCTTCATGCGCGACGGTACACCCGATCCGTCGTTCGCCGATCTCGGACAACACCTGCACGACGCCGGCATACCGTTCGCGCTGGTCACGCTCGCACGGCACGCGGCACCGCAACAGCCGGGATGCGGCGGCTACGATGCCGACGGCCGGCTGTTCGACCTGTACGGCGCGCGCGACGGCACCGTCTATCTCGTACGTCCGGACGGACACGTGCTCGGCCGCTGGCACGATGCACGCGCCGCCGACCTGACCGCCGCACTCGAGCGCGCGCTGCACCCGCGCACGTCATCCGATAGTCAGGAGAACGCATGATGACCGACACCGAACGCGACATCCTCTACACCGACCTGTGCCGCACGATGACCGGCATCGGCGAAACCGATGCGGCGCTCTTTCTCGCCCGCTTCGCGTTGCTGGCGATCGAGGCGATCGACGATGCGGCGACCGCCGCCCGCCTGATTGCCGACGCCGGCGCCGGCCTGCCCGACACGGGCACACCGGCGCCGACGCACGGACGATGACGCATTGACGCATGACGCACCATCGTGCGGCTCCCTCCTTACAGATTCATTTCGAATGACAGACGAATCCTCTGGAAAAACCCGTTAAGGGTGCATAACATTACTTAACGATTCCGACCCGTCTATCGCGTTACATTGCGTGGGCGGCGCGGCGGGTCGCATGCCGCCTTCATGCAGGTTGCGGCGAAACAGCCGACGTCCGGTCATTTCGACTCAACACAAGGAGAAGATCACCATGACTCATGGCTTGATTATGTGGCTCATCATCGGCGCGATCGCCGGCTGGCTGGCGGGCCTGCTCGTCAAGGGCGGCGGGTTCGGCCTGATCGTCGACATCATCGTCGGTATCGTCGGCGCGGTGATCGGCGGCTGGCTGGCCGGGCTGCTCGGCATCACCCTCGGCAGCGGCTTCATCGGCTCGGTGATCGTCGCGGTCATCGGCGCCGTGATCCTGCTGTTCGTGATCCGGCTGTTCAGGCGCGCGGCCTGACGATCTTCTCGCGCGCCTTCGGGCGCGCGTTCGGTTGTTGCATCGAAGCGGCGCGCGGGGCCCCCCCCGCGCGCCGCCGTCCGTTTCAGCGGCGCTTGCCGCGCTGCAACCAGCCGTCGAGCACGTCGGTCGTCAGCAAGCCGCTGCGCGCGTCGCGTGCGCCATCGCGACCGATCCACACGGTACGCGGCATTTCTCCCCGCCATCCCGCATCGAGCGCCGCCCGCAGACGCTCGGGCATCGGCTCGGCGTTCGCATACTGCGCGACCTGCGGCGGCAGGTTCATTTGCGCGAGCGCCTGTGCAATTGCCGCACCGTTGTCGTCGTACGCGTCCATCGAGACCATCGCGAGTTGCACGTCCGGATGCCGGCGCTGCCACGCGACCAGATGCGCGGCGTTCTCGCGGCAGTAGCCACAATCGAGCGACCAGATCTCGACTGCGAGCGGCCGTTCGTGCGCCGTCGCGTACACCTTCGCGACCTCGGTCGCGCGCAGCGGCTGCAGTTCGCCGGCCCATCCCGGCAGGCTTGCGAGCATGGCGCCGATCAACACGATCAGCCGTTTCATTGCACCCCCTCCACGGGAATCAGCCGGTAGCCGTCGTTACGGGTACGCCACGACAGGTAGATGCGGCCCGCATCGTCGAGCAATTGCGGGTTGTCGCTCGCACCCGACGTCGACGCGATCACGCGCGGCGCCGACCAGTGCTCGCCGCGATCGTCCGAGCGGCGCAGCTTGATCTGCATCGTGTCGCCGTCGAACGCCTTCCATGCGAGCCAGACGACCTCGCCGCGCGCGACGAGCGCCGCATGCGATGCCTGCTCGGCCGGCACCGCCGGATTCGCGCCGAACGCCCAGGGCGTGCCGCTCGGCCGGCCATCGGCGCCGATGCGCGAATAGAACACGTCGGCGCGGCCGTCGACGACGCCAAACCACGCAAGATGGCGCGTGCCGTCCGGCGTGATCGCGAGCGCCGGCCCGTGCTCGGGGCAAGCCTCGACATGCCAGTTCGAGAACGTCGCACGCACCGGCACGACGGGCTCCGACGCCGACACGGGCAACACCGCGAGCGCATGGTCGCGGATCTGCCCCGGGAACACGTTGCGCCAGACGGCTTCGATGTGCCCGGCCGGATCGATCGCCATCGCGATGCGGCAGCATTCGCACGTGTGATCCGTCACCTTGCGCTCGGGCTCGAACGACGCGCCGCCGTCGCGCGACACCGCGTAGTAGACGGCCGCCCCTTCGTACGCCTGCCCCGCCGCCTTCGCCGCGACGAGATCGCGCTTGTCGATCCACGCGATCGCGATGTTGCCGGCCGGATCGACCGCCATCATGTCGAAGCGGTGCGTGATCGCCTGCCGGTCGCGATGCACGGTGACCGGCACGCTCCAGGTCGCGCCGCCGTCGAGCGAACGCGCGAAGCGCACCATGCCGGTGTACGGCGCATCCAGCGGCATCGACCACGATACGTACACCGCGCGACCGTCCGGGCTCGTCGCAATCTTCGGGCGATTCTCCGCGCTCGTGTAGATCGGCTCAGGCATCGCGTTGACGGTCACGGGCGCGGACAGCGTGCGGCCCGCATCGTCCGAGTGCGCGACGACGACGTGCGCGCCTTCGACCCATGCAACCCACAGCCGGTGCCGCACGTCGAACGCGGCGCCGGTCGCGAGCGGCTGCTTCTGTTGCGCCGGTGCGGCCTGCATGCTCATGTGCGCCGCATGCGGATCGGCGGCTTTCGGTGCGTCGTGCGCGCCGGCAAGCGACAGCGCCGCGAGCCACAGCGCGCAGCCTGCCACGAGCGATTTCACAGCGACCATTTCAGTTCTCCAAAGAGCGTGCGGCCCGGATACGGATGGAACACGTAGTAGCGGCGGTCCGTCAGGTTGTCGATGCCGACCGACGCGGTCCAGTGACGATCGAACCGGTAACGCGCCTTCAGGTCGACTACCGTGAAGGTGCTCGTGCCGCCGTACACGTCCGGATTCACGTCGCTGTTGTCGAGCGTGTTGAACTGGCGGCCCGAGTAGCGGACGCCGACGCTCGCGAGCCAGTGCTCGTCGAAGCGGTACGACGCGAGCAGGTTCGCGCGCATGCGCGGAATGCGCGGAAAGCGCGAGCCGACGTACGCGGGATTCGCGGTGTCGGCCAGGATCTGCGCGTTGCTCGCTGACACGTTCGCGTCGATGTCGAGCCCGCGCAGCCCGACGTTCTGGCCGCTGAATGCGAGCTCGACGCCGCGCACGCGCACGCGATCGACGTTCGAGATGTTGGTGACGGTCGACGCGCCCGACACCGTCGTCTGGCTGTAGATCGAATCGCGCAGGTCGCTCTGGAACACGCTCGCGCGCACGACGCCGACGCCCACGTCGCGCTCGGCCGTGAAGTCCCAGTCGATCGCCTTTTCCGGCCGCAGGTTCGGGTTGTTGTTGACGATCGCGTTGTTCGAGATCGTGCCCTGGAACAGCTCGCCGACCGTCGGGAAGCGGGTGCCGGTCGCGAACGACAGCCGGAAACGCCAGACGTCCGTCGCGTCCCATTGCAGCGCGACTTTCGGCGACAGCGCATTCGCGCCGCGGTCCGCGTAGCCGAACGTGCCGTTCGCGTTGCCGAGCGCGCCGCCGTACGCATCCCAGCGCTCGTAGCGCAGGCCGAGGGTCGCGAGCCAGCCGGGCGCGAAACGCCACGCGTCCTGCGCGAACAGCGCCTGCGTGCGCGTGTCGCCCCGGTAGACGCTCGCGAGCGACGTAGTCGGCCCGGCCAGCCAGTCGGCCGTGTTGTACGTGACGTTGCGCAGGAAATAGTTGTCGTAGTGATAGCCGAACGTGAGCGTGTGCCCCTTCACTTCCGGCGCATCGGCCTTCAGGTCGAGCGTGCGCCAGCCCGTGCCGTCGCCCTGGAACAGCGTGCCCGCCCCGCCCTGCACGGTCGACGCCGCGCGCAGCACGTCGCGCGACACGTCGTATGCGGATACCACGCCCGACAGCCGCCAGCCCGAATCGAGCCGGCCGTTCAGCCCGAACGCGTACAGCCAGTTCTCCTGGTCGCCGCGCTGCGGCGCGAACGCGCTCGGCGCGACGGTCACGTTCCGGCCGCCGAGCGACACGTTGCCGCCGTACACGGGATTGCCGGCCGCGTCGCGCAGGAAGGTTTCGCCGTGCTGCCGAAAATGGTTCTCCCAGTGCCCGAGCGTCAGCGTCGCGTCGACGCGGTCCGTGAACGCATAGCCCATCCGGACCGTCTCGTTGAGCTGCTCGGTCCGCTCGATGTTCTGCGCACCGACGATCGTGCGCGGCTTGCCGTTGGGTCCGATGTCGGTGGCCGCGCCCGTCACCGGCACCGCGGCACCCAGCCGCGGGTTGTAGGTGGCGTTGGGGCTCGCATATTGCATCGGCTGGCCGTCGTTCTCCAGCCGGTCGAGCGACAGCGAGAACCAGAACTTGCCGACGCGGTTCGCGATCCGCGCGGTCTGGTGATTACCGCCGAAGCTGTCCGCGAACCCGTAGCCGTCGTGATAGCGCTGCGTGAAGAACTGCGTCGACAGGGACGCCTCGAGCTTGTCGGGTCGCCGCGTCGTCAGCAGCACGGTCGAGCCGATCGCGTTGCCGGGATACAGCGCGGAAAAGGGGCCATACAGCACGTCGACGCGCGCGATATCGTCGGGCGCGATCAGCGACCAGCGCGGCGGGTACGCATAGCTCGAGCCGAGCAGGTTCGACAGCAGCAGGCCGTCGGCGTACACGAGCCCGCGCGCGCTCTGCAGTTCGTTGAAGTCGCGGCCGGCGAACACGCTGTTGCGGTCGCCGATGTAGCGCCTGCGAACCATCAGGTTGGGCGCGTACTTCAGCGCGTCTTCGGTGGTGACGTTGGTGTGCGCGTCGATCTGCTCGCGCGTGATCGACTCGACGACGGCCGGCGTGTCCGGATCGACGGGTTGCCGCCGGGCGGTGACGCTGACGGCGGTCAGCGTGTCGCCCGCAGAGGCGACCGCGGCGACCGGTGCGGCACGGCCGGCCGGGTTGCCGGCGCCGGCGGGCACCGGGTCGGCGGATGCGCCATCGATCGAGGCCGCCTGCGCGGCCGGCCAGGCAAAAGCGGCCGCGCAGGCGAGCGCGAGCCGGCCGCGCGACGGCCGCGCGGCGAAGGTGAACGACATGGATGAATTCCTGAAAAACGTGACCGGACGCCGCCGGACGCGAGCCAACGCGCCGCGCGCAGACGGCACGGCGCGCGGACCGGGCCGCGGGCGGCACGCGCGCCACCGGGGCGCGCGAACGATATCAATCAGATCGGGACGTTTTCAGGCGGACCGCGCGGCTGCGCGAGACGGATGCCCGTGCGGGGAACATCGGGAACGGCCGGGGCGGCCGCCCGGTACGCGAACGCGCGTACGAAACCCGGCAACGCGGGCAGGCTCGTGCCGAGCGCGACGTTCGCCGCGAAGCCGGGACAGTACACGCAGTGCGGCGCGCCGGCATGATCGAACGACGACGCGCCGCGGTCGTCGCCGGACTGCGCGAGGACGACCTGGCGAGCGCCTGCCGCACTGCACAACTCGAGCGTGAGCCCGCCGGAACCGCTCGATGCGAGACGCGCGTAGCCGACGACGGGCGACAGTACGTTCAGTACCAGCGCCAGCCATACGAGGCCGATCCATCGCGTCGTTCGTTTCATCGCGGTCCAGGAAAAAGTGCGCGCAAGTATAGCAAGCGGCCCGATTGTTGCCGACCGCGCAGGGTGTGATAGTCGGCATCGCACGGCGCGCAGCAGCGCATGTGCCGTTAATACAACAGAGACAAAATCTAACGATTCGCTGCTGGCATAAATCCAAGCGCGAGGTTGATAATTATTGAACCCGCTGGAGAAACGACCATGGACGAAAGACCAACCCGCATGCCCCCGCCCGAGCAAGTGATGAGCCCGGATCCGGAACCCGTCGGCGTGGAATTCCTCGCCGAATTGCCCGAGCACGTCCGGGCATTCTTCGACGAGCAGCACAAGCTGTACTCGCCGAAGTGAACCTATATTCCGTTCTGTAACCGCCACGTGTCGATCGATATCGTGCGGTTCATCGCTGCGTTTTCGGCGCAGATCGCTTCGCACCCGGGCTGCAACGGCCTGACGGTGCCGGATCAGCGCGTCCGCTGATTCTTCTGTCGCGTCGCTCCGCCGCGCGACTGTCTTCGTCTATCCTTCTGGTTTTCCACCTCCGGCCCGTCCGGCTCTCCCCTCTCCCGATCGTTCCGATGAAACAAGCCATTCGTGCCAGCGTCGCTGTCGCCGCGCTCGGCGTCGCCCTTTTTTCGTCACCACATATCGCGCGCGCGGACGGCGACGACACGGCGCTCACCAATCTCGTCGCGCTCGCATCGCAGCGGCTCGCGCTTGCCGAACCCGTCGCACGATGGAAATGGGCGAACCACCAGGCGATCGAGGATCGGCCGCGCGAAGCGGCACTGCTCGCATCGGTGGAGAAGCGCGCCGCACAGTCCGGCGTGGATCCGGCGTTCGCGCGCACGTTTTTCGAGGATCAGATCGCCGCGAGCAAGGACGTGCAGAACGCGCTCTTTGCAAAGTGGCGCGCGACGCAGCCGCCGGAAGGCACGCCGCCCGACCTCGCAACCAGCACGCGCCCGGCGCTCGACCAGCTCACGCAAAAGATGCTGACGGGCCTCGCGCAAGTCGCACCGCTGCGCGACGCACCCGACTGCCAGGCGCGGCTCGCACGCAGCATCGCGAACTGGAAGACGCTCACCCGCTACGACTCCACCCAGACGCAGGCGCTCGGCACCGCGCTGTCGCACGTCTGCGCCGCCGGCGGCGCCAGCGCGATCGGCTGACGGCCGACGGCCATGGCGTCGCGCGCCACAGCCCGCGCTGCTCAGTCGCAGGCGTCAGTGCGATCGGCTGACGGCTGACGGCTGAGAGCCATGGCGTTGCGCACCGCAGCCGGCGCTGCTCAGTCGGCAGGCGTAAGTGCCGCGAGCGGAATGAGTTGCAGGCCGCGTGCGAGATGCGTCTGCAGCAGACGATGGGTATGGGGTTCGAACGCGCCGTCCGCGCCGTCGGCCACGAGCCGCACGGCCGCGTCGAGCGATTCGGCCGTACCGAGGTAGCGCCAGCCGTCGATCACGTGAAACAGGCGGCGCTCGCCACTCGCTTCGAAAGCGACCGCACCGTCGAACGGCCAGGGTGCATTGCCCGCACGGGCGTGATCGGCTGCGGGACGCCGGTTGTATGACGGACGCAGGCGGGCGATCCACTGCGCTTCGGCGAGCATCGCGCCCAGTTCGTTGCCGGTCTCCCGCCACTCGACCCGCCGTACCTGCTGCGCAATCCGCATTTCCTTCGACGAGCGCCGCTCGCCGGTCAGCAGCGCGCGCAAGCGCTGTCGCACGCGCACGCTGCGGCCGATATACAGCGCTTGGCCGTCCTCCCCGAACAGCGCGTACGCGCCGCATCCGGCCGGCGCGGTATCGAGCCACGCTTCGGTCATGCCGCCCGCGAGACGGAAGTGGCGCGTCGTGCGCGCAATCTGGTCGCGCAGACGCTCGAGCGGCACGATCTCGTGCAATTGCCGCCAGAACTGCCAAAGGAGATCGGCATCCGCGAGCGCCCGGTGGCGGGCGGCCGGAACGAGGCCATGCCGCTCGATCAGCGCATCGAGTCCGTGCCGCGCCTCGCGCGGAAACAGCGCGCGCGACAGGCGCACCGTGCACAGCACGTCCGGATTGAACGCGATGCCGGCGCGCTCGAATTCGGCGCGCAGGAAGCCACGGTCGAAGCTCGCGTTGTGCGCGACGAACAGCTTGCCGTCGAGCCGCTCGAACAGCGCGGGCGCGAGCGACGCAAACGACGGCGCGTCGCGCACCATCTCGTCGGAAATGCCCGTCAGCTGCTGGATGAACGGCGGAATCGACTGTCCCGGATTGACCAGCGTGGTCCAGGTCGATACGCCGAGCGGACCGATTTCGACCACGCCGATTTCAGTGATGCGGTGCTCGGCGGACGAGCCACCGGTGGTTTCGAGGTCGACGAAGACGAGTGGCTGGTCGCAGGCGGGATCGGACGGACGGGAATCGGACATGAAAAGACGGGGGAAACGATGCTTTCGTGAGTATGCACCGGCAGGTGTGTTCGCGACCAGTCCGAACCCGAATCGATTCGCCGGCCGCTGGCTTTCGTGCCCCCAGAAAGCAAAAAGCCCCCGCGATGCGGGGGCCGGACGTGATCGGCAAGGCGTGGCGCGTCAGACCGCCTGGATATTCGCTGCCTGCTTGCCTTTCGGCCCGACTTTCACGTCAAAGGAAACGCGCTGGTTTTCCTTCAGCGTTTTGAAGCCGTCCATCCGGATTTCGGAAAAGTGCGCAAACAAATCTTCGCCGTCATTGTCGGACGTAATAAAACCAAAACCTTTAGCATCGTTAAACCATTTTACGATACCGGTATCCATACCTTCGTTCCCCACTCGTTTAGATCAAAAAAGCTATTGTTTATAGCCGCTTCCCGAAATCCCGCAACGGCGCGCCGACACTCCCCCCAGCGCTCCGCCCGGGGACGGAGTGCTGACTTTATAAATTGGACAATCCGGGCGCGTCAAGGGAATTTTGTAGGCTTTCTTTATCAAAAAAACGCCAATACCACTGGAATCGGTACACGATCGTCTTTTATTAATTGATCCGCATCAAGGACCTGTCAATATTACCGGGATCGGATCATCAATAATCGAAATCATGAAAAACATACCGGGGACGAATCGCTTCGGTAAATTCCTCGGGTTTTTTCCGGGTTGCGGTAAACCGGGGACGTTGCGATGCTGGTGCAAAGGCAATGGAAGGAGAAGGCCATGTGGCTGGACGGATTCAAGCGCTTCGCGAGCCGGCTTGCACGCGTACGCCGCAAGTCCCGCGCGCTGGCCGAGTCCCGTGAAGCGCCGTGCGACACCGAGTTCGACCCGACCTGGCACGGTGATCATTGGCAGAACCTGCTGGCGTCACCGCTGGACGCCCGTCACTACGTGATGGAAGACTGGACGTACACGCCGCCGCAGGCCGAAGCCGACGACACGCAGCCGACCGGCAAGCGCAAGCGCAAACGGCGCTCGTACGCGCAGTAGGGATCGGAACGACAGGGCGAAAAAAAAGCGCGACTGGGAAGTCGCGCCGACAAAGGTTTGGAGATCTTTTCCGTCAACGAAAAAGTCTGCTTCGGAAAGCAGAGATCGCAGTATAGCGAGAGAACAACCTTTCATTATCCATGCTCCACACAAACCTCTATTGCCGATGTGTCAATAATCGCGCTAGGCCCACTCTCGCCCGTCATTGATCGCCTGTCGCGATCGCGCAACGCCCGCGACACCCGATACGCAGTCCTGATTGCTTTTTTCTCGTGCTGCATTGCCGCAAAGTCTTGATGGCCGGGGCTCTCGGCGCATATGCTGATTCTTGCCGGATTCAAAATACAGTATTGCGGGAAGCAATTTTCGTTTACGCCCGGACCGATCCGTACACTGCAAATGGATATCCGACGAGGGTACCGCGCCCAATGCGCACGGCGTCGCCAACCTGCGACGCCGCCGATGCCCGCAGCAGGTTCGATCGACATCATCCTGTTTGGAGACAGATCATGAAAAAGACCCTGATCGTCGCGGCATTGGCGGGCGCGTATGCCACCGGCGCCCATGCGCAAAGCGCCGTCACGCTGTACGGCCTGATCGACGCCGGCATCACCTACACGAACAACCAGGGTGGTCACAGCGCGTGGCAGGAGACGAGCGGCTCGATCAACGGCAGCCGCTGGGGCCTGCGCGGCACCGAGGATCTCGGCGGCGGGCTGAAGGCGATCTTCACGCTGGAAAACGGCTTCGGCATCAATAACGGTTCACTCAAGCAGAACGGCCGCGAATTCGGCCGCCAGGCGTTCGTCGGGCTCGCGCACGATAGCTACGGCTCGCTCACGCTCGGCCGCCAGTACGACAGCGTCGTCGATTTCCTCGGCCCGCTGTCGCTGACCGGCACCCAGTACGGCGGCACGCAGTTCGCGCACCCGTTCGACAACGACAACCTGAACAACTCGTTCCGGATCAACAACTCGGTCAAGTATCAGAGCGCGAACTACGGCGGCCTGAAATTCGGCGCGCTGTACGGCTTCTCGAATTCCAGCAATTTCTCGAACAACCGCGCGTACAGCGTCGGCGCGTCGTACAGCTACATGGGCTTCAACGTCGCGGCCGCGTACATGCAGCTGAACAACAACGTCAACGCGCTGGCGCTCGCGGCCAGCGACCCCGGCGCGGTAGCCGGCGACTGGACCTTCGGGGCGAGCCGTCAGCGCACCTGGGGCGCGGGCCTCAACTACACGTTCGGGCCCGCGACGGCCGGCTTCGTGTTCACACAGACACGCCTGACCGATTCGGCCAGAATCAGCGCCGGGCAGTCCGGCGTGTCGGGCGGCATCCCGCTCACCGGCGGCACGCGCTTCAACAATTACGAAGTAAACGGCCGCTACGCGCTGACGCCGGCGTTCTCGCTCGCCGGCTCGTACACCTACACCGACAGCCGTCTCGACGGCCAGACGCCGAGCTGGCACCAGTTCAACCTGCAGGCCGACTATGCGCTGTCGAAGCGCACCGACCTGTACCTGCAGGGCGAATACCAGCGGGTCAATGCGGACGGCCTGGCGATCGGCGCGAACATCAACGGCCTCGGCACCGCGTCGTCCACCAACAAGCAGATCGCCGTCACGGCCGGCATGCGCCATCGCTTCTGAGCAATGCGCGTGACTCCGGCCGTTCGGCCAGGACCGTCATGACGAAGCGCCCCACCCGGGGCGCTCGTTCGTTTCAGCGCTGCGCCGCGCGCATGCGCCGCGCCATGCTCACGCGCTGCCCGATGCCGGATAGCGAACGTCGAGCACGTCGATCGGCTGAGGACCGGCCGGCGTCATCAGCGTGACGGTATCGCCGATCTTCGCCTTGATGAGCGCCCGCGCGACCGGCGAGATCCAGCTGACGCAACCGCGATCGAGATCGACCTCGTCGATCCCGACGATGGTAACGGTGTGATCCTCGCCGTCCGGCGTCGCGTAATCGACGGTCGCGCCGAAAAACACCTGGTCGACGTTCTCCTGGCGGCTCGCGTCGACGACTTCGGCGAGATCGAGCCGCTTCGTCAGGAAGCGGATCCGGCGGTCGATCTCGCGCAACCGCCGCTTGCCGTAGATGTAGTCGCCGTTCTCCGACCGGTCGCCGTTCGACGCGGCCCACGACACCAGCCGCACGACTTCGGGACGCTCGACGTCGATCAGGTTCAGGAGCTCGTCCCTGAGCCGCTTGTGGCCGGCCGGGGTGATGTAATTCTTCGTGCCCGCCGGAATCGCGGGCTGACCCGGATCGAGATCGTCGTCGTCGCCGTCCGACTCTTTGACAAACGCCTTGTTCATGGTGCAGATTCAACACATGGATGACTGATGCTTCAAGGGTACACGAAGGCGGCCCTCCCAAGATCAGGCGACATTTTTTGCGAATAAGGCTTCCCTTTTTATGCAACCCTGCTATACTTCCGCTTCTGCGTGCGGCTGTAGCTCAGTTGGATAGAGTACTTGGCTACGAACCAAGGGGTCGTGGGTTCGAATCCTGCCAGCCGCGCCACCTTTTTCGAGGGCCTTCCCAACCGAAGGCCCTTTCAGTTCGATGTTGTAGCGTTTTGTTGTTGCGTGCGGCTGTAGCTCAGTTGGATAGAGTACTTGGCTACGAACCAAGGGGTCGTGGGTTCGAATCCTGCCAGCCGCGCCACCTTTTTGGGAACCTTCCCACCGTAGAAGGTTCCGACAGTTGAAGTAGTACCGCTTTGCGTGCGGCTGTAGCTCAGTTGGATAGAGTACTTGGCTACGAACCAAGGGGTCGTGGGTTCGAATCCTGCCAGCCGCGCCACCTCAGAAGGGCCTTCCTCCGGGAAGGCCCTTTTTTCTTTTCCGCCCCCTCTTCTCTTTGGCCATCGCCCCGCTCGACTCGAGCCGGGTTGCCACTGCACAACACCGCCTGGCCCGCAGCACGAACGAAAACGGCGGCCCGTGGCCGCCGTCACATCCCGCCGCGAACCCGCGCGCAGCGTCAGTAATCCTGCCGCTCGCGCTCGATGCGCATGCCGCCGTCATGACGCGCATGCACGCTGTCGTCGGTCGAGCGCTCGCGCATGATCCGCATCACGTCCGGATTGGTCCGCACGCGCCGCATCACGTTCGCGAGATGCACGCGGTCGCTTACCTGGATCACGAAGCGCAGCACCGTCGATTCGTGCGTCAGATCCTCGTCCATCGCGATGTGGACGATGTTCGCGTCCGCCGACGTGATGTCCGCCGCGACGCGCGCGAAGATGCCCTTCGTGTTCTTCACGAGCGCCTTCACCGCGACGTCGAACAGACGACCCGGCTGCGGCGCCCATTCGACGTCGATCCAGCGGCCCGGATCGCGGCGATGGATGCGCTGCGCGACCCGGCAATCCGTCGTATGAATCGCCATCCCGAGGCCGATGCCGATATAGCCCATGATCGCGTCGCCCGGAATCGGCCGGCAGCATGCAGACAGCTGCACGGACATCCCTTCGGTGCCGGTGATGACGACCGGCGGCGCATTGTGCACGGGATGCCGCTCGGACTTCGGCAGATCGTCGTCCGCATCGCGGCCGCTCATCAGCACCTCGATGCGCTTGGCCATCACCGCGGCGACGCGGCGGCCGAGGCCGATGTCCGCGAAGATTTCCTGGCGGCTCTTGTTGCCCGTCCACTGGACGAGCTTCTCCCACACTTCCGGTCCGACATCGGCCAGCGCGAGCCCGTAACCCTTGAGGCTCTGGTCGACGAGCCGCTCGCCGAGCTGCACCGACTCGTTCAGGCGCATCGTCTTCAGGTAGTGACGGATCGCCGAGCGCGCCTTGCCGGTGCGCACGAAGCCGAGCCATGCGGGGTTCGGCTTCGAATACGGCGCGGTGATCACCTCGACGATGTCGCCGCTCTTCAGCTCGGTACGCAGCGGCAGCAACTCGTTGTTGATCTTCACGGCCACGCACTGGTTGCCGAGATCGCTGTGGATCGAATACGCGAAATCGAGCGCCGTCGCGCCGCGCGGCAGCGCCATGATCTTCGACTTCGGCGTGAACACGTAGACCGCATCCGGGAACAGGTCGATCTTCACGTGCTCGAGGAACTCGCTCGAATCGCCGGCTTCGCTCTGGATGTCGAGCAGCGACTTCAGCCACTGGTGCGCGCGCTTCTGCACGTCGTTCAGGTCCGCGCCGCCGTTCTTGTACAGCCAGTGCGCGGCCACGCCGGCCTCGGCGATCTCGTGCATCTTGCGCGTGCGCACCTGGAACTCGATCGGCGCGCCGAACGGGCCGACCAGCGTCGTGTGCAGCGACTGATAGCCGTTGATCTTCGGGATCGCGATGTAGTCCTTGAACTTGCCGGGCACGGGCTTGTACAGCGCGTGCAGCGCGCCGATGCACGTGTAGCAGTCGAGCGGGCTCTCGACGACGACACGAAAGCCGTACACGTCGAGCACCTGCGAGAACGACAGCTGCTTGTCGCGCATCTTGCGATAGATGCTGTAGATCGTCTTTTCGCGGCCGGTGATCTCGGCGTCGAGCTTCGCGTCGCCCATCGCGCGCTGAGCGGCCTCGAGAATCTTGCTGATCACTTCGCGGCGATTGCCGCGCGCGGCCTTCACGGCCTTCTCGAGCGTCGCGTAGCGATGCGGGTTGAAGTTCGCGAAGCTCATGTCCTGCAGCTCGCGATACGTGTTGTTCAACCCGAGGCGGTGCGCGATCGGCGCATAGATGTCGAGCGTCTCGCGGGCGACGCGGCGGCGCTTTTCCATCGGCACCGCGCCGAGCGTGCGCATGTTGTGCAGACGGTCGGCGAGCTTGACGAGGATGACGCGCACGTCGCGCGCCATCGCGAGCAGCATCTTGCGGAAGTTTTCCGCCTGCGCTTCCTCGCGGCTGCGGAACTCCATCTTGTCGAGCTTCGACAGGCCGTCGACCAGCTCCGCGACCTTCGGGCCGAACCGCTCGGCCAGCTCGCTCTTGGTCACGCCCTGGTCTTCCATCACGTCGTGCAGCAGCGCCGCCATCACGGCTTGCGCGTCGAGCTTCCAGCCGGCGCAGATTTCCGCGACGGCGACGGGATGGGTGATGTAGGGTTCGCCGCTCTGGCGATATTGACCGAGGTGGGCTTCGTCGCTGAAGTGGAACGCCGCCTTGACCTCTTTGATTTCTTCCGGAGGGAGATACTCGGCAAGCACGCCCGTCAGTTTCGCGATCGAAACGACGCCGTGCTTGCGCGGCTGCTCCGGCGTGGCGGTCGGCCCGAACAGGTGCCGAAAGGACTGTTCGAGGACCGCGTCGATGTACTGGCGCGCAGGCGACTGGGCCGTGGCTTCGGTGGTCGAATCCGCGGAGGCGGACGATGGGGTGGTGCTCATATTCGCCTCCAGGTCGAGTCGTTGCGCGCGTGGACTACATGGCTGGAACGGGCCGGAGCGCGTTAAACCGGCACCTTCTTCAGCATCTCGACGCCGACATGGCCCGAGGCGATCTCGCGCAGCGCGACGACGGTCGGCTTGTCGCGGCTCTCGATCTTCGGCGTATGGCCTTGCGCGAGCTGCCGCGCGCGGTAGGTGGCGGCGAGCGCCAGTTCGAAGCGGTTGGGGATTTGCTTCAGGCAGTCTTCGACGGTAATGCGAGCCATGTTGGAAATTCCTTCTGAATATAGTCGTTATTCTACCTTATGTCCCTCTACCCTCGCGTCATTCCGCGTGGGGCAGATGGATGCCGAGCTCGATGAACAGCTCCGCGTGTCGCGCGTACTGCGAAGCAAAGCGCAGGCGCGTGGCCGCGACGATGCATTCGAGTTCGGCGAGCGCACGATCGAAATTCTCGTTGATCACGACGTATTCCGCTTCGGATGCGTGCGCCATCTCGCTGCCGGCGGCGAGCAGGCGCCGCGTGATCACGTTCGGCTCGTCCTGCCCGCGCTTCTTCAGACGTTCCTCGAGCGCGTCGAGCGACGGCGGCAGAATGAAGATGCCGACCGCGTTGCGGAACTGCTTCTTCACCTGTTGCGCGCCCTGCCAGTCGATCTCGAGCAGCACGTCGTGGCCGTTCATCATCTGCTCTTCGATCCAGACGCGCGAGGTGCCGTAATAGTTGCCGTGCACTTCCGCGCTTTCGAGGAATTCGTGCGCGGCGTGGCGCACGCGGAAATCCTCGACGGTCGTGAAGTGATAGTGCTGGCCGTCCTGCTCGCCCGGGCGCGGCTTGCGCGTCGTGTACGAAATCGACAGGCAGATGTCGCTGTCCTTCGACAGCAGCGCGTTCACGAGCGTCGACTTGCCGGCACCCGACGGCGCGATGACCATGAACAGGTTGCCGGGATAGACGCCGCCGTGCAGCGCATGCGACGCGTGGCCGTCGCGGTGGGAATCGGTCATGTTGCTTTACTCCAGGTTTTGCACTTGCTCACGCATCTGCTCGATCAACAGCTTGAGCGCCATCGATGAGTCGGCCAGTTCCTTCGCCGCCGCCTTCGAGCCGAGCGTGTTTGCTTCGCGATTCAGTTCCTGCATCATGAAGTCGAGACGCTTGCCGACGCGGCCACCCTTCTCGATCACGTGACGCGTTTCGTTCAGGTGCGCGGTGAGTCGCGACAGCTCTTCCGCGATGTCGATCCGGATGCCGTACATCGTCACTTCCTGACGAATGCGTTCCGCGGCTTCCTCGCGCGTGACGATCGGCGCGCTGCCTTCAGGCGCCGCGATGCCGAGCGCTTCCTGCAGCCGCTCGACGATCTTCTGCTGATGCTTCGCGATCAGCTCCGGCACGAGCGGCGTGATGCGCGCGACGATCGCTTCCATTTCGGTGACGTTCGACAGCAGCATCGTCGCCAGTTGCGCGCCTTCGCGCGAACGCACGACGACGAGCTCGCCGATCGCTTCCTTGCCGCACGCGAGCACCGCGTCGCGGATCGCTTCCGCCGACACGCCGCTCTCGGCGAGCACGCCCGGCCAGCGCAGGATCTCGCCCGCGCGCAGGCGGCCGACGCCCGGGAACGAATCGAGCACCGAGCGCTCGAGTTCGGCAAGCTGGCCGAGCGCCGACTGGTTCAGCGCACCCGCGCCGATGCTCTGCTCGCCGCGCTGCAGGTTGATGCGCACGTCGACCTTGCCGCGCGACAGCTTGTTCATCAGCATTTCGCGCAGCGCGGGTTCGCACGCGCGCACGTCGTCCGGCATGCGGAAATTCAGGTCGAGAAAGCGCGAATTCACGGTGCGCAGTTCGACCGACACGCTGGTGCCGCCGTTGCCGGTGGCCGTCACGAGTTCGCGCGTCGCGCTCGCATAGCCCGTCATGCTGTAGATCATGGTTCGTCTCGCCGTCTGGGTGCCCTTCACGGGCGGGAATATGTCGAGGCGCCCGGCGCATTGCAAGGCGCGGGGCGGGAAGCGCGCATTATCCCATTTTTGCGTCCCACCCCGCCGGGCACGCCTGCCGTTCGGCGCTAAAATCGGGGTTTCCTCTTCCCTCCACGATTCCCCCATGACGTCTTCCCTGTCCCGCCCGAGCGGCCGCCGCGCCGACGAACTGCGCAAGGTCGCCCTCACGCGCCACTACACGAAACACGCCGAAGGCTCGGTACTCGTCGAATTCGGCGATACCAAGGTGATCTGCACCGCGAGCGTCGCCGAACGCGTGCCCGAATTCCTGCGCGATCGCGGCCAGGGCTGGCTGACGGCCGAATACGGGATGCTGCCGCGCGCGACGCACACGCGCAGCGACCGTGAAGCGGCGCGCGGCAAGCAGACGGGCCGCACGCAGGAAATTCAGCGCCTGATCGGCCGCGCGCTGCGCGCGGTGTTCGATCTGGAGGCGCTCGGCCCGCGCACGATCCACATCGACTGCGACGTGATCCAGGCCGACGGCGGCACGCGCACCGCGAGCATCACCGGCGCCTTCGTCGCCGCGCACGACGCCGTGTCGAAGCTGATCGCGGCGGGCAAGCTCGCGCGCTCGCCGATCACCGACCACGTCGCCGCGATCTCGGTCGGCGTGTACGAAGGCGCGCCCGTGCTCGATCTCGACTACGCCGAAGATTCGCAGTGCGATACCGACATGAACGTCGTGATGACGGGCGCCGGCGGCTTCGTCGAAGTCCAGGGCACCGCCGAAGGCGTGCCGTTCTCGCGCGCCGAGATGAACGCGCTGCTCGACCTCGCGCAAAACGGGATCGGCCAGCTCGTGCAGTTGCAGAAGGACGTGCTGGGCGCCGGCCATGTCTGATGATCGCACCCTCGCGCCGCTGTCGCGCATCGTGCTCGCGTCGAACAACGCCGGCAAGCTGCGCGAATTCACCGCGCTGTTCTCGACGGTCGGCATCGAGATCGTGCCGCAGGGCGACCTGGCCGTGCCCGAGGCGGAAGAACCGTTCGGCACGTTCATCGAGAATGCGCTGACGAAAGCGCGGCACGCGTCGCGGCTCACCGGCCTGCCGGCGATCGCCGACGATTCGGGGCTGTGCGTGCGCGCGCTGCGCGGCGCACCGGGCGTCTATTCGGCGCGCTACGCGCAGCGCGCGGGCGGCGCCAAGGGCGACGCGGCCAACAATGCGTACCTCGTCGAGCAGCTGCGCGGCGTCGCAGACCGACGCGCATACTATTGCTGCGTGCTCGCGCTGGTGCGCCACGCGGACGATCCCGAACCGCTGTTCGCCGAAGGTCGCTGGGTGGGCGAGATCGTCGACACGCCGCGCGGCGAGCACGGATTCGGCTACGACCCGTATTTCCACCTGCCGTCGCTCGGCGCGACGGCGGCCGAACTCGAGCCGGCCGTGAAGAACACGCACAGCCATCGCGCGCTCGCGCTGAAGGCACTGCTCGCGCGGCTCGCGGAGGAATCGGCATGATCGTCTTCGTCACGCATTCGCAACCGGAGGCCGCATGAGCCAGGCGGCGGAAACCGGCGCGCGCGTCGTCGCGACCTTCACGTCGCCCGGGCAGGTACGGCTCACGTCGCTGCCGCCGCTCGCGCTGTACGTGCATTTTCCGTGGTGCGTGCGCAAGTGCCCGTACTGCGATTTCAACTCGCACGAGTGGAAAGGCGAGCGGTTTCCGGAAACCGAGTACCTCGATGCGCTGCGCGCCGATCTCGAACAGGCGCTGCCGCTCGTCTGGGGCCGGCAGGTGCATACGGTGTTCATCGGCGGCGGCACGCCGAGCCTGCTGTCCGCGGCCGGCCTCGACCGGCTGCTGTCCGACGTGCGCGCGCTGCTGCCGCTCGATGCCGACGCCGAGATCACGCTCGAGGCGAACCCGGGCACGTTCGAGGCCGCGAAGTTCGCGCAATTCCGCGCGAGCGGCGTGAACCGCCTGTCGGTCGGCATCCAGAGCTTCAACGAAGGCCATCTGAAGGCGCTCGGCCGTATTCACGACACCGCGCAGGCGCGCGCGGCCGTCGAGATCGCCGCGAAGACGTTCGACAACTTCAACCTCGACCTGATGTTCGCGCTGCCGAACCAGACGCTCGACGAATGCCGGGCCGACATCGAGACCGCGCTGTCGTACGCGCCGCCGCATCTGTCGCTGTATCACCTGACGCTCGAGCCAAACACGCTGTTCGCGAAGTTTCCACCCGCGGTACCCGACGACGACGCGTCTGCCGACATGCAGGAATGGATCCACGCGCGCACGGCCGAGGCCGGCTACGACCGCTACGAAGTGTCCGCGTATGCGAAGCCGAATCATCAGTGCAAGCACAACCTGAACTACTGGCGCTTCGGCGACTATCTCGGGATCGGCGCGGGCGCGCACACGAAGCTGTCGTTCCCGAACCGGATCCTGCGACAGGCACGCTACAAGCATCCGGCCACCTTCATCGAACAGGCGATGGCCGGCACGCCGGTGCAGGAAGAGCGTGAAGTCGGTGCGCGCGACCTGCCGTTCGAGTTCATGCTGAACACGCTGCGGCTCGTCGAGGGCTTTCCCGTGCACAGCTTCGTCGAACGCACGGGCTTGCCGATCGGCACGATCGAGCCGGCACTGAAGGAAGCGGAACGGCGCGGGCTGATCACGCGCGATTTCGCGCAGATCGCGCCGACGCCGCTCGGCCAACGCTTCCTCAACGACTTGCAGGAATTGTTCCTGCGTGACGATTGAGGCGGAACGAGGCGGCATTTCGGTTACAATGCCGCCTCGTGTGGAAGCGTGGCCGAGCGGTTTAAGGCACCGGTCTTGAAAACCGGCGACGGGAAACTGTCCGTGAGTTCGAATCTCACCGCTTCCGCCAGATCATCATTCCCCATTTATCCGGATCAGTCGGATTCAATCGGCGAAACGCCCGCCGGACAAGCCTCTCAGAGATTTATTACAGAAACATTCCCTCTGAATCGGTTGCCTCCAATCTGAATAAGTCGTAGAGTTTTTGGTGGGTCGGTTGGCGGGTTGCACGTGCGCAAGCATGACGTCATGCCACTTCCGGAAAACTCTCCGCCGAACTCTCCAAAGCCCCGCCTGGCGGGCCTCTCTGCGAACAGTTCGATTTGGTCATGCCCAAGACGGCAAAAGAGCTCGGCGCGCTGGCCGTATCTCGACTCTCCACTCCTGGCACGCACGCCGTAGGCCATGTTGCTGGACTCGCGCTGCAGATCACGCCGACTGGATCTCGCTCGTGGATCCTGCGCGTAATGGTTGGCGGCCGGCGGCGCGAGATCGGCCTTGGCGCTTACCAGTCCGTATCGCTCAAAGAAGCGCACGAGAAGGCTCAGGAGACACGCGACGCGATCGCGCTTGGCGTCGACCCTGTATTGGCTCGCAAAGAGGCGGCAAGCCGTCTCCGTGCCAGCCAGGCGTTCGAAGTCACGTTCGAAGAGGCTGCGAAGCGGTTCATCAAAGCCAAGGCCCCGGAATGGAAGAACACCAAGCACGGCGACCAGTGGCGCAACACGCTCGCTGAATACGCCTATCCCAAGATCGGCGCGCTGATGGTGCGGCACGTAGCACGTGCACACATCATGGAAGTCCTCGAGCCCATCTGGACGACGAAGACAGAAACGGCGTCGCGGCTCCGCGGCCGGCTCGAAGCCATCCTTGATTGGGCCAAGGTGAAAGGCTTCCGCGATGACGGAACCAACCCCGCCATGTGGCGCGGCAACCTCGACAAGCTGCTACCTGCACCGAAGCGGACCAAGCGCGTGCGGAATCACCCCGCCCTGCCGATCGAGCAAATGGGCGCCTTCATGCAGGCGTTGCGCGCGACCGAGGGCGTCAGTGCGCGATGCCTGGAGTTCGCGATCCTGACCGCGGCACGATCGGGCGAGGCCCGTGGCGCCACATGGGGCGAGGTCGATCTGAAGCGCGGCATATGGTCTGTCCCGCCGGAGCGCATGAAGGCGAAGAAGGAGCACCGCGTGCCCCTCTCGCCGGCGGCCATTGAGCTCCTGAAGGCGATCGAGCGCGACGAGGATAAAGACCTGGTATTCCCGAGCCCGCGCTCCGGCGGCGTCCTGAGCGACATGTCGCTGCTCGAGCTGATGCGTCGACAACACCTCGAGGCGACGCCGCACGGCTTCCGCTCGACGTTTCGTGACTGGGCCGGCGAGTACACCAACTATCCGCGCGAGCTGGCCGAAGTCGCCCTCGCCCACATCAAGGCAGATGCAACGGAGGCCGCCTACTGGCGGGGCGACGTGCTAGAGAAGCGCCGCCGGATGATGGCAGATTGGGCGGAGTTCATTTCGAAGCCGCACGACGGCGGCGACGTGATACCGATCAACAAGACGGCGTGAAGGTTTGCCGCGCCTAGCTCGACGGGGCGAAAACCGGGTGCCCTACCCGGCCGGCGCGGCTCCAAACTAGGGCTTTGCTACTGGGCAAGCAATGGATGCACAGAGAGATGTACTGTCGTCATGGGCATCGGGAACGATGTTGGACGCATATAACCACTATATCGAAATTGCAGGCGACATCTCGAAAGACGAGTTCGCGCGACAGTTCATCACACCAACCCGAGACACGGGGATGCCTCGTGCCGAAGACATTTATTTTGAATGGGAACGCGAAGTAAAGTGCGGCGACGGAATTTCGGGGATCGCAGCTCAGGTGATCCTTGTGCGAATGACTTGCGCTTTCGCAGCGGAGTCTGTTTCTGCGCGTCTAACGGGTGACCGCGATAAGGCGTGGGATTGCATCGTGCAAGCGCAGCATTGGGTTGGCCGGCTATCCGGTATGCGGAATGACGCTTGTACAAGCCCACTCACCTCGCTTGCGCGCAAAGGGGGCTTTGCTCGTCACGCAAACGACCCCAAGCAAACAGAGAAGGCATTCGTTCGCCAGTGCTGGACAGATTGGCAAATGCGGTCGGATTCGTATTCGTCAAAGGCGGCATTTGCGCGCGACATGCTCACGAAGTGCGAGCATTTGACCAGCACCAAAGTAATCGAGGACTGGTGCCGGGAATGGGACGAGGAAAAGCGTCACCCTGCCAGCACACTGAGCAGCGAGCAAGAAGGCTGAGCAGTTAGCTTGCAGCAAGCGCAGTCTGCCAGTACGAGTGGCGACAGTCGCTGTTTTCGGCAATAGATTTCGTATCGACCCGCCCAATCCCGGGCGTTTCCGAGAGTCGGTACGATGAAGAAAGCAGACAGCCAAGCCCTCCAAAATTTCGACAGCCTCCCGAACGCTGCCGGAGTCAGTGACACCGTTGTGGCCGCCCTGTGCGGCTGCAACGTTTCCACCGTCTGGGACCGCGCAAAGAGCGGCGCCCTTCCCAAGCCCATCAAGATCGGCGGCTCGACCCGCTGGAACGTCGGCGCGCTTCGCGCGGTTCTCACGGGAGCGCACGCATGACGTTTCCGACGACCCAAAATGAAAAGGGCCGCGACTCCGGCAAGAGCGCGACCCAGACGACCCGACAAAATGATACCTCGTCCGTCGACCACTCGACATGCTTTCTCGACACGCGCCGGTCTGACTCCGAGCGTCTGAGGATCACGGTCAGCGAGTACCGCGGCCGCACACTCGTCGACCTGCGCGTCTGGTTCGTTACGGACGGCGGCGAATGGAAGCCCGGCCGCGCTGGTGTGTCGCTGCGCCCCGACCAGGTCGGCGAGGTCATGCAAGCGCTCCGACTGGCCGCTCAGGCTGCTGATCCGAAGGGGGTGAACTGATGCGCTTGCATTACTCTTCGGAATTGACAAACATACCCAAAGGGGCTACCTTCACGATCATGGGTCTCGCACTCCGCGCGACCCGAATCTCCGAAAGGACGCCGATCATGAAGACATTTCTTCGTGCGCCTGCGCGCGCACTCAAACCCGATGACCAACTACACACCGCCGTCTGCGGACGACCTGAAGCGGCTGAAAGATCAGCTCGGGATGAGCAGCACCGAAATGGCCGAATTGTTCGGAGTGTCGTCTGGCGCCCAGTGGCGCAAATACATGGCGGCGGACTCTGCGAATCGCCGCGACATGGGCATGCACATGCTGTTCTTCGCAACGGCGCGGCTGGAACTCGACCCTGCGACGCTGGAGCGTGTGCTGGATCGCATGCGATCGGCCGGCGCGACAATCGAGCTGGACAAGCCGTAATCCAGGCGGGTCGCACGCACGCCCAATTCCCGCAAACCCTCACCTCCATCGTTCGCGACGCGCTGCGCACTGCAGCGCTCGCCCCCACCTACCAAGACGCTCTCGACATCACCGGCGACGCCCTCCGCCGCCTGGCCGACCTCGCTCGCACGGAGGGGCATAGCCATGTCTAATCTCCCGTTCCGCACGGATGCCGCAGGTCTCCTGAATTTCCTTTGGGACCAGTTCGATACGAAAAACGCGACGAATGAGGAACTCGAGCGCCTGGCGTGCGCGTCGGAAGACGCGGCCGAGGCGGCTGAGGCCCTTAGCCAAAATGTGGCCGGCATCGGCTGCCTGATCAACGAGGATCGGTGCGGAAATGAGGTGCCATCCGGCGCACTTCAAGACGACCACCAAACTAGCCTCCTCTTCGTCATCGCCAACCAGATCGAACTGATCGGGAAGATGGCCAAGATCGGTTCGGATGCGGAACACGCACTGCGCAAGCGGATGGCCGCCCAACTTGAAAAGAGTGCGTCTCGGTGTATGCGCAGCGCTGAGCACTCCTCACCAGCTATGGAGGGTGCATGAGCGTATATGCGGAAGAGGAACGCATCCGCGCGGCACTGAGCCATGTTCCGGCCGACGACCGCGACACGTGGGTTCAAATGGGAATGGCCGTCAAGGCGGAGCTTGGAGATGGCGGCTTCGATCTATGGGATGACTGGTCTCGCGCTGCCAAGAGCTACAGCGAGAGCGATGCGCGGTCGGTCTGGCGCTCGTTCAAGGCCGGCGGCATCACGATCGCCACTCTGTACAAGAAGGCAATCGAGCATGGGTACGTAGAGAGCGAACCGCTCAAGCAGATCGATCCTGCCGAGCGCGAGCGGCGTCGTGCCGCGCGCGAGCAGGAAGCCAAAGAGGCGACCGAACGTCACGAGCGCACGCAGTCTGAAGCCGCCTGCAAGGCCCGCGAGCTTTGGGAGAAGGCCGGCACCGTCCACGCCGACCATGCTTATCTGCGCGCGAAGCGGATCAAGCCATACGGCGCCAAGCAACTGCGCGAGCAGCTCGTCGTCAAGATTCAGGACGTCGACGGCGTGCATCATTCGGCGCAGTACATCCAGCCGGGTGGCAACAAGTCGTTCCAGACGGGCGGCCGGATCAGCGGGTGCTTCGTCGGGGTAAGTGCCGGCCCCAAGCCCGGTAACGGTACGCCGCTGCTTGTGTGCGAGGGATTCGCGACCGCCTGCTCGCTGCACGAAGCGACTGGCCACCCGGTGGCCGCGGCGATGAACGCTGGAAACCTCGTGAGCGTGGCGAAGGCATGGCGGACCAAGTATCCCCGCCTGCGCATCGTGATCTGTGCCGACGACGATACAGCGACGGCTGGTAATCCGGGCATGACGAAGGCCACGGAGGCCGCGCGCGTGGTCGACGCCCTGCTCGCCGTGCCAGACTTCGGCGCTGATCGTCCGGACAAGGCCAGCGACTTCAACGACCTGCACGCCCTCGACGGCCTGGAAGCCGTGCGAGCTTGTGTGGAAGCGGCGACGGCGCCGGGTGGCGTCGCCAAGGTCACTCAGAGCGCGCGACCGACCGTCCTACTCACACGCGCATCGGACATCGTTCAGGAGGCCATCCGATGGCTGTGGCCGGACTGGCTTCCCGAAGGAAAGCTGACTCTGCTTGCTGGTTCGCCTGGTACCGGAAAAACGACCCTCGCTATCGCGTTGGCGGCAACGGTCTCGCGTGGCGGCAAGTGGCCGGACGGCACCACCTGTAACCGCACGGGCAATGTGTTGATCTGGTCCGGCGAAGACAACCCGGCCGATACCATCGCGCCTCGCCTGACCGCCGCGGGCGCGGACCTGGATCGGATCCATATTGTCTCGGGCAGCACCGGCGCAAACGGCGAGATCCAACCTTTCGACCCGTCCAACGATATTCCGCTGCTTGCGGAGCGTCTCTCAGAAATGGGTGGCGCGGCGATGCTCATCGTCGATCCAATCGTATCGGCGGTATCCGGCGATGCTCACCGGGTCAATGACGTGCGCCGCAACCTGCAAGCGTTGGTCGACATGGCGGCGAGCCATCGGTGCGCGGTGCTCGGCATCAGCCACTTTGCTAAGGGCACCAAGGGCAGCTCGCCGGCCGAGCGTGTCATCGGCTCCCAAGCGTTTGTTGCGCTCGCCCGCATGGTGCTCGTAGCCGGCAAGGATGAGGCTGCGGAGCGCCGAATTCTGGCCCGCGCAAAGTCCAACATTGCGCCGGACGACGGCGGTGTGAGCTACACGCTTGAGCTTGCCGATGCCAACGGTATTCAGGCCAGCCGCGTTGTCTGGGGCGACATGATCGACGGCAACGCTCGCGAGATTCTCGGCGACGTGGAGCAGCAGGATGAAGAAAGGGGGCCGCGCGATGAGGCGCGTGATTTCCTTGCCAGCATTCTTGCGGACGGACCGATCAACGCCAAAGACCTGTGGCGCGACGCTGACGGAGCCGGGTTCAGTCGGGCAACCATCTTTCGGGCAGCTTCCGATCTGAAGGTCGAGAAGCGGAAGCTCGGCATGAAGGAGGGATGGGAATGGGCGCTGCCGAAGAATTCAGGCGACGAAGAATTCACGAAGAATTCCACTCTCTATACCGTGAATTCTTCGGGGGGTCGTGAATTCTTCCGTAACCACGCGGGTTTGCGGTCCGTCCCTTTTCCAGCTTCCGCCGAAGAATTCACGGCAGAGGGAGTGAAGCCTTCGGGGAATCCGCCAGACTCTGATGGCCGCGAGGAGGCCCTATGACGGACGACCGGATATTCGATCTCGCTTACTCGTTCGCCGCTGCGTTTGAGTGCGATGAGGCCCACCGGCGGATTGTCGACGGCGCAGTTGGAGAGGCGCTCGGGCAGATGTTCGAGCCCGGGAAGCTATCGGACACCGCGGCGCTCGCTGACTCCATGCGATGGCACGAACGCAACATCTGGAAGATGAGCAGCCACGAAAAGAATGTATATCGAACGGCTTTCTTCGGCGCTCTAGCCATCTGCCGAGCCGCAGATCCTGAAAAGGAGTCGCGATGAACATCCAGTCTCTTATTTGCGATGCCGAGGCGGCAGGCGTGCGCGTCTATCTGCGTGACGGCACGGTCAAGCTGCGCGGCTCAGACGAAGCCATGGACGCAATCCGCGCGAAGCTCGCCCCGCACAAGGCGGAAATCCTCGCCTACCTGCAAACCGCGAATCGGCCGAGCGAGCAGCTGCCGGACGATTGCGTGGGCGCCTTGCAGTCGGGAGATGGTGGCATGTATCTACCGTGGGGGCCGTACATCGATCCGCACCAGCTCTCGGCAATGCAGCGCGAGCTGTTCGAAGTCGTCGACGCGCTGGCGAAGCTGGAGCACTGGCCCGATGACGACTACGACCTCGTGATCGGTGCGATCGAGCGCCAGCCGATCAGCACGCTCCGGCCCGATCTCGCCTACTTCCGGGAGCGGCTCCACGTGGCGCGCACCGAGGAGCAGGCACGGCAGGCAGCAAGCCGGCGGGCATGGAGGTTCGACCGATGAGCGAGACCAAGAAGCTGGCATACCTCTACATTGCCAAGGTGCGCCGGTCGCTTCGGCGCGCCGCGGCGGCGCGCGACGCCCTCCTCGACGAGCGCCGGCTGGTCGAGCGGCGCATGCGACTCCTGATCCATCGCGGCAACCCGTTCGACCGCGCGCGAATCAGCAGCCTGAGGGTCACCGCGACAGCGCTTGAGGCAGCCGCCGAGCACCATGAGGAGACGATGCGCCGGTTCGGCGGCCTGCTGTTGCGCGCTGCGCACCTGATCGACGCAGCGCTCGATCTCGCCGAGCGCTGCGATGCCCTGAACGTCAATGTCGCCGATCGCGCCGGCCTCGACGAGTCGCACGGGTTCACGCGCCTGGTCTTCGTGGACGGCTTGGAGGACTCTGCCGAGCACCGAGACAAGGAATGGAAAAGCGGAACGTTCTTCGATGCGCTGCACGCGGCATATTGCGAATGGCTCGACACACCTGACGGCGAGCGGGCGATGAGCGGCGCGTTCGGCCCCGGCGGCGTGCTCGACGGCTTCCTGATCCCAGACGGTGTTTCGACGAGCACCCGACCGGGCCCACGGCTGCTGCATTGACGGATGGGGGCCATGCCATGAGCAACCTATTCGCCAGTGCAATGGAGCTGACCTCGATCATGCAACGCCTCGAGTTCGGATGCGGCGACACGGCGGCCGAGCTGCGCGAGCGGCTATCGGCCCAGGAGCGCGCTATCGCGGATCTCGGCAAGTACGGCGCCGGCATCCAGTTGAGCGAGTACCGAACGGCGCGCGACCTGGTCGTCTCCGTCACGGCACAGATGATGAACGCCGACCGCCTAGAGCGGATCGTGCTGCGCCTCGAGTGCGATTACGTGAAACTGAAGGCGCGCGCGGATCGGTCCCGGTCGAATGTTCGATTCGAGCCATTCTGGGAGGCGTTCGATTCAATCGTGCGGCGACACCTCTGCAGCGACCTCGATGATGCGTACGCTCGAGCAGCTGCGCGGGTTCCTCTCCCCCACCCTAAGCCGAGCGTCGCGGAAAAGCGCTATCGCAAGCTGACCAACGGCGGCTTTTAGTCGTTCCGTACCAAGGGGGTATCCAAGGCGACAGTCCTACGATGGGGCTGTCGCCTTTTTCATTCAGGGAGACCCGATGCATGTGCATTGATCCCTGTCCATCACCAACCCGGCAGACACAACCAACGAAGGAGCCTCAATTGAGTACGGACGAAAAGCGGCAGGCAGTGAGCGACAAGCTGGACGGGATCAAGCTGGCCATCAAGGGAATCTTTGCCGCCCACGACGCGGAGAGGGCAATGAATGTCGCCCACATCATCAAGGCACATCTCGATGACATCGACTCGCTGATGGAGGGGATCAAAGCCGACACGAGGGACATGGTCGTGCCGGACGCAGCCCAGACCCAACAGACCGACGTGGGGGCGCAATGAAAAACGACACCTCGAAGGGTTTCCCCATTGGGCGGCCGATGGGTATTCCGAACCGCCTGCTCGAGCAGATGGGCCGAACGTCACCGGCGGCGAAAGCCGTGCGCTCCCTGATGACCGGCGGCGCGAGTCTCGACGCGAAGCGCCGCATCGTTCGCCAGATGCAGATCGACAACCTGAACACCAAGAAGTGAGGCCAAGGCCAATGAAGAACGCTACCGAAAATCTCGACTACCCACGCCTGGACAGCCTGCCGGAATACCGTACTGAGATCGACAAGCTGGCGCGCTTCCATGCTGAACTCCGCAAATGCGAAGCCCGCAATATCGAATTGCATGCAGCGTGGGCGGCCGATCAGGAAAGCAAGTCGCAGCAGACCGATGCCGAGCGTATTGCGGTTGCGGAGCGCCTGCTGGAAGGTAAGCCGGTGCTGGACCTTGTCGACCAGATCAAACAGAACGCGGCGCTTTCGGACAGCCTGAGGCGCGCCATCGCCTCGCAGGATCTTGTAGTGCGCGATCTGAAGCGCGCGCTGTCACGCAAAGCAGCCGAACGATTCGATGCCGAGCACAAGCAACGCGTCAAACGCGTAATCAACGCCCTGCTCGAACTGCATGCAGCGAACGAGGCTGAGGAAAGCCTTCGCGGTTCGATCGAACAACTCGGGTACGACGCGAGACTCCCCTGCATGGGTTTCGTGTTGCCGGACCTTATCGAGATCAATCCGCACGACCCCAATGGCGGGTTCACGCCGGCGTGGTACCGGGATGCAGCCGAATACGCGATGACGAACGACGAGCGCGAAGCCAGCGTTGAGCGGGAGACGACCGCAGCGCGTCGACGCAAGCTGGCCTCACTGGTCTGATTTTCGTGGTTCCGTTCAGCCAGCATCGATGAGCGCCGGGCGCCTGCTCTCGGGCCGCTAGTCGTAAGGGGGGGGTGAAAAACTTCATCCCACATCGCGGGACACCGGGCGATCCCCTCAGCAACCATAAACGTGGACAAAAAAAGGTAAAAACGTGGCAGCAGGAAGATTGGGAATCCAGGCGCACCCTCGTCCACGATCGACGCGCTGGCTGCGGGCATGGTCGACGGTGTGGCGACATACCGTGACGTCGTGACGCGGTTGATACGCGAGGCATAAACGACTCGAAGGCATTCAACCATCAAGGAGATTCGATATGACAGAAAAGCTGAGAACGATTCGTCTCTACGGGATCTTGGGAAGCAGATTTGGCCGCGTGCACCGCTTGGCCGTCAATTCGACGGCGGAGGCCGTGCGCGCGCTCTCCGTCGTCGCACCGGGTTTCGAGAAATTCATGATGAACGCGAAGGACAACGGGCTGACCTTCGCGGTGTTCAACGGCAAAAAGAACCTGACCGAGGATGAGTTGCGGCACCCGGTTGGTGATGAAGACATTCGAATCGCACCGGTCATCACTGGCGCGAAGTCCGGCGGACTATTTCAGACGATTCTAGGGGTGACGTTGATGGTGGTCGGCCTTACGTTCGGCATCCAACCCCTGACAACCATCGGCGCATCGATGGCACTCGGCGGCATCATGCAGATGCTCAGTCCGCAGACGCATGGGCTCGCGAGCACGGCAGGCAACAACGGCACGTCGTACTACTTCAACGGGCCGGTGAACAGTTCCGCTCAGGGCGAGCCGGTGCCACTGGTTTACGGTCAGATGCTCGTCGGCTCGAAGGTGGTCAGCAGCGGCATCTACGCCGAGGACCAGCAATAGCCGAGCTATGCGAGCGGGCCGCGGCGCGCTGCTGCCCGCCCTGCCTGCCGCCCCGATAAAACACGCTTTGAGCCGATGATTGGCCCGATGGCCGGAGGCGTAGACGACCGCGCAGCAGCGGCACGGCGGCGGCCTCTCGCAAGCGCTGGCCGCATCGTTGCAACCGCGACACCCCAGGGGGGGCGTGGAAAAGGCTACGGGTGGTCGACCTTAGACACCACGCGCCCTCCCACGCAGGGAAAAAATCACCCTTTAAACGCCTCTCGGTAATCAAACGGAGGAAATCAAATGACCACCAAACCCAATGGGCGCGGGGGTTCGCGGCCAGGAGCCGGTCGCAAGCCCAAGGCCGCGAGTGAGGAAATCAAACCCGCAAAGAATCAAACGACGACGAGTCGTCGCGGCGGCGCTCGGTCCGGCGCCGGCCGGAAACCGAAGGCTGAAACGCCTGCGGAGGCGGTGGCTCCTCGCCGTGCTGCGAAGAAGGAGGCGCTTGAGCCGCAGGCGCACGGTGGCGCGCTCAAACGCACGAAGGCGGTCCCCGTTCCGCTGGGAGATCGTGACATGCTGACGCTGCTGCAGGACATCGCGCTCGGCCGCATCGAGGCTACGGCGGTCCAGGTGCGCGCGGCTTCTGCAGCACTACCCTTCCTCTACGCAAAGAAAGGCGAAGGCGGCAAGAAGGGCGAGCAGGCCGACCGGGCGAAGAAGGCGGCGAGCAAGTTCGCATCGATGGCACCGCCTCCTCGCCTCGTCGTCAACAACCGCAACCAGTAGGAGATCAACGTGACCGACAAGCAAACAGCCGCGTGGAATGGTATTCCGCATACCGATGATGCGAAGGAGTTTCTGGAGGCGGTGATGGGTCATCCTGGCATTGCCATGGAGCATCGCGTCGAGGCCGCGAAGACACTCATGCCGTACCACCACCCTCGCCTGGCCGAATACGATGAAGAGGATGACGAGTAACGATCGCTGACGCGCTTTGACGTAGCACCGTATTGCGATTACACTCCGCGCCGCGGGGTGGAGCAGTCTGGCAGCTCGTCGGGCTCATAACCCGAAGGTCATAGGTTCAAATCCTATCCCCGCAACCAACATTGAAGCCCGCTCTGCGAAAGCAAGCGGGCTTATTCTTTTGCGCGCGGCAACGGCCCACTTCGGCGAAGCACGGATGAGAACTCGTCTTCGGCACAGCTTGCTCGTTACCTCACAATGTTGAACACGGAAAAGCGACAACCACGCAGCTCTCGAGTCTGCGATAACTGAGATCGTCGAGAAACTGACGGCCTACACAGGTCCCGGCATAGAACACAAATCTGCGCGTTCAGTTAGCGGCTCATCGGTGCTATTTTGACTCGACCATGTCGGTGTCACCTGCCGCGACTTCCAGATAGATCTTGTCCAGTTCATCCTCGATCGAATCGAAAAGCTGTTCCATTGGAACCGCATCCTCTCGGCACTCGATCGCAAACCGAACAAAGCCTTTCATCGCGCCAAGAACCAGAATTGGCACTAGCATGTACTGATTCACGTGCGTTGCACAATTGTGTCCTCGCGGTCGCAACCCGCCTTCGTCCGAGTCCTCAAGATAGTGCATAAGCAGACTTGGCCACGTTCCATGAATATGGTGGGAGCCTAGCCGCTGTCCGACAACATAGAGAAGACGGTCCTCGCCAATGCTCTCAAGCATTGCCGCCAGGCTGGGCAATCGCTTCGCTCTCGCAATATCTGTTTCAGATAGCCCTGCACGCGACGTGTGACGCGCAATCGAATCAAGCATGCGCTTCTCTATCGCCATCGTCGCCCCGCGCTTCGCGATTGCTTCGTGGATCCAACTTTTTAGTTCCATTTCCGTTTGCAAGCCGTCTGCGAGATAGCGGAAAAATCGCTCTCCGGCCCCTTCGTCTTGGCAAAGCCAGATGACCTTGATCGCTGACTCAAATATGCATCGATCGACGATGGCAGTAGTCTCTCCAAACAGCCCCTCATGAGATAGCGCAACGTTTGATAGCATCAGCCTGGCGCACCGATTCAGGAGTCCCGTTACCGTCGCGAAATGGATTGGCGCGATTTGCCGGATGACTGGCGAGTCTGCCTGAATATGTGCAACGAACGCACAAGCAGATCCCACGAATTTGTACCATTCAAAGAGGATTGGACAAAAATCGCCCGACAACCGGCAGGCCTCCAGTTCTTCGACTGAAAATTGCGGAGCATCTGGAAATAGGACGGGCTGGTTCATTTTTGCATTGACCTGGGTTTGAATTCACGCTTAGCGACGCGCTTTATTCGGCTCGTGATCACTGTCACTTCACGAGGCTAAAGCCAATGGCGAGCGTGCTAAGAACCGCGAGGATGGCGGCTCCCCATCCGCATATCTGGCCGGCGAGACCGAAGCGGCGTCCTGCCGTGAGCCGATCGAAGACGTTATCCATTGGCCTCGATAAATCCTGAGTCGCCACGATTCGCTCTTTAATCTCAATGGTCATCTTGTCGAAACGCACAGATACCAAGTACATGTTGAGAATTGCCAAGGCTACGCCAAAACCGTATCCGAGCAGCGTCGCCCGGCCGAGCCATCCAGGCTGAGGCGGCTTACTTCCAGCGAGTAGCGTTGCCACCCCTGCGAAGCCGGCGGCATTCAACACGACGAGGTGTTTGACGGTCTCAAGGTCCCACGTCGCGGATCGATCCGCCAATCGCTCCCACCACTCTTCAAGTGAACGCCTCAAGATTTGGCGGCTGGCCAATTCTTCCGTCACTGCTATTGCATCATTCGGATTTTGTGTGGTCATGCTTTTCTACCGATTGAATATGAGATCGCGCCGCGCGCTCGACTGAAACGCAATGATCGCATTTTCTTACGCCTACGCGCGTGCGCGCGCGAGACGGCTCAGTCCTTCTCACGACCGTAAAACAATCCTGATAAGCTCGTGATCGCAGCTAGCCGCCTACTCCATTCTCGAGGCCCCGGATGACAGATCGTGACGGGGCGTCGTTCTTTCATCGGTTGATCACGCCGATGATCCGGCGCCTGAGGTACCTTGCCGAGCTCACCAGCCGTGAGCAGTCAGTCGATGACCTGAAAAACGAAGCGTGGATCCTGGCAGAGGAGATCAAGGCCGAGCGCGGCCGCTATATCGAGCCGGAAGACGAGGAACTGCAGGAAACCATCGTGGCGCGGCTGCTCAAGCGATTCGGCAAGTTCGTGAACCGACAATTTCGACATTCCGTCCGAATTGATCAGGAAGAACGAAACGCCGACGGCGAGTTCATGACGAACTCGGTGTTCGCTCGTCTCTCCGGCCCAGCCCAACATGAACCTGAGGTGGCCGCCCAGCGGGCTGAAGAGGCCACAGAGGCGCGCGCGGCGATCGCTGCGCGGTTCTCAGAGGCCGTCGCCTACTTCCATATGTTCGATCACTTCGATGGCAGCAGCGAGGCGCTGGCCGGTTATCTGGCGATCGCAGAGGGACTACTGCGGCGTCGCGTCAGGAGCGCCGAGCGTACAGCCCATGAGCAGCCGTCGATTTTCGATGGGATCGACAGCATTCCACAAGACTTCATGGGGAGGCCTGACGCTTTACGCTACAAGCCTTGCACCAATAACTTCCGGCACGTCTGCGGAAGAGCGCATCATGCGCAGCTCCACCTGTTTCTGAAGCACGGGAAGATATTCGGACCGGTGCGCGGTCGCGTGCGGTCGGCGGTGATGTAGGGAGCGATTCTATATGCGACAACGCGCGCGAAGACGTCGCACCAAGTTATCGAACTTGCTCGTATCACTCATCCTGGAGAGTCCCCTGAATCGTCGAGGGATGCCTCGAGACGTGCCATTTCGATAGCATCTTGGCGCCCATCTAGCCATCTCGCATAGGTCGTCAGGAATGTGTCGACGCTACGCCCGAGCTGTCGAGCACAAAACGCCGGCGCCATCCCCGCCATCAACATCGCTGTCGCGTACTCGCCCGGACGAGGAGTGCAAATTCGATGCGTATGACCTGCGCTGTTGTAGGATACTTACAACAGCAGCTCAAAGTCGATCGCGTCATTCAGGTAGATCGGGATGCGGCCCATGCTCTTTTCCTCCCACTTGCGGTCCTTTGTCTGTCGCCAGAGCTGGTCTCAGCGATTTTGGGTGAAGCTAATCGCACAGCGGTGAGTTGTTGTCCCACGCGATCTTTTATTCACTCTTGCATTCGCTTCGTCACACCTTCTCTTTGTGCTCCAGCTCGACCGCCTTTGTCATCGCTCCCAAGCGATTGATATTCGCTGCGATCTGCGCGAGATATGCTGCGGAGGCCGTAGTCGTGGTTGTGACGACTTCCTCGGTGGTGTTGGCAGCGATATTCCCAATGAACTCCATGAGCGCGGCAGTGGGGATCACGAGCGACAAGCGCGCGATTCGGCTTTCCGGGGTATCGCCATTTGCCGGGACCTGGACAGCATGGAACAGAAGGCGAGATACCGGCATTCCGACCTGAATCTCGGAGACCCCGTCAACGAACACTTCTGGAAATTGATCGGGGACGAGACATGTAAAACCGCCGTTCTCGCCGATTAGTTTGATCTCACGAGGCATGAGTGAACTCCAGGGAGGTCAGTTTCTGAATGGTGATCGTGCTAGAGCTGGTGCTAAACGTTAGCGCCTTTGACCGTGAATTTCTGCCTACTTCGGCTGCATTTCCGCCAAAGCGTATCGTGGAGGGCGCGTTTGCAGTCGGAACATTGAAGCCATGGCGAATGAGCACGAATTCTGGTGCGTTTTCGATCGCGCCAGCCTCATCCTCATGCTCGAACGATTCGACATGCATGCTTTCCGGGGATAGATCCCTGGTGTCGACCAGGAACCGCGAGTACGGCACCATCCTTGCAGTGAACGCAACATCAAAAAATGCCGCGATCTTTGCAAGCGTCGCGAGAGTCATGCGACCGTAGGACGGATCCTCCAAGCGCGCGACTGCCGACTGACCTCCGAGCTGCAGACGCTCAGCCATTTGACGCTGCGTCAGCCCTCTAGAGAGTCGCATCTCTTTGATCTGGAATGCCAATCCCTGCTCAACCAGCGACTTAACGTAGGCGTCGCGGTATGTTTTGCGGCGGAGCTTCGCCAGCTTGCTCGCTTTCATCCTTCTCGTCCTCATCCCAGTGATGCGTGGTTGCCTGCCCATCGAGGATGGATTTGCGCCGCTTGTCACAAGTATCTATCGCTTCTTTTGGGGCGAACTTGTGACCTTTCTCTATCGCCCAAAGCAGTAGCGCAAAACGGCCATCGTCCGGCCCAAAAAAACCAAGTGGTCGCTGCTGGACATTGTCCGCTTTGAACCGGAACTCAAAAAATTCCCTGAATCCGCCTTTCCACTCTGGATCCAATTTGGCTGCGTCAGGTCGAGTCCATCGCTCCCTCGGACGGCCCTCGAGCAGTTCCCAATGCGCATCAAAGGCGGCCTGCACCGCGTCCGATGCGCGCTCGTAATGTGCTCGCACATCGCGCCTCCCAGTGGCGCTCAAATGGTCACGAAGCCAAAATTTTTTGTCGGCGGCCATAGTATCACTTTTTTGTGATTTTGATCGAAGGGTGGGAAACCACTAGGTTCGCGAATGAAGGGCGCAATGGTCGGGGCCATAAGGGCATGCCTCCGAGGACACCTCATCGCCTCCAGCGACCTCATTTCGATAACGCCCGGGTTCATTGGCTCTGACCACGAGGCGAGCCTCCAAATTCTGAGTCTTGAGGTCACCGTGACCTGCCGTGATCTGGGATGGCGTTCGGCATAGAATTGGGCGGCCCGAAATGCGATGGCCAGATCCCTGCCTGTCAATTTGGATCCGCTCATTCTCTCCCCAATTTTTCGCTTGGATCAACGCGTCACGAGCGGCGCTGGCAATGCCCCACAAGGCGTCCGATTTTGTCTCCACGGACGAGCATCATGACTGGAAAGGATACCGATGTGGTGTCGAATGGCGTGCCAGCCCAAGAAGTTGGCGCCTCGTCGATCTATGCGGAGTTGCGGGACGGCGTCTCGATGACATGCGTTGTGAACGCAACTGCGGCCGACCGCCGCGGCCTCCTGCGGAGCCATTCCATCATCGAGCACGGGAAGATACGGGCCGCTTGATCGCTTGGCCGCCCTCGAGACCAACCTATATGCATGTGATGGTGGGTTGTTTGGTGGGTTAACCGGAATACCATACGACAAACCCTTACAAAATAAGGTTGGTTAGCGGACACCGCTTCCGCCAGGAAGTTCGCCCAACCCCGTCCATTCATCGAATGACGGGGTTTTTGTTTGTCCACGGCGCGGCGCGCACGCTGCCCGCCCCGCGTGCCGACGCATCTCGCCCGATGCCGTTACAATCCGGCGCTCCGATTCGCGAAACGGGAAATCCACGTCATGAAGCCCTTCATCGCCTCGTCGCTCGTCGCCCTGCTGGCCACCATCGGCACGCACGCAGCGGCCGCCGATTCCGCCTCCGGCACCGACGCGCAAACGCCGTCGTGCGCGATCGCGTACGTGAAGGGCGTCGGCGGCTCGCCGCGCGGCCTGCGCGAATACCTCGCGAGCCCGACGCCGTACAACTACCTGAAGGAAAACGAGCTCCAGTGCAAGGTGTCGGATGACGGGCGCGCGTCGAACTGCACCGGCGTGACCTACATCCGCAACGAGCAGGTCAGCGTGTACGACGATTCCGACCCGGCCACACTGACGGTCGTCGCGCCGGTGGAACTCGAGCACGGCCAGAAGTATCCCGTGATCCTCGTGGTGCAGCGCAAGGACGCGCGCTGCACGCGGTAACACGCACCGCCTGCGGCACGCTCGACGTTGCCGCGGGCGACGCGCGCAGCCCTCACGGGCCGGGCCGCCATCGCCTAGAATTCGATCAGCACGGCGACACGACCGCCGCCGCGATTCGATGCCGCCCGCACCATCCGTGCATGCGGCACACGGAGACCGCCATGACCGAACTGTCGACAGCGACGGATCACGTCGATTACGAAGGCTTCGAGATCCATGTGGTGCCGGGCCTCGTCCCCGGCAGCGATGCGCGCTACACCTACACCGGCTATGTCTGCCATCCGGGCGTGAACCCCGCGCTGCCGGATCATGCCGTGCCGTTCCATGCGGACGGCGAAGAAAGCTTCGCGAGCGTCGAAGAAGCGGTGCATGAAGCCGTGCACATCGGCAAGACCATCATCGACGGCACGCATCCGGACCTGTCCGTTCTATCGCTCGTGACACACGGCTACTGAGCCGGTCGAGCACGCCGCTGCCGTTGCTTCCCGCACGCGCCGCGCGTGCGCAATCGTCGTGCCCGCATGGTCACGTGTCATGTCACATCACCTCGCGATACGGGCCGGCGGCCCCGCCGATCGCCATCATCCGCGAATCGGCACATCGCGCTTCGCGTGCTATGCGTTTCTCCCGATAACGCGCCGCGCCCAGGCGCCTATCATTTTTTTATAGTCACCCTCCGGCACTCCCCATGCCCTCTCTCCCCTGCCCGGGCGTCGACCGGCTGCGCGTTGCCGCGCTGGTCGCCGCCGTCATGCTTGCCGCCTGCACGATCACGCCGCCGCCGTCGCTGCGCTCGGTCCTGACGATTCCGTCGGTCATCCGCAGCGCGAATCGCGACCAGTACCGCGTGGAAGTCGCGCAGTGCGTCGCCGAGCACAATCCGTCCGCCGTGTCGCACGGGATGCCGCAGGCGATGCTGCGCTCGCTCGTCGTCGTCGCGTTCACCGTCGATCGCAGCGGCCACCTCGTCAACGCATCCGTCTATCGCAGCAACGGCGACAGCGAAGCGGAAGCGCTCGCGCTCGCGTCGCTGCGCCGCTCGGCGCCGCTGCCGCCACCGCCGTCGAAACTGCTGGACGGCAATGGCCGGGTCGAGATGATGGAAGGCTGGCTGTTCAACGACGACGGCCACTTCCAGTTGCAAAGCACCGCATCCACGCAGTCGCAATCGATCGACTGAGCCCGCGCCCGCCCGCGATTGCCGCTATGTCGCGGCGCTGGCTATAATTTTCCGCAATCGCGCGGCCACCCTCCCGCGCGCGTTCGCGCGCCGCACCCGGCATGCGAGCCGACCACGCCGGCACCGGGCGGCGGCGACCTATCCGTCTCCATCGTCGACCGGCGGGTGACGTCCGCGCCACGCCGCGCGTCCACGCCGCCGCCTCATCCGCTCGGCCGCTCCCGGCAGGCGTCCGCCTGCCCGAGCGCTCACCCAGCCGACCGCCCAACGACAAAACGGAGACATCCATGTCCGCATCTCCCCCGGCCGTTGCACACGCAACCGGTTCGGCCGGCGCCGTCAGCCACCGGCGCATCGTGTTCGCGAGCTTCATCGGCACCGCGATCGAGTTCTACGACTTCTACGTGTACGCGACCGCCGCGGCACTCGTCATCGGCCCCGTCTTCTTTCCGCACGGCTCCGCGACCGCACAGGCGCTGTCCGCATTCGTCACGTTCGGCATCGCGTTCATCGCGCGGCCGATCGGCTCGTTCCTGTTCGGTCACTTCGGCGACCGCATCGGCCGCAAATCGACGCTCGTCGCGTCGCTGCTCGTGATGGGTGTGTCCACCACCGCGATCGGCTTCGTGCCCGGCTACGACACGATCGGTGCGCTCGCACCGGTGCTGCTGTGCGTGCTGCGCTTCGGCCAGGGGATCGGCCTCGGCGGCGAATGGGGCGGTGCGGCGCTGCTCGCGACCGAGCACGCGCCGCAAGGCAAGCGCGGCTGGTTCGGGATGTTCCCGCAACTGGGCCCGTCAGTGGGCTTCCTGATGTCGAACGGGTTGTTCTTCGCGCTCGCGCTGTCGCTGTCCGACGAACAATTCCGCAGCTGGGGCTGGCGCATCCCGTTCCTCGTCAGCGCGGTGCTCGTCGCGCTCGGCCTGTACGTGCGGCTGAAGATCACCGAGACGCCGGCGTTCCAGGCCGCACTCGACCGCAACGAGCGCGTGCGCGTGCCGGTCGCGACGCTCGTCTCGCAACACTGGCAGCCGACGCTGCTCGGCGCGCTCGCGATGGTGGTCTGCTACACGCTGTTCTATATCTCGACGGTGTTCTCGCTGTCGTACGGCGTGTCGACGCTGCATATTCCACGCCAGAGCTTCCTCGGCCTGCTGTGCTTCGCGGTCGTGTTCATGGGGCTCGCGACGCCGCTGTCGGCGTGGGCCTCGGACCGCTTCGGCCGCAGGCCGGTGCTGGTCGTCGGCGCGATCGCCGCGCTGTTGTCCGGCTTCGCGATGGCGCCGCTGCTCGGCAGCGGCTCGATGCCGCTCGTCGCGCTGTTCCTGACCATCGAGCTGTTCCTGATGGGCGTGACGTTCGCGCCGATGGGCGCGCTGCTGCCCGAATTGTTCCCGACCAACGTCCGCTATACGGGCGCGGGCGTCGCATACAACCTCGGCGGAATCCTCGGCGCGTCGATCGCGCCGTACATCGCGCAGCTGCTCGCCGCGCGCGGCGGCCTGTCGTGGGTCGGCGGCTACGTGTCGGTCGCGGCGGCAATCAGCCTGATCGGCGTGCTGATGATGCGCGAAACCCGCGACGCATCGCTCGTCTGAGCCCTCGGGGCGCCCCGGGTCGTGCGGCGGGGGGTGCCGCCTATACTCGATCCGGGGGCGCCGTCACGCCCCCCCCGGATCCCTCCGCTGAAGGAGCCGCCGCCATGAACATCCACCTCGGCAACGCCGACCTCGTCCTGATCCTGGCGCTCGCGCTGGGTGGCGCCCTGCTGCTCGCGGCGCGCTTCCGGCCGAAAACCTGGCGCGGCCTCCTGTTCGAGGCGCTTCTCGCCAACCTGGCCGCCGTCGCCGCGGTGATGACGGTCGAAGCGCTGCTCGCCTGAACGCGCGGCCCGCTTCCCCCGGACCGGTTCATGCCAATAGCGGGCTTGCGCTGGCCCTAGGCCGTCAGCCGATCACGCAGCGCGCCATAGGCCGGCCCGACCGTATCGATCGCATCGAGTGCCTGCGCAACCGACGGCGGCGCACCCGGTTCGCCGATCGACAGCGCGTTCGGCGCGCCGCCGATGCCGCAATGGTGGCGCGACGTCGCGACGAAAATCATCACGGTCGGCCGCTGCAGTGCGTGCGCCATATGCACGAACCCGGTATCGACTCCCACCACGAGCGCAGCCCGGCCGATGGCCGCACCCAGTTCGCGCACCGACATCGCCGGCAGCACGATCGCGCCCGGCGCACGCGCGGCAATGTCCTGCGCATCGTCGTGTTCGGCTGCCGATCCCCACGGCACCAGCACGCGCACGCCGCGCGCCATCATCTGCGTAGCCAGCGCGGCCCAGTGGTCGGCCGGCCATTGCTTGTCCGGATTGGACGTCGCGTGAAACAGCAGCATGAACGGCGCGCCGTCGGTCACGGCGGGCGGCAGGTTCGCATCCTGCGGCGGGACGATCCCGTAAGCGGCGATGCCTTCGGGGACATAGCCCAGCGCCTCGCCGGCGCTCACGCGCATCCCGTGCCACGCGTCGCAGTCCGGCCGCGGGCCGAAGCGATGCGAGTAGGCGAAGCGGGCACCCGCCTCGCCGAGATCCTGCGTCTGATAGCCGACGCGGCGCGCGGCACGCGCGAGCGCCGAGATGATCGCGCTCTTGTAGACGCCGTGCAGGTCGATGACCGCATCGTAGCGGTGCGCGCGCAGCGCGCCGATCGACGCGGAGATCGCCTTCAGGTCGCCGCCGTTCCGGAGCTTCTTGAACCGCCGCAACGGCGCGCAGAGCACGTTGCTCACACCCGGATGCCAGCGCACGACCTCGGCGCACGATTCGTCGACGGCCCAATCGACCGTTACGCCCGGAAAGGCACGGTGGAGGTCCGCGACGACAGGCAGCGTCTGGACGACGTCGCCGAGCGACGTCACTTTCACGATGAGGATGCGTTTCACTTTTCTTATGAATGGGGAGGGGCCGGCCATTTGGTGATGCTAACGACGGTTGCCGCGTGGATACATTACGCCGACATTACATTTGCAACAAAATGCGACGCTTTTGTGAGGATTTGTCGGGCCCCGGCTGCATCAGGTTCTTTTTATAATGCGTGCTTTGCCCTCCCGGCTTCCGCCGATGCAACGCCCCGCCCTTCCTGCCCTGCTTTCCGGGTTGTTTCCCGCCCTCACCCGCCGCTCGCTGCGGATCTGGCGCCAGTACGGCGTGTTCTGGCTCGGCGCGATCGCCGTGGGCCTCGCGGCCGTGCTGTACGCGCGGCTGATCGACTGGGGCTACGACACGTTCCGCACGATGCGCGACCACGCCGCGTGGCTGCCGCTGCTGCTGACGCCGTCGATCGCCGCCGCGTCGGCATGGCTCACGCGCCGCTTCTTCCGCGGCGCCGAGGGCAGCGGGATCCCCCAGGTCATTGCAACGCTGCATGCGAGCCCGAGCGCATTCGGCGCGCGGCTGCTGACCCTGCGCATCCTGTTCGGCAAAGTCCTGATCTCGTTCATGGGCATTCTCGGCGGCTTCACGATCGGACGCGAAGGCCCGACCGTGCAGGTCGGCGCGGCGCTGATGTTCAACCTGCGGCGCTTCTACCCGCGCTCGAACGCGCAGATCGAACGGCAGCTCGTGCTCGCCGGCGCGGCGGCCGGCCTGTCGGCCGCGTTCAATACGCCGCTCGCCGGGATCGTGTTCGCGATCGAGGAACTGACCCGCAGCTTCTCCGCCCGCGCAAGCGGCGTGCTGATCACCGCGATCATCCTCGCCGGTGTCGTCGCGTTGGGCCTGAACGGCAACTACACGTACTTCGGCACGATCGACGCCGGCCAGCATTTCCCGAAGATGCTTGCGGTCGCCGTGCTCGTTACCGCGCTCGTGACCGGCGTCGCCGGCGGCCTCTTCAGCTGGCTGCTGCTCAATACCGGGCGCTGGCTGCCCGCGCGCCTGCTCGGCCTGTATCGCGAGCGCCCGATCGCATTCGCGGCGCTGTGCGGCTTCGTGATCGCCGTCGTCGGCCTCGTGTCGGGCGGGACGACGTTCGGCAGCGGCTATGCCGAGGCGCGCGGCCTGCTCGACGGCCATGAACGGCTGTCAGTGCTCTATCCGTTCCTGAAGATGGTGTCGATGGTCGCGTCGTACCTGCCGGGCATTCCTGGTGGGATCTTCGCGCCGTCGCTGTCGATCGGCGCCGGGTTCGGCAACCTGCTGCACATCGTGTTCGGCGACATGAGCCTGCCGATGCTGATCGCGCTCGCGATGGTCGGCTACCTCGCGGCGGTCACGCAGTCGCCGATCACGTCGTTCGTCATCGTGATGGAGATGATCAACGGTCACGCGCTCGTGATTTCGCTGATGGCAACCGCGCTGGTCTCGAGCCGGATGGCGCGCTTCTTCGCGCCGCCGCTCTACGAAACACTCGCGCAGCGCTATCTCGCGCCGCCCGCGGCCGCCGCTGAACCCGCCGCGGCACCGGCGGCTACGGCCGGCGTCGTCGAGCCGCAGGATGCGGCCGCCGCGCCCGCCGATCCGCTCGACACGCTGCGCGAACGGGACGGTGGCGAGCCGGAGGCCCCGGCGGCCGGCAACGCCGCCACGCACACGCCCGCGACGTCGCACGACGACGGACCGTCCGCTTCCGGCACGACCGTATCCGGCGCGACTGCTTCCGGCGCGAGCGGCCCGGCGCAGACGGGCCCGCGTGCCCCTCAGTAGATCACCACCGGCGCGGGCCGATAGTAGACGGGCCGCGCCGGCACGACGATACAGCCGGCGAGCGTGATCGCGACGAGCGCAATGGCAAGGGCGGTTCGTTTCATCGCGCGCCTCCGTCAGGCCCAATGGCCGCGCGTCCAGAACCAGTTCGGGCCGCGCTGATCCCAGTGGCCCGGCACCCAGTGCATGCCGATACGCTCGGTTTCCCAGCGGCCGCCGATCCAGACGTAGCGGCCATGATCCCAGCGCCAGTGACCGCGCTCCCACACATAGCCGACGCGTGCGTCGGGCGCGACCTCGTAGCGCACCGGCGGCGGCGCGTTCGGCGCGACGACGACGATTTCCTCGGCGGGCGCGGCCACCGGTTCGGCGACGACCATCCGGCCCGACTGCACCATCACCGGCGTACCGACGAGGATTTCATCCGCGCGTGCGGCGAGCGGCGCGGCGACGGCTGACAGGCCCGCGGCGAACAGCGCGAGCGAAACGATACGACGTTGAACGGTAGAGACAGCCATCACAACCTCCTGATTGACAAATGACGCGAGCGTATTCGTTCAATGCGGGAGGTCGGCCAACGGCCGACAGACGCCGTGTTACGGCGCGCCCGAAAGTGCAACAGGGCGTAAGACGCGCACGGCGGCAGGCGCCGCCGTGCGGAGGGAAAGGCAGCGGTCAGGCTTGCGGGATCTCGATCTTCACTTCGAGGACTTCGAGATCGTCCTGGCGCTCGAGGCTCACGCGGATATCATCGTTCGAAATATGGACGTACTTCGAGATGACCGCGACCAGCTCCTTCTGCAGCGCCGGCAGGTAATCGGCCGGCGGCCGGCCGCCGACCCGCTCGTGCGCGATGATGAGCTGCAGGCGCTCCTTCGCGACCGATGCGGACTTCTTCTTCTCGCCGAGGAGAAACGAAAGGATGGACATGGGCGGCCTCCGTTACTTGCTGCCGAAGAGGCGCTGCAGCAGGCCCGGCTTCTGATAATCGGTGAAGCGCAGCGGCTTGTCCTCGCCGAGGAAGCGAGCGACGACGTCCTTGTACGCTTCCGCAACGTCGGTGCCGTCGATGTGCACGGCCGGCAGGCCCTGGTTCGAGGCGTGCAGCACGGCTTCCGATTCCGGCACCACGCCGATCAGCTTGATGCGCAGGATCTCGCTGATGTCCTCGAGCGACAGCATTTCGCCTTCGCTCACGCGCTTCGGGCTGTAGCGCGTGATCAGCAGGTGTTCCTTGATCGGATCCTTGCCTTCGGCCGCGCGCTTCGTCTTCGACGACAGGATGCCGAGGATGCGGTCCGAGTCGCGCACCGACGACACTTCCGGGTTCGTGACGATCAGCGCTTCGTCCGCGAAGTACATCGCGTGCAGCGCGCCCGCCTCGATACCGGCCGGCGAGTCGCAGACGATGTAGTCGAAGTCCATCGCGACCAGGTCGTTCAGCACCTTCTCGACGCCGTCACGCGTGAGCGCATCCTTGTCGCGCGTCTGCGATGCCGGCAGGATGAACAGGTTCTCGCACTTCTTGTCCTTGATCAGCGCCTGGTTCAGGTTCGCTTCGCCCTGGATCACGTTGACGAGGTCATACACCACGCGACGCTCGCAGCCCATGATGAGATCGAGGTTGCGCAGGCCGACGTCGAAGTCGATCACGGCCGTCTTGTGGCCGCGCAGCGCGAGGCCGGACGCGAAGCTCGCGCTGGTCGTCGTCTTGCCCACGCCGCCCTTGCCCGAAGTCACCACGATGATTTTTGCCATTTACCCAATACCCTGTGTTCGTCAATGAGAGCCGATCGACCCGGAGCGTGCCGCGTGAATCACGTCAGGCGCAGCGGTTCGATCATCAGTTTTTCCTCTTCGAGCCGGATCTGCACCGATTTGCCCAGTATGTCGGCGGGCAACGGGTTCTCGGTCGTTCGATAGATACCCGCGATCGAAATCAGTTCCGGCTCCAGACACGTGCAGAAAATGCGCGCGTCGTGATTGCCGTGCACGCCCGCGAGTGCGCGGCCGCGCAACGGCGCGTAGATGTGGATGTTGCCTTCCGCGATGATCTCGGCGCCATGACTGACCGGCGCCAGCACCACGAGGTCTCCTTTCGCGTAAATCTGCTGCCCCGAACGCAACGGCCGGTCGATCACCAGCGTCTGGCCGCCCGCCTGAACCGGCGTCGGTGCAGGCTCCGGCGCCGGTTCGGCTGCGGCAGCAGCAGCCACGGCCGGCGCTGCCTCCGCTTCCTCGGCCGGCTTCGCGGCCGACACGCGGCGATCGCGCGCCTCGAGCAACGGCAGGCCGGCTTCCCCCGCCCAGCCCTGCGTGGCCAACGCGACGACGCCCACCGGGCGCATCCGCACGTCGTTCAGCATCTGGCGGATGTCGGCGAGCGCGACGCGTTCGCCGTCCGCGAGGCGGCGGACGTCGATCGCGACGACATCATCGGCGAAAAACTCGGGAGTCGCTTCGAAGCGCTTGACCAGTTCGGTACGCAACGCATCGAGATCGGTCGTCTTCACGGTGAACAGCAACGTATCGACCGATCCGCTGCGCAGCTCGAAGAATGGCGATTTTTTAAGCGACATGGACACTCTGCAAAAAATTTTTGCGTATTTTACAGGCGTCCACGCGTGCAGCCATTATTTTTGGGGAGCCGGGGGGCGACGGTCGCGGCGAGCGCGCAACCGGCAGGCGGGCAGTCGGGCGGGCGGCCGGGCCTTCATCACGCCGTACGGCCCGCGCATTCATGCGTCAGGGTGTGTTGAAGTGCGACACGAACAACGACTTCATTGCGCCGGGCATCCGCGCGATCGGCGCATGCTCGCCCGTGTTGCCGAAACCCGCGCGTTCGTAGAAACGGATCGCGTTGCGGTTCGCATCGGCGATCCATGCGTAGACGTCCCGCGCCCCGCGTTCGGCCAGCCACGCGGTAGCCGTTTCGAGCAACAGCACGCCGCCGCGCAGGTGGCGGACCGCGTGCGCGACCCACAGCTCGCTGACGAACGCGCGCCGCTCGGGCGTATTGTCGAAATACGCGCCGATCATGCCGGCCGGATGGCCTTCGGTGTACAGCAGGAAAGTCGTCGACTCGTCGGACGCGGCACGCAGCGCGGCGATGGCCGCCGCCGCGCCGGAATCGACGTTCAGCAATTCGGCCTCCGGCGCTTCGCCGGGCGCGTAGGGCTCACGCAGCGATGCGGCGCGGAGTTCGCGATACACGCCGCCCTGATCGGCAGCGATACGACGAACGGTCAAGGTCGAACTCATGCAGGCACAGCCCCCTTCGGACAGCAAGTTACTAGCTTCAACCGAAAGCGGGGCATGAGTCAAATCGTAATTTTCAAATGCCAGCGCGGATCGAAAGGCAGCACGCGTCGCGCACGCGCGGGTGTGCGGGTGCAGCATCGACGCGTCGACGGGCCGCGACGTATGGCAGTCCGAACGGCGAAGTCGGACGCGTCGCCCCGCTCGCCTTGTCATGCATGGCATTCATGCGGTCAAGGTCCGACGTTACCCCGCGGCGGCCGTAATGATCCGTAATATATGTATCTCAAAAAGCCGCGCCGCCACGCGATGTCGCGTCGCACTTATTGCATTGCAACATTCGTTGCGGACCGCACCGCCGGATACTCGCGCGCGTGGCCTCACGTATTCATCCGACGAGAATACCGGCCGCATGAGCGGACCGGGCCCGTTCCGGCCTGTTTCAATCACCCCGGCGCAGGCCCCTCCCGGCCCGCGTCCTGCTCGGCCCGCCGTTTGGAGTTGCCCGCCTAGCGGCGGGGTTTGGAAAGCGCGCACGACGGTCGTATAACTGGCACAACCGGACCACCGATCCGGAGCCGCGCGCCGTGCCGCGGACCCACGACGATTCGAACGACGACAAGCGCGTCACTCGGCCGCCGCACCCGCACAGCAGGAGCCGGCCCCGAAAAGGAGGGAGACAATGGCGATGACCGACGCATCGGCCTCGGGCTGGTCGGATGGCAAACGTTATCTGTGGCTGCTCGGCGCGGTGACGATCACGCTGCCGATCCTCTCGGCCCAGCTCGCGCTGTCGACGGGCCTCCACGTGTTCTGGTGGTTCGGCCCGCTGTTCGCGTTCGGCGTGATCCCGGTCCTGGACACCCTGATCGGCGACGATCGCGACAATCCGCCCGATGCCGTCGTCGCGCAGCTCGAGCGCGAGCGCTACTACCGTTGCATCGTCTATCTCGCGACGCTGGTCGAATACATCGCGTTCTTCATGTGCGTGCGGATCGTCGGCACGCATGCGCTCGCGTGGTACGACTACGTCGGCTTCGCACTGTCGCTCGGCGCCGCGACGGGCATCTCGATCAACACCGCGCACGAACTCGGGCACAAGACCAGCCGCTTCGAGCGCTGGCTCGCGAAAGTCACGCTCGCGCCGGTGGCGTACGGGCACTTCTTCGTCGAGCACAACCGCGGCCATCACGTGCGCGTCGCGACGGCCGAGGATCCGGCGAGCGCGCGCTACGGCGAATCGTTCTGGGCCTTCCTGCCGCGCACGGTGACGGGCAGCATCCGCTCGGCGTGGCGGCTCGAGAAGGCACGCCTCGAGCGGCTCGGGCACTCGCCGTGGACCTGGCGCAACGAGGTGCTGCACGCGTGGGCGATGACCGTCGTCGTGTGGGCCATCGCGATCGCGATGGCCGGCAAGATCGTGATCCCGTTCCTCGTGATCCAGGCCGTGTACGGCGCGTCGCTGCTCGAAGTCGTCAACTACGTCGAGCACTACGGGCTCGGCCGCCGCAAGCTGCCGAGCGGCCGCTACGAGCGCTGCACGCCGCAGCATTCGTGGAACAGCAATCACGTCGTCACCAACCTGTTCCTGTACCAGTTGCAGCGGCACGCCGACCATCACGCGAACCCGACGCGCTCGTACCAGGCGCTGCGACACTTCGACGACTCGCCGCAATTGCCGGCCGGCTACGCGACGATGATCCTGTTCGCCTATGTGCCGCCGCTCTGGTATCGCGTGATGAATCCGCGTGTCGTCGCGCACTATGGCGGCAACATGGCGCAATCGAACATCAAGCCATCGATCCGCGCTCGCGTGCTCGCGCAGTATTCGGCCGCGGCGTGACGCAGGACGGCGCGGTCGCGGTCGCGGTTGCGGTTGCGGTTGCGGTTGCGGTTGCGGTTGCGGTTGCGGTTGCGGTCGCGGTCGCGGTCGCGGTCGCGGTCGCGGTCGCGGTCGCGGTCGCGGTCGCGGTCGCGGTCGCGGTCGCGGTCGCGGTCGCGGTCGCGGTCGGCAATATCGTCACGCGGCCTGCGGCAGCTTGAACACGGCGACCGCGTGCCGCAGCGCGCTCGCCTGCTCGGCCAGCGCCTGCGTCGCCGCCGACGCCTGTTCGACCAGCGCCGCATTGCGCTGCGTCGCTTCATCCATCTGCGTGACCGCGACGTTCACCTGCTGGATGCCGCCGCTTTGCTCCTGTGAAGCGGACGAGATCTCGCCGACGATCGACGTGACCCGCTGCACCGCGCCGACGATCTCGTGGATCGATTCGCCCGCGCGTGCGATCAGCACAGCGCCCTCGTCGACCCGCCGCGTCGATTGCTCGATCAGCGCCTTGATCTCCTTCGCGGCGGCCGCGCTGCGCTGCGCGAGCGTGCGCACCTCCGACGCGACGACCGCGAAGCCGCGCCCCTGCTCGCCCGCGCGCGCCGCCTCGACGGCCGCGTTCAGCGCGAGGATGTTGGTCTGGAATGCGATGCCGTCGATGACCGCGATGATCTCGCCGACCTTCGCCGCGCTGGCGGCAATCCCGCTCATCGTGCCGACCGCATCCGTCATCACGCCGCCGCCCGCGGACGCGATGTCCGATGCGTCGCGTGCGAGCTGCGCCGCGTGCAGCGCGTGCTCGGCCGACTGGCGCACGATGCCCGTCAGTTCGGTCATGCTGGCCGCGGTTTCCTCGAGCGACGCAGCCTGCTCCTCGGTGCGCGACGACAGGTCGTGATTGCCCGCCGCGATCTGCGCGCTCGCGGTCGCGACGGCTTCGGCATGCGTACGCACCTCGAGCACGACACCCGACAGGCTCGCCTGCATCGTCTGCAATGCGCGCAGCAGATCGGCGATCTCGTCGCGGCCGGCCGCATCGACGTCGCGCGTCAGGTCGCCGCCGGCCACCGCCTGTGCACAGGCCACGGCGCGATCGAGCGGCCGCAGGATCGCGCGGCTGAACAGGAATGCACCGATCATCGCGATGCCGAGCACGATCAGCATCAGCACGACGCTCGCCGCGGTCGCGTGACGCGCATCGCGGCTCGCTTGCGCCGACACGGCAGCACTCTCGTCGGCGATCGCCTTCGCCGCGCGCTCGAGCAGCGCGGCGGGCGCCCGGTCGACGCCCGCCACGGCCGCGTCCCCGGCCGTCGGCTCGAAGTCCGCGGCCTTGAACGCGTCGAACCCGCGCCGGTAGCCGTCGCCCATCGCCGCATGCGCGCGCATGAACTGCTCGACGAGCGTCCGGCTCTCGCCGGGCGGCAGCTCGCCGACGAGCTGCGCGGCGAGCGTGTCTACCGTGCGCTCGCGCGTCTGGAATGCCTGCCAGTACTTGTCGAGCTTGTCGGGCTGCTTGCCGCGCAGCAGCGTGTCCTTCCATTCCTGCACCTGCAGCTTGAACTGCACGAGCGTGGCCGATACGAGCCGCTCGTCGGCAACGTGCGTCTGCACGTCGTTCGCGAACGTGTCGATCGAGCGATTGAGAATACGGATGCCGTACAGCGCGCCGCAGAACATCAGCAGCAGCGCAACGGCGAATGCGAGGGGAATCTTGTAGCTCAGCTTCATGGGACCTTGGATCGTCGGAAAACGGCGAGCGCGCAAAAAGCGCGAGCCGCCGACCGCTGTTAACGGCGCGCGAGGTCAAGGCTGAAGCGGGCAAGCGGCGACGGGAACCGTGCCGGTCGAGCACGAAGCCGGTGGCGATCCGGCGGCGGCGGGAACCGAGGCTGCAACGCCCAAGCGAGTGCCAGCCAATCGGTACGCGCGCGCGTACCGCACATCGCATCCACGCTTGCGTGCCGTGGCGACACAAACGAAAAACCCCGTGATCCTTCCGGATCACGGGGCTTCGCATTTTGGCGGAGAGGGTGGGATTCGAACCCACGGTACGGGGAAACCGTACGCCTGATTTCGAGTCAGGTACATTCGACCACTCTGCCACCTCTCCTTCCTTGCTGCTTCATTTCCCGGTTGGTCGTGTCCGGGAAAGAAAAGATTATAGAACGATCTCTTCGAATCTCACAAGCCCTTTTTGCAAATTTTTTGCGGGGCCGTTAGAAACCGATCGCTCGACAATCTCACGACGCCCGTGTCGGCGCGTCGATCCGCTCCATGCCGCCCATGTACGGACGCAGCGCCTCGGGCACCGTGACCGAACCGTCGGCATTCTGATAGTTCTCCAGCACCGCGACGAGCGTGCGGCCGACCGCGAGACCGGAGCCGTTCAGCGTATGCACGAGTTCCGGCTTGCCCTGCGCGTTGCGGAAACGCGCCTGCATCCGGCGCGCCTGGAACGCCTCGGTGTTCGAGCAGCTCGAGATCTCGCGATAGGTGTTCTGCGCGGGCAGCCACACTTCGAGGTCGAACGTCTTCGCGGCCGAGAAGCCCATGTCGCCCGTGCACAGCGTGATCACGCGGTACGGCAGGCCGAGCTTCTGCAGGATCGCCTCCGCGTGGCCGACCATCTCGTCGAGTGCCGCATACGACGCGTCCGGCGCGACGACCTGCACCATCTCGACCTTGTCGAACTGGTGCTGGCGGATCATCCCGCGCGTGTCGCGGCCATACGAACCGGCTTCGGAGCGGAAGCACGGCGAATGCGCGGTCAGCTTGATCGGCAGCGCGGAGCCTTCGACGATCGACTCGCGCACGGTGTTCGTCAGCGAAATCTCGGACGTGGAGATCAGGTACTGCGTGATCGTGTTTTCGGCGCCGCCCTTCTCGACGCGGAACATGTCGTCCGCGAACTTCGGCAGCTGGCCCGTGCCGTACAGGATCTCGGGATTCACGATGTACGGCGTGTACGTCTCGCTGTAGCCGTGCTGCAGCGTGTGCGTGTCGATCATGAACTGCGCGAGCGCGCGGTGCAGGCGTGCGATCGAGCCGCGCAGCATCGTGAAGCGTGCGCCGGCGAGCTTCGCGCCGGTTTCGAAATCGAGGCCGAGCGGCGTGCCGACGTCGACGTGATCCTTCACCTCGAAGTCGAACTGGCGCGGCGTGCCCCAGCGGCGCACTTCGACGTTGTCGGCCTCGTCCTGGCCGACCGGCACGCTTTCGTGCGCGATGTTCGGCATGCCCAGCATCAGGTCGGACAGGCGCGTCTGGATCTCGCCGAGCTTGGCCTCCGACGCCTTCATTTCGTCGCCGATCCCGCCGACTTCGGCCATGACGGCCGACGTGTCCTCGCCCTTCCCCTTCATCGCGCCGATCTGCTTCGACAGGCTGTTGCGGCGCGCCTGAAGCTCTTCGGTACGGGTCTGGATCGCACGGCGTTCCGCTTCGAGGGCGGAGAACGCGGCGACGTCGAGGGTGTAGCCGCGATCGGCGAGGCGCTTCGCGACGCCGTCGAGGTCTTTGCGCAGCAACTGGATGTCGAGCATGGGAGGACTTGGAAAATCGTTGTGTAAGACGGGAATTCTAACGCACCGCGGGGCCGTCACGGCACCGGCCGGATGGACAGTGCCGCAAACGCGCGACGGGCATGGCAGTATCGCGTTGCCGGCCTGCGCGCCGGCAGCCGGCCAAGCGCGTTGCGCGACGCCGCGGCGCAGCGCGCGACAGCCGCCCCGGCCGGGCGCAACGCGGCGGGCAACACGCCCGTCTTCGCATCACCATCACCCGAGGGAACCCGATGGCCATCGAACTGGACAAGGATGTCCGCGACCGCGCGATCGCGTCGCTGCAACGCTATTTCACAGAAAACATGGACGAGCCGATCGGCAACATCCAGGCCGGTGCGCTGCTGCACTTCTTCGTCGAGGAAATCGCGCCGGCGATCTACAACCTCGCGATCGCCGATGCGCAGGCGCGCCTGCACGCACGGGTCGCCGAGCTCGACATCGACTGCCACGAGGAGCCGTTCGAGTACTGGAAGAAGCAGCCGGGCCGCCGGCGCTGACACACGCGATGCAACGCCGGCCGTCGGGCCGCGCGCGGCCGGTCAGTCCTTCTTGCCGGCCTCGCGGTCGAGTTCGCGCAGCCACGCGAGCTTGTCGGCGATCTTCGATTCGAGCCCGCGCGGCACCGGCTTGTACCAGCGCGGCTCGCGCATCCCTTCCGGCAGATACGATTCGCCGGCCGCGTACGCGTTCGGCTCGTCGTGTGCGTAGCGATACGCGTGGCCGTAGCCGAGTTCCTTCATCAGCTTGGTCGGCGCATTGCGCAGATGCACGGGCACCTCGCGCGACTTGTCCTGCTTCACGAACGCCATCGCCTGGTTGAACGCGTTGTAGCCCGCATTGCTCTTCGCCGCGCACGCGAGATAGATCACCGCCTGCCCGAGCGCAAGCTCGCCTTCGGGCGAGCCGAGCCGCTCGTAGGTCTCGGCCGCGTCGTTCGCCACCTGCAGCGCGCGCGGATCGGCGAGGCCGATGTCTTCCCACGCCATCCGCACGATGCGCCGCGCGAGATATTTCGGATCCGCGCCGCCGTCGATCATCCGGCAGAACCAGTACAGCGCGCCGTCCGGGCTCGACCCGCGCACCGACTTGTGCAGCGCCGAGATCTGGTCGTAGAAGTTGTCGCCGCCCTTGTCGAAGCGCCGTGCGTTCAGCGTCATCGCGCTGCTGACAAACTCGGCATCGATGGTCGTGACCTTGGCGGACGCTGCGGCCGTCTGCGCCTGCTCGAGCAGGTTCAGGAAGCGCCGCGCGTCGCCGTCTGCATAACCGATGAGCGTATCGATCGCCTTGTCGTCGAACGCGAGCCCGTCGAGCGCGATTTCCTGCGCGCGCTTGAGCAGCTGACGCATCTCGTCGTCGTTCAGCGACTGCAGCACGTACACCTGCGCCCGCGACAGCAGCGCCGAGTTGACTTCGAAGCTCGGGTTCTCGGTCGTCGCGCCGATGAAGGTCACGAGCCCCGACTCGACGAACGGCAGCAGCGCATCCTGCTGCCCCTTGTTGAAGCGGTGGATTTCGTCGACGAACAGGATCGTGTGGCGGCCGGTGCGATTCAGCGTGTCCTTCGCCTGCTCCATCGACTCGCGGATGTCCTTCACGCCGCCGAGCACCGCGGACAGCGCGATGAATTCGCAGTCGAATGCGAGCGCGGTGAGGCGCGCGAGCGTCGTCTTGCCGACGCCGGGCGGCCCCCACAGGATCATCGAATGCGGCTTGCCGGATTCGAACGCGAGCCGCAGCGGCTTGCCTTCGCCCAGCAGATGCGTCTGGCCGATCACCTCGGCGAGCGTCTTCGGCCGCAGCGCCTCGGCGAGCGGCCGGCGCGGCTCGACTTGAAACAGGTCGGACATGAACCCTCGCTCCAGATCAAACGATGGCGGCCGAACGGGCCGCCGGACCCGACATTATGACAGCCGCGCGACTGCACCGCCGCGCCCGGTGCCTGCGCCCGGTGCCTGCGCCCGGTGTCTGCGCCTGGTGCCCGCGCCCGGTGCCCGCGCCCCGAAACAACACGGGCCTGCCGTCGCCGGCAGGCCCTTGTCGGGAAAACGGCGTGGTACCGGTCAGCCGTTGATCACGTCCGCGCCCTTCGGCACGACGAACTTGAACGTATCGCTCTTCAGCGGCGGGTTCGTCTGGATGTTCGTGAAAGTGAGCAGCGTGACGTTGCCGAACACGTCGTGCAATTCCATCGCGGCGAGCGTGCCGTTGCGGAAGCCGATGCCGATCCGCTGGAATTGCGTGTCCTGCGCCTTCGGCAGCATCTCGAGCCACTCGATGCCGCCCTTCTCGCCGGCATCGCGCAGCGTGTAGTTCTTGTCGAGATCGTTGCTGCCGAACAGGATCGCGGCCGGGCTCGCGCCCAGCGCGCCGTTCAGCTTGCGTTCGGTGACCTGGTTCAGGTCGCGGTCGAACACGTAGAGCTTGTCGCCATCGGCCTGCAGCACCTGCTGGTACGGCTTCTGGTACGTCCAGATGAACTTGCCCGGACGCGAGAACACGAACGTGCCGCTCGAATTGTCGTTCGGCTTCGGCGCGGCCTGCACGGCGCTCGCGCCCTTGGCCGGCGCCTTGACGATCTGCTGCGTGAAATCGCCTTTCGCCGAGCGCACCTGCGACACGAAGGCCTTCAGCTGCTCGGTGCCGCCCGCGAACGCGTGCGTCGCCGCGAGCATCAGCGATGCGCCGGCGAACGCCGCGCCGAGCCAGCGCCGCGTCGAACGAAGGGAAGGGACGAACGAAAGTTGCTGCATGATGCGGTTTTCTCCCTGGGTGGCCGGCGCTGCGGGCGCCGCGGACTCATTCCGCGTCGCGCGCCGGCACAAGAATTTCGCGGTTGCCGCTCGACGACATCGCCGACACGAGCCCCGACTGTTCCATCTGTTCGAGCAGCCGCGCCGCGCGGTTGTAGCCGATCCGCAGATGGCGCTGCACGAGCGAGATCGACGCGCGGCGGTTCTTGATGACGATCTCGACCGCCTGGTCGTACAGCGGATCAGACTCGCCGCCGCCTTCACCAGTTCCGGCGCCGGCCGAGCCCTCGTCGCCGTCGGCCGTGCCGCCTTCGAGCAGCCCTTCGACATAGTTCGGCTCGCCCTGCTCCTTGAGCTTCTCGACGACGCGATGCACTTCGTCGTCGGCGACGAATGCGCCGTGCACGCGCACCGGCAGCCCGGTGCCGGGCGCCAGGTACAGCATGTCGCCCATCCCGAGCAGCGACTCGGCGCCCATCTGGTCGAGAATCGTGCGCGAGTCGATCTTCGACGACACCTGGAACGCGATCCGCGTCGGCACGTTCGCCTTGATCAGGCCGGTAATCACGTCGACGGACGGACGCTGCGTCGCGAGGATCAGGTGGATGCCGGCCGCGCGCGCCTTCTGCGCGATCCGCGCGATCAGCTCCTCGACCTTCTTGCCGACGACCATCATCAGGTCGGCCAGCTCGTCGATCACGACGACGATGTTCGGCAGGCGGCCGAGCGGTTCAGGATCGTCCGGCGTCAGGCTGAACGGGTTCGGAATCTTTTCCTCGCGCTTCGCCGCGTCGTCGATCTTGTTGTTGTAGCCCGCGAGGTTGCGCACGCCGAGCTTGCTCATCAGCTTGTAGCGGCGCTCCATCTCCGCGACCGTCCAGTTCAGCGCATGGCCGGCCTGGCGCATGTCGGTGACGACCGGGCACAGCAGGTGCGGAATGCTTTCGTAGACGCTCATTTCGAGCATCTTCGGATCGATCAGGATCAGGCGCACCTGTTCGGCGGTGGCCTTGTACAGCAGCGACAGGATCATCGCGTTGATCCCGACCGACTTGCCCGAGCCGGTCGTGCCGGCGACCAGCAGATGCGGCATCTTCGCGAGGTCCGCGCATACCGGCTTGCCGCCGATGTCCTTGCCGAGGCTCAGCGTCAGCGCCGACGACGCGGCCGCATAGACTTCCGAGCCGATGATCTCGGACAGGTGGACCGTCTGGCGGCGCTGGTTCGGCAACTCGAGCGCCATGTAGTTCTTGCCGGGGATCGTCTCGACCACGCGGATCGACACGAGCGAAAGCGAACGCGCGAGATCCTTCGCGAGGTTGACGATCTGGCTGCCCTTCACGCCGGTGGCCGGCTCGATCTCGTAGCGCGTGACGACCGGGCCCGGATACGCGGCGACGACGCTCGCCTCGACGCCGAAGTCCTTCAGCTTCTTCTCGATCAGGCGCGACGTGAATTCGAGCGTATCGGCGGAAATCGCTTCCTGCGTCTTCGGCGCGGGATCGAGCAGCGACACCGGCGGCAGCGTCGAATCGCCCGGCAGGTCGGTGAAGAGCGGCACCTGGCGCTCGCGCTCGACGCGCTCGGACTTCGCCGGCGTGACGACCGGCGGCACGATCGTCACGGGTTCGTGATCCTCGATGCGCACGCGCTCCTCTTCGACCTTGCCTTCGCGGCGCACGGCCGCGGCCTCGCCGAGCTTGCGGTCGCGCTCGGCCTCGCGGCGCAGCTTCGCGACGTTGACGGCGGACAGGATCGCGCCGCCGACGCGCTCGGAGACGGACAGCCACGAGAAGCGGAAATACAGCGACAGGCCGATCGCGAGCAGGATCAGCAGCAGCAGCGTGCCGCCGGTGAAGCCGAACGCGTGCGACATCGCGCCCGCCACGGCCTCGCCGATCACGCCGCCCGGTGCGCGCGGCAGCTGCACCTTCAGCGACCACATGCGCAGCGCCTCGATGCCGTCGCACGCGAGCACGACGAGCACGAACGCCAGGATCTCGGTGAGCCAGCCGATCGGCCGCTCGGGTTCGTCGGCGACCGCCTCGTGACGCGTGATGCGCCGGTAGTTGACCGCGATGCGCCGCCCGAGCGGCACGATCAGCCAGTAGGCCGACAGGCCGAACAGCAGCAGGATGATGTCGGCCGTCCACGCGCCGACGCGGCCGGCCCAGTTCGAGATGTGGTCCACCTGCGCGGCGTGCGTCCAGCTCGGATCGCGCCGGCTGTAGCTCAACAGGGCCATCACCAGAAAAGCGCAGAGCGCGACCTGGAGAATCCAGCGGATCTCCGTGAGGAGCTTCGACATCCGGTGCGGCAACGCCTGTGCCTGGGCGGAATAAGGAGCTTTTGCCATGAATCCGTATAAAGAGGACGGGCCGCGCGCCCGCCTGTCGTTCGATCGCGCTTATTGTAAACGCTGCACCGGGGCGCCAAGTGTAAATGACGGTTACATAAGAGGGTCGGGGCGGCCGAAGCCGATACCCGCACACGCGATCCGGCCGCCGGTCGGCCCGTGACGCCCGGCTGCGGCAATGCGCCGCCACGGGCCGCAGCCGCCGCACCCGCCCGCCCAACCCGCCCCGCCGATGCGGGCGATCCGCCGAGGAACGCTATCGCCACGATTGAAACTCTCGTTCGGCAGCGCAGCAACGGGGCCTTTATAATGCGCGTCTGATACCCATCTACGACGGCATCCCGGTCAACCCAGACCGTCCGGCGAGCCTTACCCCGCCCGCCGCGGCCGCCCTTTACGGATTCGCACATGTCCACGCCCAAACACGCCAAAGTCCTGATTCTCGGTTCCGGCCCCGCCGGCTACACGGCTGCCGTCTACGCGGCTCGCGCCAACCTGTCCCCGGTGCTGGTCACCGGCATCGCGCAGGGCGGCCAGCTGATGACCACGACCGACGTCGAAAACTGGCCGGCGGACGCGAAGGGTGTGCAAGGCCCGGAACTGATGGCGCGCTTCCTCGAGCACGCCGAGCGTTTCAACACCGAAATCGTCTTCGACCACATCCACACCGCGAAACTGCACGAAAAGCCGATCCGGCTGATCGGCGATTCGGGTGAATACACGTGCGACTCGCTGATCATCGCGACCGGCGCGTCCGCGCAGTATCTCGGCCTGCCGTCCGAAGAATTGTTCATGGGCAAGGGCGTGTCGGCCTGCGCGACCTGCGACGGCTTCTTCTATCGCAACCAGGAAGTCGCGGTGATCGGCGGCGGCAACACGGCGGTCGAGGAAGCGCTCTACCTGACGGGCATCGCGAAGAAGGTCACGGTGATCCACCGCCGCGACAAGTTCCGCGCCGAGCCGATCCTGATCGACCGCCTGCTGGAGAAGGAAAAGGAAGGCGTCGTCGACATCAAGTGGGATCACGTGCTCGACGAAGTGACGGGCGAGGATTCGGGCGTCACGGGCCTGCGCATCAAGAACGTGAAGACCGGCGAGAAGCAGGACCTCACCGTGCAGGGCGTGTTCGTCGCGATCGGCCACAAGCCGAATACCGACCTGTTCCAGGGCCAGCTCGAGATGAAGGACGGCTACATCCTGACGAAGAGCGGCCTGCACGGCAACGCGACGTCGACCAGCGTGCCGGGCGTGTTCGCCGCCGGCGACGTGCAGGACAACGTGTACCGCCAGGCGATCACGAGCGCCGGCACGGGCTGCATGGCCGCGCTCGACGCGCAGCGCTACCTCGAAAGCCTGCACGACAAGAAGTAAGCGCAAGCCTTCGCGCGCCGGGCGCTACAATGGCGTCCGCTGCCGCGAAGCGGGCTTGACCGGAAAGCCGCTGCCGTCGCGCAGCGGCTTTTTTTGTGCCCGCGCGCCCGAACGCGCCTGCCCGGTTACCGAATCATGGCGAAGAACCAGCCCCATCCGAGCGATCCCGCAAAGCGGAAGATCGCCGCCCGTCCCGCGAACCCCGCGCCGGCCGCCCCGCCGCCCGCGCCCGATCCGGCCGCATTGCGCGGCCAGGGCCTCGCGGGCCTCGGCGCGTTGCGCAAGTCGCTGCAAGGCGAAGCCGATCGCCGCGACCGCGAGCGCGTCGAAACCGCGAAGGCCGAACGCAAGGCGGAAGCCGACGCGAACCTGTTCCGCAACGAAATCGGCGCGATCCAGCCGCTGAACGCGCCGCCGCGCGCGAAATCCGGCCGCACGCCGCCCGACCCGGTGCCGAAGCAGACGCAGCGCGACGAGGAAGCCGTGCTGAATGCGACGCTGTCCGACGAATTCGATCCCGAGACGCTGCTCGACAGCGACGACTCGCTGTACTACCACCGCCCCGGCATCAGCCGCGACATCGTGCGCAAGCTGAGGAGCGGCGCATGGATCGTACAGGCGCAGATCGACCTGCACGGGATGCGGCGCGACGAGGCGCGCGATGCGCTCGCCGAATTCATCCGTGAAGCCGGCAAGAAGGGGCTGCGCTGCCTGCGCGTGATCCACGGCAAGGGGCTCGGCTCGATCGGCAAGGAACCCGTGCTGAAAGGCAAGGTGCGCGCGTGGCTCGTGCAGAAGGAAGAAGTGATCGCGTTCTGCGAGGCGCGCAGCCACGACGGCGGCGCGGGCGCGGTGCTCGTGCTGCTGCAGCCGCTCGCGGCGCCCGCCGATCGGGGGCCGCGTGCCGCATCCTAGGCTGACGCTCGCGATCGCGATACTGGAGGCGATCGCGACGCTGGCGTTCGCGATCTCGGGCTTCATCGAGGCGCGCAAGAACCGTCTCGACTCGGTCGGCACGTTCGTCGTCGCGCTCGCCACCGCGTTCGGCGGCGGCACGCTGCGCGACATCCTGCTCGAACGCCGGCCGTTCTACTGGGTCGTGCACGACGACTACGTGATCGCGATCTTCGTGCTCGCGCTGTTCGCGCCGTTCGTGTTGCGGATGCTGTCGCGGCTGTCGGCCGAGCGGCTGCTGCTGGTGGCCGACGCAATCGGGCTCGGCATCTTCAGCATCTCGGGCACCGCGATCGCGCTCGATGCCGAGATGCCGCGCTTCATCGCGGTGATGATGGGCGTGATCACGGGCGTGGTCGGCGGGATCATCCGCGACGTGCTGTGCAACGACATCCCGCTGATCCTGCGTGATTCGCGGCCGTACGCGACCTGCGCGTTCGTCGGCTGCTGGTTCTACCTGCTGCTCGCGTGGCTGCAGTTCGACTCGGTGTACAGCGTGCTGCTCGCGACCGGCTTCATCCTCGTCGCGCGGCTCGCGACCTTCAAGTTCGACGTGCGGTTGCCGCACTGACGCCGCCGTGCCGCGCATCGCACGCGCGGCGCGTCAGAACGAAACGGGGCCGTTCAAGACGGCCCCTTCTCTTTCATTCAGCGCACACGGCGCCTCACGCGATCCGCTCTTCCGACGCCGGATCGAACAGCACCGCCTTCGACACGTCGAACAGCAGCGACTGCGTCTGCCCCGGCTGCGGGTTCGCGGCCGGATGCACGCGGCTCACGATCCGCTTGCCGTTGACCTGCGCGAACACGTGCGTGTCCGGCCCGGTCGGCTCGGTCACGTCGACGCGCACGTCGATCGGTTGCAGCTTCGACGCCTCGCCGTGGTGCGCATTGCGCGCGTCGGTGATGCGCTCCGGACGCAGGCCGAGGATCACCTCGCGGCCCACGTGGCCGTTCATCCGCTTCGCGTCGAACGGCAGGCTCAGCGCGCTGCGCGCGAGGCCCGTGTCGATCTCAAGCGCGATCCCGCTGCCCTGCTCGACCAGGCGGCCGTTGATGAAGTTCATCGGCGGCGCGCCGATGAAGCCCGCGACGAACAGGTTCGACGGCGAATCGTAGATCTCCTGCGGCGCGCCGAACTGCTGGACCACGCCGTCCTTCATCACCGCGATCCGGTCGCCGAGCGTCATCGCCTCGATCTGGTCGTGCGTCACGTAGACGATCGTCGTGCCGAGGCGCTGGTGCAGCAGCTTGATTTCCGCGCGCATCTCGATGCGCAGCTTCGCGTCGAGGTTCGACAGCGGCTCGTCGAACAGGAACAGCGACGGATCGCGCGCCAGTGCGCGGCCCATCGCGACGCGCTGGCGCTGGCCGCCCGACAGCTGGCCCGGCTTGCGGTCGAGCAGATGCTGGATCTGCAGCATCGCCGACACGCGCTCGACGATCTGCTGCTGCTCGCTCTTCGGCACCTTGCGGATGTTCAGGCCGAACGAGATGTTCTCGCGCACCGTCATCGACGGGTACAGCGCGTACGACTGGAACACCATCGCGATGTCGCGATCCTTCGGCGACAGGTCGTTGACGACCTTGCCGTCGATGCAGATCTCGCCGCTCGTCACGGTCTCGAGACCGGCGATCATGTTGAGCAGCGTCGACTTCCCGCAGCCCGAGCCGCCGACCAGGATCAGGAACTGTCCGTCCTCGATCTCGATGTCGACACCCTTCAGGACCGGCACCCCGTTCGGGTAGGTCTTGTACACGTCACGGATGGAAAGGCTTGCCATGCTGTGAATCCTCTGTCTCGTCTCGCGCGGCGCTACGGCGCCGCGTCGGGTTCGTTTCGATGCGCCGCGCGTCGTGCGCGGCCGGTTCGTCGTATCGGATGAAGCCGCGCTTACCCCTTCACCGCGCCCGCCGTCAGCCCGCGCACGAAGTAGCGGCCGGCGACCACGTAGACGAGCAGCGTCGGCAGCGCGGCGATGATCGCGCCGGCCATGTCGACGTTGTATTCCTTCACGCCCGTCGACGTGTTGACGAGGTTGTTCAGCGCAACCGTGATCGGCATCGAGTCGACGCCGGAGAACACGATCCCGAACAGGAAGTCGTTCCAGATCTGCGTGAATTGCCAGATCAGGCACACCATGAAGATCGGCAGCGACACCGGCAGCAGGATCTTCGTGAAGATCGTGAAGAAACCCGCGCCGTCGATGCGTGCGGCCTTCACGAGCTCGGCCGGCACGCTCACGTAGAAGTTGCGGAAGAACATCGTCGTGAACGCGATGCCGTACACGACGTGCACGAACACCAGGCCCGGAATCGTGTTGGCGAGGCCGAGCATCCCCTGCAGGCGCGCCATCGGCAGCAGGATCACCTGGAACGGGATGAAGCAGCCGACCAGCATCATCGTGAACAGCGCATCCGCGCCGCGAAAGCGCCAGTGCGTGAGCACGTAGCCGTTGAACGCGCCGATCAGCGACGAGATCAGCACGGCCGGAATCACCATCTGCAGCGAGTTCAGGAAGAACGGCTTCATGCCGTCGCAGCGCACGCCGGTACACGCGCCGCTCCACGCCTTCACCCACGGATCGAAGGTCCAGTGCGTCGGCGGCGTCAACAGGTTGCCGGTACGCAGCTGGTCGAGGTCCTTGAAGGAGGTCGACAGCATCACGTAGATCGGGAACAGGAAATACAGCGCGAACAGGATCAGCGCCGCATAGATCACTGCCCGGCTGATCGTCACTTTAGGCTGCATTGCGGGTGCTCCTCGATTCCATATACATCAGCGGCACCAGCACCGCGACGACGGTCGCGAGCATCATCACCGACGACGCCGCGCCGAGCCCGAGCTGGCCGCGGTTGAACGAAAACGTGTACATGAACATGGCCGGCAGCGACGACGACGTGCCGGGGCCGCCCGCCGTCAGCGCGACGACCAGGTCGAAGGTCTTGATCGTGATGTGGCAGAGGATCAGCAGCACGGAGAAGAACACCGGGCGCATGCTCGGGATCACGATCTTGCGGTAGATGGTCGGCAGCGTCGCGCCGTCGACCTGCGCGGCCTTGAAGATCTCCGCGTCGACACCGCGCAGCCCGGCGAGGAACAGCGCCATCACGAAGCCGGTCGACTGCCACACGGCGGCGATCACGATACAGAAGATCGCCTTGTCCGGATCGTCGAGCCAGCCGAACGAGAAGCTCGTCCAGCCCCAGTCGTGCATCACCTTCTCCAGGCCGAGGCCCGGGTTCAGGATCCACTGCCATGCCGTGCCCGTGACGATGAACGACAGCGCCATCGGATACAGGAAGATCGCGCGCAGCGCGCCTTCGTTGCGGATCCGCTGGTCGAGCAGGATCGCGAGGAACAGCCCGAGCGCGACGCAGATCGCGATGAACGGAATCCCGAACCAGCCGAGGTTCGCGGCGGAGGTCCACCACACGTCGTTCTGGAACAGGTCCGTGTAACGGCCGAAGCCGTCGAATTCGTAGTTCGGCAACAGCCGCGAATTGGTCAGCGACAGATAGCCGGTAATCAGGATGAAGCCGTAGATGAACACCACGGCGATCGCGAGGCTCGGCGCGAGCACGAGCTTCGGAATCCAGCGATCGGCGAAGGCCGACATCGGCGACGTGCGCCGTGCGGCGGGAGCGCCGGATCCGTTTCCGCTAAGAGGGGCAGCCACTTGATTCGACTCCTGGAACGAGGGTGACGCAGGCCGGGCCGGCGCCGGGTACGGCACGGGCCCGCGGGCGAGCCCGTTTGCTGCACATGCAAGAACGCCCGGCCGATCCTGCGTTTCCAGCCGGGCGCCTGTCGCGCTTTACTTCACCTTCGCGGCCTTCGCGAGCGCGGCGACCGCGCTCTTCGAATCCTGCTGCGAGTTCATGAACTTCGTCACGACGTCGGTGATCGCGCCGGCCGTTGCATCGCCCTGCGCCATCCCGTGCGCGAGCGACGGCACGAAGCCGCCCGACTTGATCGCGGTCTGCTCGTCGGCATACGACTTCTTCGCGCAGTCGTCGAACTTGTCCATCTTCACGCCGAGGCGCACCGGCACCGAGCCCTTCAGCAGGCTGAACTGCTCCTGGAAGTCCGGCGTCATGATCGTCTTCGCGAGCGCGACCTGGCCCGGCGTCGCATCCTTCTGCCCCTTCTGCTGGAAGAACACGAACGAGTCGACGTTGAACGTGTACGAGTTCGCGGTGCCCGGCACCGCCGCGCAGATGTAGTCCTTGCCCGCCTTCTTGCCGGCGTTCTCGAACTCGCCCTTCGCCCAGTCGCCCATGAACTGCATGCCGGCCTTGCCGTTGATCACCATCGCGGTCGCGAGGTTCCAGTCGCGGCCGTTGCGGCCCGTGTCGAAGTAGCCCTGGATCTTGCGGACCGTGTCGAACACCGACAGCATCTGCGGCGACGTCAGCGTGGCCTGGTCGAGATCGACCAGCGCCTTCTTGTAGAACGCCGGACCCTGCGACAGCACGACGTCTTCCCACAGCGTCAGGTCCTGCCACGGCTGGCCGCCCATCGCGACCGGCTGGATGCCTGCAGCCTTCAGCTTGTCGGCCACCGCGAAGAATTCGGGCCAGGTGGTCGGCACCTTCGCGCCGACCTTGTCGAGCGCGGCCTTGTTGATATAGAGCCAGTTCACGCGGTGCACCGAGAACGGTGCGGCGACGGTGTGGCCCTTGTACTTGATGATCTTGTCGATTTCCGGCGGCAGGTTCTGCTTCCAGTCGCCTGCGGCGGAATCGATGTTGACGAGCACGCCCTGGTCGGCCCAGTCCTGGATCAGCGGGCCCTTGATCTGCGCGGCCGACGGAGCGTCGCCGCTGATCACCTTGGTCTTCAGCGCGGTCATCGCCGCGGCGCCGGCGCCGCCCGCGACCGCGAAGTCCTTCCACACGTAGCCCTGCTTCTGCACGTCGTCCTTCAGCACGCCGACGGCCTTCGACTCGCCGCCCGAGGTCCACCAGTGCAGCACGGTTACGTTCTCGGCCGCCTGCGCCGCCACGGCGCCAGCCATCAGACCCGCGGCGCAGAGCGCGCCCATGATCGAGCGAACTTTCATTACTTATCTCCTCCAGACTGAATCAACTCGTGAGGTTCCCTGACGGGGAACCGGCTTCTTGATAAACGACGGGGAAATCGAGCCGCGGGACGCATGCAGCGTACGGGGCCGATGACCGGCCGGGCTCTTACAGAAAGCGTGAATCGAGATTCAACGGCGTGTCTCCTCTTTGTGTTTCTGGCCCGCCGCGATGCCGCGGCGCGAGCCCGGGGCGACGGCGCGCGGACGATGCGCACCGTCAATGTCCGATAACATTCGGCACAAGGCGTTCCCGAAGGCGAAGCTCGCGCAGTTCATCGACCGCACTTCTTTTTTTCTTCACCCAGGTGCTACCCCTTGCGGCGGATTGTAGTTAAACTACAATTCAGTGTCAAAAATATTTTTATCGCACTACGGATCGCTTCCCAGCCCCCCAACCGGCGGAGACACATGCATACCGATTCCAGCTTTACTTTCGTACTTTTCGGCGGCACCGGCGACCTGTCGATGCGCAAGATCCTGCCCGCGCTGTTCGAAGCGCACCGCGGCAACATGCTTGCGGAAAGCGGCCGGATCGTTGCCGTCGCGCGGCACGAATCGGATCGGGCCGGCTATCTCGAGTGGGTCGACACGCACGTGAAGCCGCATGCGGCGAAGGCGGCCGGCAAGGCATTCGACGAAAGCGTGTGGAAATCCTTCCTCGAGCGCATCGAATACGTGAAGCTCGACCTCGGCCGCGCGGAGGATTACGTCGTGCTACGCGACGCGGTTGCGCAGCTGGCCGGCATCCGCGTGTTCTATCTCGCCACAGGGCCGTCGCTGTTCGTGCCGATCTGCAAGGCGCTCGCGTCGGTCGGCCTGAACGAAGGCGCGCGCATCGTGCTGGAGAAGCCGCTCGGCTACGACCTGAAATCGTCGAACGCGATCAACGACGCGGTCGGCGAGATCTTCGCGGAAGACCAGATCTACCGGATCGACCACTACCTCGGCAAGGAGCCGGTACAGAACCTGCTCGCGCTGCGCTTCGGCAACGCGCTGTTCGAGCCGCTGTGGCGCCGTGAATGGGTCGAGAGCATCCAGATCACGATCGCCGAGGAGCTCGGCGTCGAGGCGCGCGGCGATTTCTACGACAATACGGGCGCACTGCGCGACATGGTGCAGAACCACCTGCTGCAGCTGCTGTCGATCGTCGCGATGGAGCCGCCGCACTCGATGGATTCCGACGCGGTGCGCGACGAGAAGCTGCGCGTGCTGCGTGCGCTGAAGCCCATCGATCCGCGCGACATCGGCAAGGTCGCGGTGCGCGGCCAGTATCATGCGGGCGTGATCAAGGGCGCGCAGGTGCCGGCCTATGCCACCGAGCCCGGCGTGAAACCCGACAGCCCGACCGAAACCTTCGTCGCGCTGAAGGTCGAGATCGAGAACTGGCGCTGGGCCGGCGTGCCGTTCTTCCTGCGCACCGGCAAGCGTCTTGCCGATCGCGTCGCGGAGATCGTCGTGAACTTCCGGCCGGTGCCGCACTCGGCGCTGGGCCCGACCGCGCTGCGCCCCGGTTCGAACCGCCTCGTGATCCGGCTGCAGCCGAACGAGACGATTCGCCTGTACTGCCTCGCGAAGCAGCCCGGCGAAGGGATGAACCTCGCGAGCGTGCACCTCGACCTCGCGTTCGACCAGTTCTTCAAGGAAGGGCAGATGGAGGCGTACCAGCGCCTGCTGCTCGACGTGATCAACGGCCGCCTCGCCCTCTTCGTGCGTCGCGACGAGCAGGAAGCCGCGTGGCGCTGGGTCGAGCCGATCCTGAACGAATGGGCACGCTCGCTGAAGCCGCCGAAGCCGTACGCGGCGGGCACGTGGGGGCCGGCCGCGGCGAGCGCGATGCTCGCGCAGCACGGCACCTGCTGGCTCGAAGAAGAAAACTGATGCAAACCGTTGCCGTGCGCGCCAGCGCGCGGCAACGTGCCCCACGATTCGCACGAATTGAACAGACAAAGCAGTCCGGAGGAGATGTGATCGAGATCCACGCTTTCGACACCCAGGAAGCGCAAAGCGAAGCGCTCGCGCGCGCCGTCGGCGATGCGCTGCGCGCCGCGCTCGCCGGCCCCGCGCGCCCGACGCTCGCGGTGTCCGGCGGCACGAGCCCGCGCCCGTTCCTGCACACGCTGTCGCACGAACCGCTCGACTGGGCCGGCGTCGACGTCACGCTGGTCGACGACCGCTGGGTGCCGGAGAACGATGCGGCCAGCAACGCGCACCTCGTGCGCGACACGCTGCTGCAGCACGCGGCGGCCCCTGCCCGCTTCCTGCCGCTCATCGACACGCGCGCATCGCTCGATGCGCACGTCGCCGCGCTCAACGCCAACGCCGACTACCGCGTGCCGACCGTCGCCGTGCTCGGCATGGGCGAGGACGGCCATACGGCGTCGATCTTCGCGGACGCGCCCGAATGGGACCACGCGATCACGACGCCCGAGCGCTTCGTCGCCGTGCATCCCGGCGCCGCGCCGCATGCACGCGTGAGCTTTTCGCTCGATGCGCTGAAGCGCGTCGAGCGGCTCTTCCTGTTGATCGCGGGCAGCCGCAAGCGCGACGTGCTCGACGCCGCGGCCGCGACGCTGCAGAAGAACGCGATTTCCCAACTGGCCAACGACAAGGGGACCCAGCTCGATGTCTACTGGTGCGCAAAGTAAGACTGTCGTCGCGGGCCAGCATGCCGACGGCCCGCGCCTGCTCGCGGACGTCGGCGGCACCAACGCGCGTTTCGCGCTGGAAACCGGCCCCGGCGAGATCACGCAGATCCGCGTCTATCCCGGCGCCGACTACCCGACGCTCACCGACGCGATCCGCAAGTATCTGAAGGACGTGAAGATCAGCCGTGTGAACCACGCGGCGATCGCGATCGCGAACCCGGTCGACGGCGACCAGGTCACGATGACCAATCACGACTGGAGCTTCTCGATCGAGGCGACGCGTCGCGCGCTCGGCTTCGACACGCTGCTCGTCGTCAACGACTTCACCGCGCTCGCGATGGCGCTGCCGGGCCTGACCGATGCGCAGCGTGTGCAGATCGGCGGCGGCGCGCGCCGCCAGAACAGCGTGATCGGGCTGCTCGGGCCCGGCACCGGGCTCGGCGTGTCCGGCCTGATTCCGGCGGACGACCGCTGGATCGCGCTCGGCAGCGAAGGCGGTCACGCGTCGTTCGCGCCGCAGGACGAGCGCGAGGATCTCGTGCTGCAGTACGCGCGCAAGAAGTTTCCGCACGTGTCGTTCGAGCGCGTGTGCGCCGGCCCCGGCATCGAGATCATCTATCGTGCGCTCGCCGCGCGCGACAAGAAGCGCGTCGCCGCGACCGTCGACACGGTCGAGATCGTCGAACGCGCGCATGCGGGCGACGCGCTCGCGCTCGAGACGGTCGATTGCTTCTGCGGGATCCTCGGCGCGTTCGCGGGCAGCGTCGCGCTGACGCTCGGCGCGCTCGGCGGCGTGTACATCGGCGGCGGCGTCGCGCTGAAGCTCGGCGAACTGTTCACGCGCTCGTCGTTCCGCGCACGCTTCGAGGCGAAGGGCCGCTTCACGCAGTATCTCCAGAACATCCCGACCTACCTGATCACCGCCGAATACCCGGCGTTCCTCGGGGTATCGGCGATCCTCGCAGAGCAGCTGTCGAACCGTTCGGGCGGCGCGTCGTCGGCCGTGTTCGAGCGGATCCGCCAGATGCGCGACGCGCTGACGCCGGCCGAGCGCCGCGTCGCCGATCTCGCGCTGAACCATCCGCGCTCGATCATCAACGACCCGATCGTCGACATCGCGCGCAAGGCAGACGTGAGCCAGCCGACGGTGATCCGCTTCTGCCGCTCGCTCGGCTGCCAGGGGCTGTCGGACTTCAAGCTGAAGCTCGCGACCGGCCTCACCGGCACGATTCCGATGAGCCACAGCCAGGTCCATCTCGGCGACACGGCCACCGACTTCGGCGCGAAGGTGCTCGACAACACGGTGTCCGCGATCCTGCAGCTGCGCGAACACCTGAACTTCGAGCACGTCGAGAACGCGATCGAGATCCTGAACGGCGCGCGCCGCATCGAGTTCTACGGGCTCGGCAACTCGAACATCGTCGCGCAGGACGCGCACTACAAGTTCTTCCGCTTCGGAATCCCGACGATTGCGTACGGCGACCTGTACATGCAGGCCGCATCGGCCGCACTGCTCGGCAAGGGCGACGTGATCGTCGCGGTGTCGAAGTCGGGGCGCGCGCCGGAGCTGCTGCGCGTGCTCGAGGTTGCGATGCAGGCCGGCGCGAAGGTGATCGCGATCACGTCGAGCAACACGCCGCTCGCGAAGCGGGCGACCGTCGCGCTCGAGACCGATCACATCGAGATGCGCGAATCGCAGCTGTCGATGATCTCGCGGATCCTGCATCTGCTGATGATCGACATCCTCGCGGTCGGCGTCGCGATCCGTCGCGCGTCGACCAACGGCGAGCTGCCGGAGGCCGTCGCGCAGGCGCGCGCACGGGCGAGCGACGACGAAACGGCCGACGTGCTCGACTGGCTGAGCCACGGCGCGTCGCCGGCGGCGAAGGACGTCGCGCGGGATTGACGCTTCGGCGAAACGCCGTCGCTACACGACACCCCGAATGCTGGATTGAAGCCCGGCGTTCGGGGTGTTTCACATGTGCGGCACCGCCCCGCACCACAGCGGCCCGGCAGGCATCGACGATGCCGTCTGCCGAGGGCTGCGCGTGACGTCATACGTTCGTACACGCCCCCATTTTCGAACAAGTCCAATTGTCAGCAGTTGCCCAGGCTCGGTAACTTCCTTCACTCCGCGTGATGCCGCCATCCCGGTTCGACGCGAGAAATGACGCGTTTCTCGCAGAACCCCGATTGGCATCGACAGCACCACGTTCATCCAGTTTGCGGAGAGGGATATGCCTAGACCACGCTTTTCAGCCGCATGGGCAGCAGCAATGCGCATTTACGCGCCGATAAATTCCACGGAGAAAGTTGCGCGAACGATTGGGGGCAACGTGGCCACCAATATCCAGCGATCGGGCAAAGCAGAAGTGATCAAATCCCCGCCTTCGCTGGGAGGCCCGGGACGATAGGCAGGGGATCGTTCTCTTCGAGGTTTCAGCCTCGTCGATAGCCTGAGAGAGGAATACTATAATGAACAATACCTATGCCTTTGGTACACATCGAGATCTCACGCCGATGGAGCTGTTTTTCCTTGTCTTTATCGATGAGACATGCAAGGAGCTTGGTGTTGACGATGTAGCAGCAGTGGTTGCCATTGTGGCCGGTCAAAATTGGATGCCAACACGAGCAAAGCCCTTTGGTACCACGCCGGGTACTTCTGTTGCGTCGATATTGAGTCGCAAGTATCTGGACTACGATTTGAAGAAGAAGATCCTCCCAACGCTGACCAACGCCAGCGTTAAGCGCTTGAGGTTCATTCTGGTAAGAAACATTGGGGTTTTCGTTGGGCGCGCGGTTCCTGTCGTTGGCTGGGTCATTGCTGCCAACGATGTCACGATGATCAGCATTCGTTCCGTGTCGCGCTATAACGCGCTTGTTAAGCCTGAGGACAAGGTGTTCTGATGAGCCAATTTACATGGAACGAGTTTGAGGATTTTGTGAGAAGGGAGACCGGCGTTAGTCCCCAAAAAATTCTCACAAAAGGTCATGCCGTCGAGAGTGATTTGGATATCACTGGCGACGATGCGATCGAGTTTATGGAGAGCTTCTTCGATAAGTTTCCGGTGCAAGTTGGAGATTTTGAGTTCAATCGCTACTTCTCAGGAGAGGGCTTTAGCTTGATTGAAGTGGCGCGGATGGCTTTCTCCAGAAAACACCGAGAAAAATATGACAAAGTGCCACTGACTCTAGGCATGCTCTATCAGGCTATTTTGGATGGAGAGTGGAACAATCAGCGCTTGGAAAGTCTGCCGCGCTGATTGTACCTCGCCAAATAGACCGGTTTATTTTTTAGGCGATGTGTTGGATCTGTGCACACCTCTGGAGTCTGCCATGAGACAAAATCCGCTGCTCCGGCGTGTGATATTTTCGGCACTGACGTTGGCGGCACAATCGGGCCATGCGACAGATACAACATCGTCGCCACAAGCCGGCGCCCGAACCTACGCGCAGAATTACAAGGACATGGTGCTCGCCGAGTGCGTCGCGACCGCTTATCGGAATGAACCGTCCGCTGCCATGGATGCGGGAAGCAGCGCGAGTGCGCTGATGGACTGGACGTACTTCGATCTGGAACGGAACCCCGACGCGGGCAAATCGCTGGTCAATCGTTTTCTTGGCCGCGATTATCACAATCCGATCGTCGAATCCGAAATCAAAGGCGTCAGGTTCGATTTTTTGAAATGCCTGGATCTGTACCACAGCAAGGAACTCGACGCTCAGGTCAAACGGTTTGTCATCAACCCGAAGCGCAGCTATCGACTCGATAATCGCTCGTCAGACCGCTCCAGGTGAGGCGGACATGTGGAAGCGAATGCATGGCCCCCATTGCCGACACACGCCCCCGCCCGACACCGCGAAACTGCTGTTCGATGCGTCCGAACATATTCGCGAGGCGACGAGCAGCAAATAGCCGCTCCGCTGCATTCGCGCGCCCGTGACCTTCCTCGTCCGCGAATCCTGCCGCACCGCTCAAGCCCCCGCTTTCACCGGCCGGCCATGCCAGCGCAGCACGAGGTAACGCCCGACGAAACACAGCACGCCGCAGACGCCGATCGTCACACCCATCGCAAACGGCGTGCCGTCCGCCAGTGCGCCGATCGCGACGCTCGCGAGCGCGCCGAGCGCGAGCTGCATTGCGCCGAACACGGCCGCCGACGCGCCCGCGTTGTGCGGATAGCGGTGCATGAGATCGGTCGTGCAGTTCGCGGACAGGATCCCGACCACGCCGACGACGAAGAACAGGCACACGACGATCGACCACAACCCGCCCCACCCGGTCAGCGCGACCAGCGCGACCGCGAGCGACGCGACGCAGCTCACGAGCGACGCGGTCGCGATGAGGCGCAGCGAGCCGACGCGGCCGACGAGCCGCGTGTTCGCGAAGTTGCCGATCATGATCCCGACGACGTTCAGGCCGAACAGCAGCCCGTAATGCTGCGGCGACACGTGGAAATACTCGATGTACACGAACGGCGTCGCGGTGATGTACGAGAACATCGACGCGAACGCCATCCCGCCGCACAGCATGTGCCCCCACGCGACCGGATCGGACAGGATGCGCCCGTACGACGCGAGCACGGCCGTGCTCTTGCGCCGCTCCTTCGGCCAGGTTTCGGGCACGCGCAGGTACGCGGTCGTCGCGCATATCGCGCCGAACACGGCCAGCACGACGAATACGCCACGCCAGCCGGAGAAACGCAGGATCTGGCCGCCGATCAGCGGCGCGAGCAGCGGCCCGATCGCGGTGACAATCGCGACCATCGACAGCACCTTCGCCGCGTCGGTCGGCTCGTGCGCGTCGCGTGCGATCGCACGGGCAAGCACCGACGCGGCGCCCGCGCCGAGCGCCTGCAGGAAGCGCACGAGAATCAGCATGTCGATCGAGCCCGACACGAAGCAGCCGACGCTCGCGAGCGTGAACAGCGCGATGCCGCCGAGCAGCACGGGCCGGCGGCCCCACGTGTCGGACAGCGGACCGTACAGCAGCATGCCGATCGAGAAGCCGACCATGAAGCTCGTCAGCGTACGCTGCGCGGCGCCGGGGCTCACCGAGAAGCCGTCGGCGATCGACGGCAGGCTCGGCAGGTACATGTCGGTGGCGATCGGCCCGCAGGCCGCGAGCGCGCCGAGCAACAGGATCAGCCGGGCATCGGGCCGGCGCCGGACGACGTGGGACATGGGTATTCGCAATGGAGGCCCGCGCGCATCGGGGCACGCGTGGCGGTGAAGAGGGAAGCCGCGCCGCGGACGGCGCCCAGGCCCATGATTGTACGCGCAACTTTTTCGCGCGCCGCCGGCCGGGTGCCGCGCACGACCGGAAAGCGCCCGCGCGGCCGGCGTCACGCATGATCGCGAGCGGATTCGATTAAGCTTGCGGCTCGCTGCCGCCCTTGTCCGATCCATTCGACGCACGACCGACCCGATGACCGCCTTCCTGCTGATCTGGAGCCCCAAGAAATGGCCGTGGCCCGAGCTGCCCGACGTCGCCGCGCGCGTGAAGGCCGGCGAGGCCGTGCACGACGTGTGGGGCTGCGGCTTCGCACGCGGCATCCTGCCGGGCGACCGCGTGTTCCTGCACCGCGTCGCGCAGGCGCCGAAGGGCGTGTTCGGCTCGGGCTACGTGACGCGCGCGCCCTACGAGGTGCCCGACCCGGCGACGAAGCGCGGCTACCGGCTGTGCATCGATTTCGTCTACGACTGGCTGGTCGACGCCCACCAGGACGTCGTGATCCCGCGCGACGCGCTGCGCGCGCATCCGTACTCGGTGCAGACCTGGGACGCGCAGTCTTCCGGCACGTCGATCAAGCCGATGGTCGAAGGCCCGCTCGAGAAGCGCTGGGCCGAGCTGACCGGCAAGCGCCAGTCGCCACGATAAACGGGCCGGATCGGCCGTGCGCCGTTCGCGCCGGCCAATCCCCCACGCGCGGAAAGGCCGCAGACCCGGCCGCGGGCCCGCCAGGCGCGTCTCCGGTACAATCAGACGATCGTTCCGCTCAGGCGCCGCGGCCCGTGCACCGGCCCCCGCGCCCTTCTCTCGCAGGTTTCGCACATGTCCAACAATCAGATCCTCTTCGAACGCGCCCAGAAGACCATCCCGGGCGGCGTCAACTCGCCGGTGCGCGCCTTCCGTTCGGTCGGCGGCACGCCGCGCTTCGTGTCGCGCGCGCAAGGCCCGTACTTCTGGGATGCCGACGGCAAGCAGTACATCGACTACATCGGCTCGTGGGGCCCGATGATCGTCGGCCACGTCCATCCGGAAGTGCTGTCGGCCGTGCAGAACGTGCTCGCCGACGGCTTCTCGTTCGGCGCGCCGACCGAAGCGGAAATCGAGATCGCCGAGGAAATCTGCAAGCTCGTGCCGTCGATCGAGCAGGTGCGGATGGTGTCGAGCGGCACCGAGGCCACGATGAGCGCGCTGCGTCTCGCGCGCGGCTTCACGGGCCGCAGCCGCATCGTCAAGTTCGAGGGCTGCTACCACGGCCACGCGGACAGCCTGCTGGTCAAGGCCGGCTCGGGCCTGCTGACGTTCGGCAACCCGACGTCGGCCGGCGTGCCCGCCGACATCGCGAAGCACACGACCGTCCTCGAATACAACAACGTCGCCGCGCTCGAAGAAGCGTTCGGCGCGTTCGGCGACGAGATCGCCGCGGTGATCGTCGAGCCCGTCGCGGGCAACATGAACCTCGTGCGCGGCACGCCCGAATTCCTGAACGCGCTGCGCGCGCTGTGCACGAAGCACGGCGCCGTGCTGATCTTCGACGAGGTGATGTGCGGGTTCCGCGTCGCGCTCGGCGGCGCGCAGGCGTACTACGGGATCGCGGCCGACCTCACCTGCCTCGGCAAGGTGATCGGCGGCGGGATGCCGGCTGCCGCGTTCGGCGGCCGCCGCGACATCATGGCCCACCTGGCGCCGCTCGGCGGCGTGTACCAGGCCGGCACGCTGTCGGGCAACCCGATCGCGGTCGCCGCGGGCCTGAAGACGCTGCAGCTGATCCAGGCGCCCGGTTTCTACGACGCGCTCACCGCGCAGACGAAGCGCCTCGCCGACGGCCTCGCGGCCGAAGCGCGCGCGGCCGGCGTGCCGTTCGCGGCCGACTCGATCGGCGCGATGTTCGGCCTGTACTTCGCCGAGCGCGTGCCGACCAGCTTCGCGGAAGTCACGAAGAGCGACACCGAGCGCTTCAACCGCTTCTTCCACCTGATGCTCGACGAAGGCGTGTACTTCGCGCCGTCCGCGTACGAGGCCGGCTTCGTGTCGAGCACGCACGACGACGCGGTGATCGACGCGACGCTCGCGGCCGCACGCCGCGCATTCGCGGCGCTGGCCGCCTGACCCGGGTCCGCACGCATGTTCTCGGATACCGATTTCGCCCACATGCAGCGCGCGCTGACGCTCGCGGCGCGCGGCATGTATACGACCGCGCCGAATCCGCGCGTCGGCTGCGTGATCGTCAAGGACGGTGACGTGATCGGCGAAGGCTTCACGCAGCCTGCCGGCCAGGACCACGCGGAAGTGCAGGCGCTGAAGGACGCGCGCGCGCGCGGCCACGACGTCGCCGGCGCCACCGTGTACGTGACGCTCGAGCCGTGCAGCCACTTCGGCCGCACGCCGCCGTGTGCGAACGCGCTGATCGACGCGCGCGTCGCGAAGGTCGTCGCGGCGATGGAAGACCCGAATCCGCAGGTGTCCGGGCGCGGCCTCGGGATGCTGCGCGACGCGGGCATCGACGTGCGCTGCGGGCTGCTCGCGCATGAAGCGGGCGAACTGAACATCGGCTTCGTGTCGCGGATGACGCGCGGCCGCCCGTGGGTGCGGATGAAGACGGCCGCGTCGCTCGATGCACGCACCGCGCTGCCGTCCGGCGAAAGCCAGTGGATCACCGGCGAGGCCGCGCGCCTCGACGGCCACGCATGGCGCGCGCGCGCGTGCGCGATCCTCACCGGGATCGGCACCGTGCGCGAGGACAACCCGCTCTTGACCGTGCGCGGCATCGACACGCCGCGCCAGCCGCAGCGCGTGCTGGTCGACAGCCGCCTCGACCTGCCGCTCGATGCGCGCCTGCTCGAGGGCGCGCCGCTGCTGATCTTCTGCGGCCGGCTCGATGCCGCCGGCGAAGTGCGCGCGAACGTGCTGAAGTCGCGCGGCGCGGAAATCGTGTCGCTCGCGAATGCGCACGGCAAGGTCGACCTGCCCGCGATGCTGGCGGCGCTCGGCGCGCGCGGCGTCAACGAGCTGCACGTCGAGGCCGGCCACAAGCTGAACGGCTCGCTGCTGCGCGAGCAGTGCGTCGACGAGCTGCTGGTCTATCTCGCGCCGAGCCTGCTCGGCAGCGACGCGGCCGGCATGTTCGACCTCGCCGCGCCCGCGAGCCTGGACGCCCGCACGCGGCTCGCGTTCCACAGCGTCGAGCGGATCGGCGACGATCTGCGGATCCTGGCGCGTGTCGCGCCGCCCCCTGCCACGCATTGAACGGAGCCGTCACGATGTTTACCGGAATTGTCGCGGCCGTCGGCCGCATCGAATCGATCAATCCGCTCGGCGCGTCGCCCGACGCGGGCGTGCGGCTGACCGTACAGGCCGGCGGGCTCGACCTCGCCGATGTCGCGCTCGGCGACAGCATCGCGATCCAGGGCGCGTGCATGACGGTGATCGCAAAGACCGGCACCGGATTCGACGTCGACGTGTCGCGCGAAAGCCTGAACCGCACGGTCGGCCTCGCGCAACCCGGCGAAGTGAACCTCGAGAAGGCGCTGCGCGCGCACGACCGCCTCGGCGGGCACATCGTGTCGGGCCACGTCGACGGCCTCGGCACCGTGACGCGCTTCGCGCCGGTCGGCGAATCGCACGAGCTGCGGATCGTCGCGCCGCGCGAGCTCGGCCGCTATCTTGCGTACAAGGGCTCGATCACGGTCAACGGCGTGAGCCTGACCGTCAACACGGTCGACGATCGCGCCGACGGCTGCGAATTCTCGATCAACCTGATCCCGCATACGGTCGAGGTCACGACGCTGCGTCACGTGAAGGCCGGCGACAAGGTCAATCTCGAAATCGACATGATCGCGCGGTATGTCGAGCGGATGATGTCGGCATCGCAGGGCGTGCATCAGGACTGATTGCGGCGGTTCCGCCCTCTGGGCAGGGATTGGCGGCTGGCGGCTCGGCGCGGCACCTGGCCTGACGGCCAACGACGCGCACACGCCAGCCCGTCGCGCTAAGATGCAACGGCAGCGTTTTCGGCGCCGCGACGCACGGTGCGCCGCGTACCGGCTGCCCCCTTTTCCTCCAGGAGTCGTCCCCATGTCCATCTCGATGTACCAGGCTTCGCTGCCCGTCCTGATCCGCGGCCTGACCAACCTGCAGCACATCCTCGGCAAGGCGCAGGCGCACGCGGCCGAGAAGCAGATCGACCCGTCGGTGTTCATCGGCGCACGCCTCTATCCGGACATGCTGCCGCTCGTCCGCCAGGTGTACATCGCGACCGACACGGCCAAGGGTTGCGCCGCGCGGCTCGCCGGCGTCGACATCCCGAGCTACCCCGACGTCGAGCAGACGTTCGACGAACTGCATGCGCGCATCCAGAAGACGATCGACTATCTGAAAGGCTTCGACGCCGCGCAGATCGACGGCAGCGAAGAACGCCAGGTCGTGCTCAAGATGCGCGTCGGTCCGATCGAGTTCACCGGGCAGTCGTACCTGCTGAACTTCGTGCTGCCCAACTTCTTCTTCCACGTGACGACGGCGTACGACATCCTGCGTCACAGCGGCGTCGAACTCGGCAAGCTCGACTACCTCGGCGGCCGCAACGACCACGCGTGACGCACGGCCGGGCCCCGGCCAGCCTGCGGCTGCCTGACATCGGGCGGGCCGCGGCGGCCCGGGCAGGCCCGCCTCGCAGGCCGGTCGCACCGCGTTTCGGCGGGCTCGCCGGCCGCGCGCAGCCGGTGCCAGCCGAAACGCGGTCCGGCTGGCGTAAAATACGCACTTTCCTCTTTCTCGCCCCCTTATGACGCTCGCCTCCACGCTCGACATCATCGCGGAGTTGAAAGCCGGCCGGATGGTGATCCTGGTCGACGAAGAAGACCGCGAAAACGAAGGCGACCTCGTGATCGCCGCCGAATTCGTCACGCCGGAAGCGATCAACTTCATGGCCAAGTACGGCCGCGGCCTGATTTGTCTGACGTTGACGCAGGAACGCTGCAAGCAGCTGCACCTGCCGCTGATGACCTACCGCAACGGCACCCAGTACGGCACCGCGTTCACGGTCAGCATCGAAGCGGCCGAAGGTGTGACGACCGGCATCTCGGCCGCCGACCGCGCGCACACGATCGCCACGGCGGTCGCGCACGACGTCCGTCCCGAGCACATCGTGCAGCCGGGCCACGTGTTCCCGATCATGGCGCAGCCGGGCGGCGTGCTGGTGCGCGCCGGCCACACCGAGGCCGGCTGCGACTTCACCGCGCTCGCCGGGCTCACGCCGGCCGCGGTGATCTGCGAGGTCATCAAGGACGACGGCACGATGGCGCGCCTGCCCGACCTGCTCGAGTTCGCGAAGGAACACGGCCTGAAGATCGGCACGATCGCCGACCTGATCCAGTACCGCAGCCGCACCGAATCGATCATCGAGCGGATCGCCGAGCGCACGATGCAGACCGCGCACGGCACGTTCCGCGCGGTGCTGTACCGCGACCAGCCGAGCGGCTCGCCGCACATCGCGCTGGTGCGCGGCACGCCGTCGCCCGACGTCGATACGCCCGTGCGCGTGCACGAGCCGCTGTCGGTCCTCGACCTGCTCGAGACGGGCGTCTCGACGCACTCGTGGACGCTCGACGCGGCGATGCGCGACATCGCGCAACGCGACCTCGGCGTGATCGTGCTGCTCAACTGCGGCGACACGAAGGAACATCTGATCGACGTCTTCAAGGCGTTCGACGAGGAAGAAAAGGCCGCTGCGCTGAAGCGCCGGCCGGTCGATTTCAAGACGTTCGGCATCGGCGCGCAGATCCTGCGCGATGTCGGCGTCGCCAAGATGCAGGTGCTGTCGAATCCGCGCAAGCTGGGCAGCATGTCCGGCTACGGCCTCGAAGTCACGGGCTTCATTCCGATGCCCGGCGGCGAAGCCAAGTCCTGCCCGGCGTCCCACGCGTAACCCGCCACGACGCTTTCGCCCTATAACCGTTCATCCACACCACGGACCAGATCATGGAAATCGGACAATACCAACCGAATCTCGAAGGCGACGGCCTGCGTATCGGCATCGTGCAATCCCGCTTCAACGAACCCGTCTGCAACGGCCTCGCCGATGCGTGCGTCGAAGAACTCGAGCGCCTCGGCGTCTCCGGTGAAGACGTGCTGCTCGTGTCGGTGCCCGGCGCGCTGGAAATCCCGCTCGCGCTGCAGAAGCTCGCGGAAAGCGGCCAGTTCGACGCACTGATCGCGCTCGGCGCGGTGATCCGCGGCGAGACGTACCATTTCGAACTCGTGTCGAACGAAAGCGGCGCGGGCATCACCCGCATCGGCCTCGACTTCAACCTGCCGATCGCGAACGCGGTCCTGACGACCGAAAACGACGAGCAGGCCGTCGCGCGCATGACCGAAAAGGGTCGTGACGCCGCACGCGTCGCGGTCGAGATGGCCAACCTGACGATGGCGCTCGACCAGCTCGGCGACGACGAGGACGAAGAAGAAGACGAAGACGACGAAGAGGAGCGCGCATGAAGAAGAGCGCCCGCCGACAATCGCGCGAGCTGGCGACGCAGGGCCTGTATCAGTGGCTGCTGTCGAACGCGGCCCCCGGCGAGATCGACGCGCAACTGCGCGGCGCGCTCGGTTACGACAAGGCCGACAAGGAGCTGCTCGACGCGATCCTGCACGGCGTGATTCGCGAGCATGCGACGCTCGTCGAAGCCCTCACGCCGTCGCTGGACCGTCCGGTCGACCAGCTGTCGCCGGTCGAACGCGCCGTGCTGCTGATCGCGACGTTCGAGCTCACGCATCATGTCGAAACGCCGTACCGCGTGATCATCAACGAAGCGGTCGAACTCGCGAAGACGTTCGGCGGCTCCGATGGCTACAAGTACGTCAACGGCGTGCTCGACAAGCTCGCCGCGAAGCTGCGCCCCGCTGAAACGCAGGCGCGCCGCAACGGCTGATTCCGCAAGTAGACGGGCGCGCGAGCGCCCGTTTTTCGTTCTCCCTCCCCGCCCCGCCCGACCGATGAATACCACCGCCGATTCGCTCGTCACGCTCGCCGCACGCGTCGACGCGATCCAGCCCTTCTACGTGATGGAACTGATGAAGGAGGCACAGCGGCTCGAGTCCTCCGGGCGCGATGTTATCCACATGGGCATCGGCGAGCCGGACTTCACCGCACCGGAGCCCGTCGTCGAGGCGGCGGCGGCTGCGTTGCGCCGCGGCGTCACGCAGTACACGAGCGCGCTCGGCATCGCGCCGCTGCGCGAAGCGATCGCCGCGCACTACGCGCGCGCCTACGGCCTCACGATCAGCCCCGAGCGGATCGTCGTGACGGCCGGCGCGTCGGCCGCGCTGCTGCTCGCGTGCCTCGCGCTCGTCGGCCGCGACGACGAGGTGCTGATGCCCGACCCGTCGTATCCGTGCAACCGGCACTTCGTCGCGGCGGCCGAAGGCCGCCCGGTGCTCGTGCCGAGCGGCCCGGAAGCGCGCTTCCAGCTCACCGCGGACGACGTCCGCACGCGCTGGGGCAGCCGCACGCGCGGCGTGCTGCTCGCGTCGCCGTCGAACCCGACCGGCACGTCGCTCGAGCCGGACGAACTGAAGCGGATCGTCGAAGCCGTGCGCGCCCGCGGCGGCTTCACGATCGTCGACGAGATCTACCAGGGGCTCAGCTATGACGCGGCGCCCGTGTCGGCGCTGTCGTACGGCGACGATGTCGTCACCGTCAACAGCTTCTCGAAGTACTTCAGCATGACCGGCTGGCGGCTCGGCTGGCTGGTCGTACCGCCCGCGCTCGTGAGCACGTTCGAAAAGCTGTCGCAGAACCTGTTCATCTGCCCGTCCACGCTCGCGCAGCACGCGGCGCTCGCGTGCTTCGAACCGGCGGCGCTCGACATCTACGAGGCGCGCCGCCTCGAATTCAAGCGTCGCCGCGACTTCATCGCGCCGGCGCTCGAACGGCTCGGCTTCACGGTGCCCGTGATGCCGGACGGCGCGTTCTACGTGTATGCGCACTGCGGCGGCGTCGCCCATCCGGCGGCCGGCGACAGCGCGGCACTCACGCAGGCGATGCTGCACGACGCGGGCGTCGTGCTGGTGCCGGGCATGGATTTCGGTGTGCATGCGCCGCGCGACTATATCCGGCTGTCCTATGCGACCGCCTATTCGCGCCTCGAAGAGGCCGTCGAGCGGCTCGCGACGCTGTTCGGCCAGCACTGACGTCCGAGCGGCCCTCCCGGCCGACGTGCCGGGCGCTACCGTCCGCGCCAAAACGAAAAGGCACCCGAACGGGTGCCTTTTCGCTTGGGTCCTGCCGGAACCGCGGGGCGTTACGTGACTTACGCGCCGAGTTCCGAATGATCGCCGTGCGCCTGCTTCGCGGTGTCGACGCTTGCGTCGTCCTGCTGCGGCGCGCCCTTCGGCGCCGCGGCGGCCTTCGCGGCGATCGGCTGCGCGGCGTCGAGCGTCGCGTGCACGCGCTTCGTGCTGCCTGCCGCTGCGGTCGCGGCCGCGGTGACGATCGGCTTCGACGGCTGGGGCGGCGCCTGCGGCGCATTGAGCGGCACGCTGCGGCCGTGCGCGACGTCGCGCAGGCGGCCGCGCTCGGCCATGACCTTCGAGCCGTACACGGTGTCGTCCGGGTTGGTCGAGCCGTTGTACAGACGCAGGCCGTTCGCAAGCGAGCCGCCGCGGGCGATGCAGTCCTTCAGCACGAGCGCGCCGACCTGCAGGTTCGCGAGCGGCTGCAGCGCGGTGTCGGTACCGCCGAAATATTCGAACTTGTCGGAATGGACCTTCGACATGACCTGCATCAGGCCTTGCGCGCCGACGCCACTTTCCGCGTACGGGTTGAAGCCCGATTCGATCGCCATCACGGACAGCAGCAGCAGCGGATCGAGGCCGACGTCGTGGCCGGTCTGGAACGCGGCCTTGACGAGCTGGCCGAGCGGCTCCTGGGCGACCCGGTAACGGCGCGACAGGTAGGTGGCGACGAGCGCCTGCTGGCGGTTCGACGCGAGCGCGCGGTCGTCGCGCGCATCGGCCGGGACCCGCTGGGACGGGATCAGTTTCGCGAGCGCGACAGGCGACGGGCCGTTGCGGGCCGGATCGGACGCATCGCTCTGCGCGGCGGTATCCGGTGCCACATCGAGACCGACGGCGAGCGCATCCGTTTCGGGGGCGTCTTCCTGCTGCGGCTGCGCGCCGGCGGGCGCGAAGTTCGGCAGCGGATGGCCGGTCAGCAGACGGGCCGGACCGGCCTGCACGGCCGCGGATACGACCGGCATCAGCTTCGCGGCGAGGTTCCCGCGCACGGTCGGCAGCAGCCACAGGGCCAGTGCGATCGCGACGGCGAAACAGCCGACAACGCTGAATAAATGGTGACTGACACGCGTCCCGCGACGCAGCATATTGCGCACGATCTGTGCATGCTGCTCACTGGGACGCCACGATAACCAAGCGTTCATTCAGATCATCTCCCATGAACATGACTCGTGCGGCTCGCTCGGCTCGATGGCGAGACAGAAAACGCGCCGCGGAATCACGACGCCGCACGCCTTGGTCGGACGTGCGGGCATCGGGGAAACGGTATAAGTACCGTTCGAGGCCACGGTATAAGACGGCCGGCACCTTCGCACACTGGGCGAGGCGGGCATACGCGGTGGCACCCACGCAAAAAACCAGCGTCTGGTGGCGCTGGCTGGGACTACGACAAAGGCCGTCGAATACGCCGTGCAGGTTTCGGCGGACGGTGACGCGCTGCGTCAAAGATCGGTGATTGGCGGCTCGAAGCCTTTTACCCTGCAGCCAATGTGAGCGGATTCTAGCAGGGTTTTATAGATCGTCAACACTATAAAACCTTCAAATTATAACAAAAAGTAATTTTGAACCGCCCTTCAGATCGCGAGCCCCCTGCCGTAGGGGCTCTGCGCGCGGTCCACTTTTTTCTCCGCCCGGGCGTGCGCGCGGCGGCCCGGGTAAAATCGGCGGTCGATTCGGGGCCGCAGCCGGCCGCTGCGCCCACCCATCGCTGCCCGCCTTGCGGGCGGCCCGGACCTTCTTCATGAAATACAAAGACTTACGCGATTTCATCCAGCGCCTCGAGGCGCTCGGCGAACTGCGGCGCGTCACGCAACCCGTGTCGCCCGTGCTCGAAATGACCGAGCTGTGCGACCGCGTGCTGCGCGCCGGCGGCCCGGCGCTGCTGTTCGCCGCGCCACCCGGCAATGCGTTCCCGGTGCTCGGCAACCTGTTCGGCACGCCGCGCCGCGTCGCGCTCGGGATGGGCGTCGATGCGGGCGACGACGCCGCGCTCGGCTCGCTGCGCGACCTCGGGCGGCTGCTGTCCGCGCTGAAGGAGCCCGATCCGCCGAAGAGCCTGAAGGACGCCGGCAAGCTGCTGTCGCTCGCGAAGGCCGTATGGGACATGGCGCCGAAATCGGTGTCGTCGCCGCCGTGCCAGGAGATCGTCTGGGAAGGTGCCGACGTCGACCTGCACAAGCTGCCGATCCAGACCTGCTGGCCCGGCGACGCGGGACCGCTCGTCACGTGGGGCCTCACGGTCACGCGCGGGCCGAACAAGCCGCGCCAGAACCTCGGCATCTACCGCCAGCAGCTGATCGGCCGCAACAAGCTGATCATGCGCTGGCTCGCGCATCGCGGCGGTGCGCTCGACTTCCGCGAATTCGCGCTGAAGAACCCCGGCAAGCCGTATCCGGTCGCGGTCGTGCTCGGCGCGGATCCGGCCACGACGCTCGGCGCGGTGACGCCGGTGCCCGATTCGCTGTCCGAGTATCAGTTCGCCGGCCTGCTGCGCGGCAGCCGCACCGAGCTCGCGAAGTGCCTGACGCCCGGCGTCGACACGCTGCAGGTGCCCGCCCGCGCGGAGATCGTGCTCGAAGGTTTCATTTATCCGCAGGAAGGCGCGCCCGCCCCTGCCCCGGCCGGCGCACCGCCGCGGCCGGCCGGCAACGCGTCGGCCGCGTACGAGCACGCGCTCGAAGGCCCGTACGGCGACCACACCGGCTACTACAACGAGCAGGAGTGGTTCCCGGTGTTCACCGTCGAGCGCATCACGATGCGCCGCGACGCGATCTATCACTCGACCTATACGGGCAAGCCGCCCGACGAGCCGGCCGTGCTCGGCGTCGCGCTCAACGAGGTGTTCGTGCCGCTGCTGCAGAAGCAGTTCACCGAGATCACCGACTTCTACCTGCCGCCGGAAGGCTGCAGCTACCGGATGGCGATCGTCCAGATGAAGAAGAGCTACGCCGGCCATGCGAAGCGCGTGATGTTCGGCGTGTGGAGCTTCCTGCGGCAGTTCATGTATACGAAGTTCATCGTGGTCGTCGACGAGGACGTGAACATCCGCGACTGGAACGAGGTGATCTGGGCAATCACGACGCGCGTCGACCCCGTGCGCGACACCGTGATGGTCGACAGCACGCCGATCGACTATCTCGATTTCGCGTCGCCCGTCGCGGGCCTCGGCTCGAAGATGGGGCTCGACGCGACCAACAAGTGGCCCGGCGAGACGAACCGCGAATGGGGCCGCCCGATCGAGATGGACGCCGCCGTGAAGGCGCGCGTCGACCGCCTCTGGCAGGAGATCGGACTGTAAGTCCGCGCGTTGAACGCACCCGACAAGAACGACGATGAGCTTTCCCCCCGCCTCGATGCTGTCCGACGGATTCTTCCTGTCGCTGTCGCTGTGTCTCGACATCGGCCTCGTCAACGTCGCGATGCTGTCGCTGACGCTGTCGCACGGCTTCCGGCCCGGCTTCTGGCTCGGCGTCGGCTCGTGCGTCGGCGACCTCGTCTACGCGGCGCTCGCGCTCGCCGGCATGGCCGTGCTGCTGCAGTTCGAGGCCGTGCGCTGGATCGTCTGGATCGGCGGCGGTGCGGTGCTGCTGTTCCTCACGTGGAAGATGGCGCGCGAAGCGCTCGCGCCGGCCGGCGGCACCGACGACGGCGATGCGGACGACACGCCGCAGCCGCGTGCCAGTGCGCGGCGCAGCTTCATGCGCGGGATGCTGCTCGCGATGTCGTCGCCGAGCGCAATCCTGTGGTTCGCGGCGGTCGGCGGCGCGCTGATCGCGAAAGCCGGCGCGACCACGCCGGCCACGGCGTCGGTGTTCCTGTCCGGCTTCTTCCTCGGCGGCCTCGCGTGGACGCTCTTCATGTGCACGCTCGCGAGCCAGGGCCGCAAGCGCGCGGGCGCGGGGCTGATGCGCGCGTGCCATGTGGCGTCGGCGCTGCTGTTCGCGTATTTCTCGTACAGCGTGATCGTCGGCGGCTATCGCGACCTGATTGCGCACGCCGTGTCGTAACCGGCGCGCACCGGATCGCGCGCCCAATGAAAAACGGCGCAACGCCCCGCGAGGGACGTTGCGCCGTTTTGCCGCGCGCGGTCAGGCCGCGCGGGACACGTCAACGACGCCAGCCGTGATGGCCCCAGCCGCCGTAACCGTGACGCCAGTACGGACGGCCGTAGTAGCCGCCGACGACCACGGGGGGCGGTGCATAGTAGGCCGGCGCCGGCGCGTAATACACGGGCGGGGGCGGCGGTGCGTAGTACACGGGCGGCGGCGCTGCATACACGGGATACGCAGGTGCGATCGGAACCCCGATGCCGACCCCGATCGACACGTGGGCCTGCGCGGCGCTCGCGGCACCCAGGCCCAGCGCGGCGGCGGCGATGAACGGAATGAGCTTTTTCACTTCGATTCTCCTGCTGGAGCGGTAATTTGTGCGCCCCTGTCGGCAACGGCGGGCATGCACGTCGCATGGAAGCAATGTAGCGAAAACCTGCCGCGCGCGTATCGCGCATTTGTTGCAAATTGCAATTCCACCCGGCTGCAGCCACCGTGCGGCGTGGCTTGGCGGATCCTCGACATCGCTTGCCGGTCGCGTGATTCCGTCCGACCAGTGAAATCGCGACACATTGTCCGGTCAGTCTTACCGGATCCGGTAAGCACGGCAGGCACGCTTCCGTAATGAACGATTACAAATTTGAGACAAGACGCCGACAATTCAACAGGGATGCGGCCCCCGCGTGATTCGGGGCCGAATCAGGCGATCGTCACCGGGCGGCGAAAAAGGCCGCGCGAATTTACCGGTATCCCGTCCGTGTCGAACGCCACTGTCCAGGTCGTCCTCGCCCGGCGCCGCCCTTGCGCGGCCGCCCCGTCATTCCTGCGATACTGGCGGCTGCTCCGTTTTCGCTTCGTCATCCGCCATGTCCCTTCCCGACACTCCCCGCCTCGGCTTCATCGGCGCCGGCCGCCTGGCGCGCTGCCTCGCGCTGCGTTTCGCGGCGGCCGGCTTTCCGGTCGTTGCGATCGCGAGCCGCACGGCGGAATCGGCCACGGCACTCGCCGCGCGCATCGACGGCTGCCGCGCGGTCGACACGCCGCAGCAGGTCGTCGGCGCCGCCGACCTGATCTTCCTGACAGTGCCCGACGACCATCTCGCGTCGACCGCCGCGGCGCTGCGGTTCGACGCGGCGCGCGCGGCGGGCCAGGCGCTCGTCCACTGCAGCGGCGCGTCGGCGGTCGAACTGCTCGATCCGGCCAAGCGGCAAGGCGCGGCCACGGGCGGCTTCCATCCGCTCTACCTGTTCGGCGGCACCGACGCCGATCTCGCCCGCATCGACGGCTGCTCGGTCACGCTCGAAGCCGACGGCGCGCTGCACGCGACGCTGCTGCGGCTTGCTGCCGCACTCGGCTGCCATCCGCTGTCGATTCCGGCCGGCGGCCGGATGCTCTATCACGCAGCTGCACATTACGCGGCGAGCTTCGCGCTGTGCGGCCTGTCGGAAGCGGTCGAGCTGTGGCGCGGCCTCGGCTTCGACGAGGAAGCGGCGCTGCGCGCGCTGCTGCCGATGCTTGCCGGCACGATCGAGACCGCGCGCGACAAGGGCCTCGCGAACGCACTCGCGGGCCCGGTATCGCGCGGCGACACCGGCATCGTCGAGCGGCAGCTCGCGCTGCTCGAGGCGCGCGGCGGCGATCACGCGACGCTGTACGCGCTGATGACCCGCCGCGCGGTCGCGCTCGCGGCGAAGCGCGCCGCGCCGCCGGCCGCGCTGCCGGCGCTCGCGCAGGCCGTCGAAACGTCGCTCGCGCGCACGGCCGGGCACCCCTCCCCGTCGCGGGACGAGGCGTGATAAGGTGTCGGCCGATGCGCCGCCATCCGGCGTTAGCGGCCGCACGCTACTCGACTGTATAAAAAGGATGCCAACGATGTTCGGCGAGATCGCCCGTTTTCTGCTCAATACCGTCTTCACGCTGTTCGGCGCCGCGCTGATCCTGCGCGTCTGGATGCAGGCCGTCCGCGTGCCGCCGTACAACCCCGTCACGCAGGCCGTGCTGCATGCGACCAACTGGCTCGTGCTGCCGCTGCGCCGCGTGATCGCGGGCGTGCGCGGCATCGACTGGGCAAGCGTCGTCGCAGCGCTGCTCACCGCGCTCGTCTATGTGGTGCTGATGGTCGTGATGGCCGGCTTCGACCCGGCCTCGGTGATCGCGACGCTCGTCGTGGTCGCGCTGCTCACCGTCGTGAAGTGGGCGCTCAATCTCGTGATCTGGATGACGATCCTGATGGCGCTGCTGTCGTGGCTCAATCCGCGCTCGCCGGCGATGCCGATCCTCTACCAGCTCACCGCGCCGTTCCTGAACCCGCTGCGCCGCGTGATCCCGAACCTCGGCGGCATCGACCTGTCGCCGATCCTGCTGTTCGTGATCGTGCAGGTGCTGCTGATGATCGTCACGCGCGCCGCCGTGTCGCTGACGATCTTCGGCATCTGATCCGGCGTGTTGCGCTACGCTGCCGGCCCCTGCGCCGGCGGCGCCTCGAGCGTATCGATCACGCCGAAATTCGCCGGAATCATCGCGTAGCACACGCGCACTTTCTCGCGCGACACGCGCTCGAGCAGCCGCTGCGCCTCGTCCTCGGTGACGATGAACTCGACCTCGACCGCGAGCGAACCCTGCAGTTCGAAAAAGCGGTCCTCGTGCAGCACCCGATGCCGGCCGAAGCCGGCCATCGCGCGAAACGCCGAACCGCCCGCGACCCCCATCCGGTTTCCCTCCTCCAGCAACCACTCCCACAGCGGCTTCCAGTGCAGCCGGTGCTGCTCGTGCACGTAGAAGCGCAAGAAGACCCTGTCCATCGCGTCCTCCCGGTGCCGGCGCGCTCAGGCCGCCGCGAACCACGCGCGCGCGGTCCACATGCCGAGCGCCGTCAGCGTGAACGATCCAGTCAAGTGTAGGGCAGCCACCGCGAACGCCCATCCGAATTCGCCCTGCACCGCGTGCGTCATCACTTCGACCGAATAGGTCGAGAACGTCGTGAGGCCGCCGAGGAAGCCGGTGATCACGAACAGCCGCCACTCCGGCGGCAGCCCGACACGGGTGGTAAAAACGACGGCGGCAACGCCGATCACGTAGCCGCCGATCAGGTTCGCGGCGAGCGTGCCGAGCGGCACGGCGGGAAAGTACGCGTTGAGCGCAAGGCTCAGGAACCAGCGCAGCAATGCGCCGAGCCCGGCGCCGACGAAGATCGCGACGATCGAATAGAACAAGGGAGCTCCTCGCTGACGAGCCCGCATCGCGGATGCGGCCTACGCCGAACTGTATGCGCAATCGCGCCGCGACGGCAATGCCGGAGGACCGGCGGGCGGGGCCCGGATCGCGTCGCACCGGCATCACGCATTTCGTTATTCCGGCACCCGCGCCGCAATCGATGTTTTCCAATCGATTACGCCGGACATTACAAATCAAAAGCGGCGGCGATTATTTATCAGATTTTTAATACCGGAGATCAGCTTTATCCGACGGCATGCCAGCGCTTGAAAGCCGTATTCCATTGGCATTTCACGTATTTACCCTCATCAGATATTCCCGTATTCGTTCGATATCCCATGCAATTTACCCAGCCGATTTCGTAGAATTGTTTTGCCCCCTACTCCATCGACATGGAGACTCGAAGAATGAACAATATCCGCCTGTCTTCCATGTTGATACCGGCGCTGTGCGCGTCGCTGCTCGCGTCGAGCGTCGCGCTCGCCGGGGACAACGGGCCGCCGTCCTACGTCGAGGGCGCCCGTGCACCCAAGGGATTCGCCCGTCCGCCGTTCCATACGAAACCGCGCGCAAGCACGGCCACGGTGGCCGGCCTCACGCCGGCGCTCACCCGGCACGCGTACGGATTCGACACGATCGCCAACCAGGGCGACGGGATGGTCGTTGCGATCGTCGACGCGTACGACGACCCGAGGATCGAGTCCGATCTCGGCGTGTTCAGCAACGCGTTCTCGTTGCCGGCCTGCACCACGGCGAACGGCTGCTTCACCAAGGTATATGCACGCGGCGCGCGGCCCAGGGCCGATTCGGGCTGGGCGCTCGAGATATCGCTCGACGTCGAATGGGTGCATGCGATCGCGCCGAAGGCGAAGATCGTGCTCGTCGAGGCCGCGTCGGCCAGCTTCAACGACCTGATGGCCGCGGTCGACGTCGCGGTCAAGCGCGGCGCGTCGGTCGTGTCGATGAGCTTCGGCGGCAACGAGTTCAACAGCGAAACCGGCTTCGACAGCCACTTCAACGTATCGGGCGTCACGTTCGTCGCGTCGTCCGGCGACAGCGGCACCGGCACCGAGTACCCGGCGGCGTCGCCGTACGTGGTGGCGGTGGGCGGCACGACGTTGTCCACCGACGCGTCCGGCGCCTACGTCGGCGAGGCCGCGTGGAGCGGCAGCGGCGGCGGCGTGAGTTCCCTCGAGGGCGAACCGGCCGGCCAGACCGCATGGCCGGTGCCGGTCGCCGGCAAGCGCGGCGTGCCCGACGTCAGCTACGACGCGAACCCGTCCAGCGGTTTCGCGGTGTACGACTCGGTCACCTACCAGGGGCAGGCGGGCTGGTTCCAGGTCGGCGGCACCAGCGCGGGTGCGCCGCAATGGTCGGCACTCGTCGCGATCGCGAATTCGCTGCGCGCGGCGGCCGGCAAAAGCCGGTTGAGCGGTACCTATAACACGCTCTATACGGTCGGGAAAAACGCCTACGGCAGCGACTATCACGACGTCACGACGGGGTCCAACGGCAGCTGCGGCAGCATCTGCAACGCCGCGGGCGGCTACGACTACGTGACCGGCCTCGGTTCGCCGCAAGCCGCGGCACTCGTGCAGGCGCTCGTCGGTCAGCCGTAACGGGCGAACGCCGGCCGTGCCGGGGCGCGGCGTTCAATCACCGTGCCGTGCGCGGTCGAGCGCGACGAGCGTCGCGAGCGCGCCGCCCTTCAGCCCGATCACGTCCGCGCGGCGCGCATGGGCTTCGCGGGCGTTGATGCGGATCACGTCGGCGCCGAGCCGTTCGCTCAGCAGCCGCACGGTCGGAATCGCGGTGCCCGCGCCGATCTCGACGACGCTCACCCGTCCTGCCTGCGCGATCCAGTCGTGCAGCGCCCGCTCCTGCGCGTCGTAGCGTTCACCGAGCCAGCCGCGGTCGCCGAACATCAGGATGTTCGGCCGCGCGAGGCCGCCGCACCGCGGGCAGCGCGGCAACTCGCCGACCAGCCGGCACGCGGCCGCATCGACGTCGGGCGTGAACGGCGCGGCGTCCCACGTGTCGTCCGAGCAGGGTCGCAGGCACTGCATCGAATGAATCGAACCGTGAATCTCGACGACACGCGCCGGATCGAAGCCGGCCTTCTGGAACTGGCCGTCGACATTGCTCGTCAGCACGAAGCCGCCGTTCGGCATCGCGTCCATCCAGCGCCGCAGGATCGCGAAGCCCGCGTGCGGCACCGTGCGACGGTAGAGTTCGAGACGGTGCCCGTAGAAGCCCCACGCAAGCTGCGGATGCGCGCGGAACGCCTGCGGCGACGCGATCTCGTGGAATTCGAAACGCTCGTGGCGCAGCGCCGGATACGCGCGCCAGAAGCCGTCCGTGCCGCGGAAATCGGGCAGCCCCGAATCGACGCCGATGCCGGCGCCGGCCGTCACGAGCAGCGCATCGGCCCGCGCGAGCGCCTCGACGGCGGACGCGACCAGATGTGCCGGCAGTGGCGCGGCAGCGGCGTTGGAATCGGCGGAACCGATGGAGTCGGGCGAATCGGAAATCGGCATGATGGCGCAGCGGGAGCGTCGAACGGTGTACGAATGGCGTCGCGCGATCATACGCCCGTTCGAGTGCCGCGCCGCGGCCTCATCCCGTCGTTGCGCGCCCGCCCGCTGGTTCACGCAGCGCGACGTACTGCAGCAGCATGATCGTCTTCGCGTCGACGATCTCGCCGCGCTCGACGGCATCCAGCGCCGCGTGCAGCGGCATCTCGACGACCTCGAGATCCTCGCCCTCCTCCGCGATCCCGCCGCCATCGCCCGTGCGCAGCGACGCATCGTATTCGCCGACGAAGAAATGCAGCTTCTCCGTCACCGAGCCCGGGCTCATGAACGCCTCGAACACCTTGCGCACGCCGCGCACGCGATAGCCGGTTTCCTCTTCGGCCTCGGCACGGATGCGTGCGTCGGGCGTCGCGTCGTCGAGCAGGCCGGCGGCGGCTTCGAGCAGCATCCCGTCGTGTCCGTTGACGAACGCCGGCATCCGGAACTGGCGCGTGAGCAGCACGTCGCCCGTCGCCGCGTTGCGCAGCAGGATGGTCGCGCCGTTGCCGCGATCGTAGGTTTCGCGGCTCATGCGCTGCCACGTGCCGTCGCGGCGCAGGAAATCGAACGTGACCTTCTTCAGCACATACCAGTCATCGGACAGCACCGTCGTATCGACGATGCGGACGCGGTCCCGCGTTGCAGCCATGGCGGCCTCCCATTCGACAAGTGACGGCGCTCATGGTAACGTGCATATTCGTGCACTTTCAAGAAATTTCGTGCAATCACGATGCTGACGACCCAACGCAAGAAAGCGATCCTCGACGCGCTCGCCCGCGACGGCCAGGTGCTGGCTGTCGAACTGAGCGCGCAATTCGGCGTGTCCGAGGACACGATCCGCCGCGACCTGCGCGAGCTGGCGGCCGAAGGCCTGCTGCAACGCGTGCACGGCGGCGCGCTGCCGGCGTCGCCGGCCGTCGCGCCGTTCGCGCAGCGCGAGACGCTCGACACGGCGGAAAAGCGGCGTATCGCACGCCGGGCCGCGCAGATGATCGCGCCCGGACAGGTCGTGATCGTCGACGGCGGCACGACCTCGGCCTTGCTCGTCAGCCAGTTGCCGCCCGACCTGCGCGCGACGATCGTCACGCACAGCCCGAGCGTCGCCGTCGCGCTGGCCGCGCATCCGTCGATCGACGTGATCCTGATCGGCGGACGGTTGTACAAGCATTCGATCGTCGCGGTGGGCGCCGCGGCGATGGAAGGCATCGCGCGCATTCACGCCGACCTGTATTTCATGGGCGTCACGGGCGTTCATCCGGTCGCGGGGCTCAGCACCGGCGACTTCGAGGAAGCGGCGATCAAGCGCGCGCTGGCCGCGCGAGCCGGCGAGACGATCGTGCTGGCGTCGCAATCCAAGCTGCGTGCGGCGTCGCAGTTCGTGATCGGCGAGCTCGCGCTCGCGCAGGCCATCGTGGTCGAACGGGAAACCGATGCGGCGCTGACCGAGCCGATCGAGGCCGCGGGCGTGACGGTCGTGCGGGCCTAGCCGCGCGCCGGTTTCGGCGGGCGCGCCGACGTCGTTGCGCAAGCATCCGCGCCGGCCCGATGTCAGCGTGCTGACAGGCACCGCTTGCTACCATGGGCGACTGCCCACCCGCCGCGCCTGGTCCGTCCGATGTCTTCGCCCGCCAACCCGATCGCACCCGCGCCGCCCGACGGCGTTGCCCCGCCCCCCGGCGTCCTCGCCCTGTTCATCGCGTTCGCGCAAATCGGCCTCACCAGCTTCGGCGGCGGGCTGAGCGGGCGCATGATGCGCGACTTCGTTCACGAGCGGCGCTGGCTCGACGAAGAGGCGTTCCTCAACGGCCTCGCGCTGTCGCAGGCGCTGCCGGGCGTCAACGTGAAGAACCTCGCGATCTGGATCGGCTACCGGCTGGCCGGATGGCGCGGCGCGGTGGCCGGCTTCACCGGCATCATCGCGCCGCCGGCCGTGCTGATCGTGCTGTTCGGCGTCGCGTTCTCGACGCTCACGCGCTTTCCGCTCACGCATGTCGCACTCGCGGGCGCGGCCGCCGCGGCAATCGGGCTGTCGATCTCGATGGCGATCACCGCGGTGCGCCGGCTGCCGCGCCGCGCGCTGCCGTTCGCGGTGACAACGCTCACGTTCGTGTCGGTGGCGGTGCTGCACTGGCCGCTCGTCTGGACCGTGCTGATCGGCGGCACGCTGAGCGTCGCGCTCGAATACCGCCGTGCGGGCGCCACCGCGGCCGGGAGCGCCGAACGATGACGCCCCCGTCACGCTACGCCGCCCTGTTCGGCGTATTCGCGCCGCTGTCGATCGCGACGATCGGCGGCGGACAGGCGATCATCGCCGACATCCAGCGGCAGGTCGTCGACGTGCATCACTGGATGACGGCCACGCAGTTCGTGAACGACTTCGCGATCGCGCGGATGGCACCCGGCCCCGGCTCGCTGCTCGCGACGCTGATCGGCTGGCAGGTGGCGGGCTTCTGGGGCGCGGTGATCGCGACGCTCGCGCTGTTCGGGCCGACCGCGTTCCTGATCTACGGCGTCGCGCATCTGTGGCGGCGGCACCAGGGCGCACGCTGGCAGATCGCACTCGAAGCCGGCCTGCGCCCGGTCGCGGCCGGCATGATCCTCGCGTCGGTCTGGGTGCTGCTGCGCGCGCTCGACGGCGGCTGGGCCGCGCGGGCGATCGCGGTCGGGTCGACCGTGTGCGTGATGGGCACGCGCATTCATGCGCTGCTGCTGATCGTCGTCGGCGCGTTGCTGCTGGTCGGCGTGCACGCGATCGGCTGACGGCGGCATCGGCGCCAAGCCGGTCCGTCAGCGCATGCACGGCCCGCTTCGCGATCGACGCGCGCTGACACCGGCGGCGCCGATCAGCGGCCCGCGACCGAGCGAAACGCGCGACAGGCATCGGCATGCAGCTCGAAACCGATGCCCGGCGCCTGCGGCACGGGCGTGTAGCCGGCGTCGACCGTTGCGCCGTCCGCCAGGCCGCTGAACGGATGGAACGCGAACGGGCTGACTTCCGCGCCGCCAAGCCCGAGCGCCGACACGACGTGCAGCGAGAACAGATGACCGCCATGCGGCCAGAACGCATCGCGCCGCCAGCCATTCGACACGAAATGGTCGACGATCTGCAGGTAGCCCGGCAGGCCATAGCAATGCACCGGATCGAACACGAGGACGTCGCGGTCCGGGCGCAGGCCGCCGTAGCGCTCGAGCAGCTTCGCTTCCGCGAGCGAGAACAACGCCTCGCCGGCCGCGACCGGCGGCGTGTATTGCGCAGTCAGGTCCGCATGAAGCGGCAGGTCGAGCGGGTCGCACAGATCCTCGAACCACCAGAGTTCGAACGGCGCCAGCCGCGCGGCGGCGGCGGGGCCGCTCGTCGCGTCGTACGCGTTCATCGCGTCGACCGCGAGATGCGAGCTGTCGGCAAGGCAGGCCGCGGCGGCTTCGATGCGGCGTATGTCCTGGTCGATATCCGGGCCGCCGAGCTTGATCTTCGCGTGCGTGTAGCCGAGATCGGCGATGCGGCGCATCTCGTCCGACAGGTGCGCGAGATCGTCGTGCGGATAACGGTAGCCGCCGCCCGCGTAGACGCGCACGCGGGGCGCCGCGTGGCGCGCGAGCCGGTCGGCGACGAAGCGATGGAGCGGCAGGCCCGCGATCTTCGCGGCGGCATCCCAGATCGCCATGTCGAGCACGCCGACCGCGACGCAGCGTTCGCCGTGCCCGCCGGGCTTCTCGCCCGCCATCATCGCGCGCCATGCGCGAAACGGATCGAGATTCGTGCCGGCGTCGTCGGCGATGGCGTGCGCGGCGGCCAGCAGACGCGGCGCGAACCGTTCGCGAATCAGCCCGCCCTGCGCATGGCGGCCGACCGACGCGTAGCCGTAGCCCGTGACCGGCCGGCCATCGCGCACGACATCGGTGACGATCGCGACGACGCTCGTCGTCAGGCCGCCCGATGGAATCGCCGGATCGGCATAGCGGGAAACCGGGATCGCCTGCTCGCGGATGTCGGTGATGCGCATGGTCAGGGTTCCGGGAAAACGTTCGGCGTTCGCGGGCCATGCGCGCGCGGCAGCCGGCGTGACGGGCGGATCGCTGCATCATAGGCGCTTGCGCGATGCCCTGCAGGCTCGCGACCGTCGCGATGCCGTGAAGTCATACGACTCGATCGACAGCGTCCGAATCGTGCCGTATCGCATCGGTGCGCGCACGCGTGCTCCGTAGTGCCGGGCGTGCGACCACGCTCGGCGAGCTGTTTCCGAACCGGAACGCGTTTTATTTTATTGGGCCGGGGGTTCGCTGCTGGCGATCCCCGGCTGAATCCGCTGTTCGTCGGTATCGGCTGAAGGTGCGGCTCAACGCGTCGGTGCGACCGGCGCGTTGGCGCAGCCCGAGCCGATCCCCGCGCTCACGCGAAGACGAAGTACTTGCGCACCGTCTCCACCACTTCCCACGTTCCTTTCATGCCGGGTTCGATCACGAACACGTCGCCGGCCTTCAGGTGCACAGGCTCCTCGCCTTCCGGCGTGATGATGCAGTAGCCGTCGAGGAAGTGGCAGTACTCCCATTTCTCGTAGTTCACCTCGAACTTGCCCGGCGTGCAGATCCAGGTGCCCATGATCTTGCTGCCGTCCTTGGAGACGTAGGCGTTGAGGTTCACGGTGTGCGGATCGCCGCCGATACGCTTCCACTTGGTCGCGTCGAGGACCGGGGTCGGGCAGGTTTTGCGCAGAACGGTGATGAAATCGGACATGTCAGCTCCAGACTAACGATCGGGTAAGAGGTCTGTCACGTTAGTTCGAAACCTGCACCGCAGCTTGTATGCGTCCGACACCGACTCGTCCATTTTCGACACGGGCCCGCATGCGGGCGCGCCGCCAGCGCATTTTCCGGACGGCCTTGCGTTGACGGACCGCTGCAGACCGATCCTCGACGCTCATTACCGGCGATCGATCGCACCGCCACCGGGCCATGCCGGTTTCAAGGCCGGCGGCCAAAACGCCTCAAAACGCCTCGCCTGCAACATCCGCGCCAAACCCTGTAGAATTGCACGTTCTGCGGGCGTCGTATAATGGCCATTACCTCAGCTTCCCGAGCCCCAACGCGTTAATCAAAACCACTATCCACGCGCGTTCTCACGTCACGTTTTCTCCCGTCTCCACGAAGAACCACCGTTCATGCGGGGCTCACAGCGATGCCAGTTTTCGCCCCAGCGCCGCTCGACGAAAGCTGCTGACATAGGGCGTATTTACGGCCCTGCGGTCCGCCGCCAACATCTCACGCGACGCCTTGCTTCGTCCCGATAACGCGGTCTAGCGAATCCGCTGGGCGCAAGATAGTCGACCGGTCTCCGACGCGACGATCGACCCTCCACTAGCACGCGCGCCTCGCGCCGGGCAAGGTATACTGCCGTGCATAAGCGGGGAGCCGCGTTCGAGGCATGCCAACTTCTGAAATAACAATCACCGATAGACCATGCGCAAGGCCAGTCCGGATGACCTGCTGTTTGTGTCCAAGTCCCCCAAAGAGCGACTTGACTACTTGGCTGCCGGCGCGAGTATTGTTGCTCGCACCGGATACGACATGCGAGGCCTTCGCGTTAAGGCATCACTAGACCGACTCAGTCTAGCAAGTTCATTTCTTAAAGATGCCAAGACTCTGTATGCGGCTAACGCCAGTTTAAAGAGAACTGTCGTCAGCAGAGCCTACTACGCCATGTATCATGCGCTCCGGGCTGCTACTTTCTTGTCACACGGTGGCGATGACCACGAACAACACACCGTTTTGCCATCGAAGTTGCCGACAGATTTTCCCAATCACTCGACGTGGCAGAACATACTAAAGAATGCCCGACTTGAGCGGAATCGTGCCGACTATGATCCGTACCCAAAAAGAGATGATCAATTCGACGACGTCGCTCGAAATTTAATTGCTGATGCCGCCAAACTGATCACGCTGACGCGCACATACATACGCTCCAAGTCGTAAGGATATCCATGGCAACTGAAAATACAGTACGACAACTAGTTGAACGGGAATTTTCATCCGCTGGTTTGGCACCATCCGCTATCCACGTTCGTAGTTTTCCCGGGGAAACGATTGTTATTGTCGAGGTGGAATCCGAGTATGACCGAGCTATTGGTCTAGCCCAAAAGCTAGATAGCATCATAGAAAACGGTTTCGTTACGATCCGCAAAGTGGCATCTTCGTCGGTGCAAAAGAAGATGACTGGAGGTTCCGTCAAGAACGTCCATGACGCACGAGTTAATGATCTACTGGAGTTGTTGAGCGCCCGCTCCCGCACGTCAGAAACGCAGCCGAGCCTCCGATTTATTAAGGACGTCGATGAACGCTTGAATCTTGCACTCTCATCGCGACACCAACTTATCTTTGGCAGACGAGGCGTGGGAAAAACCTCCCTTTTACTGGAGGCTAAAAGACTGCTTGAAAAAAATGGAGCACTCGCCCTATGGGTCAACATGCATCCATTCAGAAGCTTGGATGCCGGCAAAGCTTTCCTAACAGTTGTTTCGCGCCTGTGCGATCTCGCAATTGGCGCGTACCAAGCCGGTACAAGTACGGCAGCGAGTATTCAGCTTATTACAGCTGTACGCGCAAAAATTGAGGAGCGGTTGTACTCAAAAGATTTGAGCATCGATGAAGCGTCAGGCCTCGTCCCGCTGATTCAGCAGGCAATCTCCCGCTTCAGTATAGAAGCGAATCTCCAGACATATATTTTTCTGGATGATATCCACTATCTGTCCGTGCCTCAGGTTCCGTTGTTATTGGATCTTCTTCACGGTATCACGCGAGATAATCCCGTCTGGCTAAAAGTCGCTGGTATTCAGCACCAAACTCGTTGGTTCATACCAAACCCTCCAACGGGCTTACAAACTGGACACGATGCAACCATCATTAATCTAGACGTGACGCTAGAGCATCCAGAGCGAGCCAGCAAGTTCCTTCTTGATGTGCTACGAGGTTATGTTGAGGAATGCGGTGCGCTGCCCCTCAGCCATATTTTGAGTTCATCCGCGCTTGAGCGCTTAGTGCTTGCCTCAGGCGGGGTGCCGCGAGACTTCCTGACATTGTGCGCGGCGTCTATTCAGACTGCTCGACAACGAACCAATGCATCTGCAGTGGGCGTTCAGGACGTAAATAATGCCGCCGGCATCGCTGGGCAAACCAAATCGCAGGAACTTGAAGATGATGCGGCTGCGGTTGAAGGGCGATCTGCCGTTCTCATTGATGCACTTAACAAGATACGAACTTTCCTGCTCACAGAAAAACAGATCACGTTTTTCCGCGTGGATTTTCGTGACAAGGAAACGCACGGCGCTGAATATCGCGTTCTACAAGCGCTCGCGGATCTTCGGATGTTACATCTGATCAATGCAAGTCTATCTGACCCGAATCAGGCAGGGCAGCGTTCAGAGGTCTATTTGCTAGACTTAAGTCAATACTCAGGATCCCGACTGAAGCAGAGATTGCGCGTGTTAGATTTTGAACATGGTCACATGGTGCTTAAAAAGACTCGAAGTACGGAACCGCCCAAGCTCGGAAATACAGTTCTACGTTTGGTTGCACTATTACGGCAGGGTCCGATGTTTCCGCTAGAAACGATTGGTGGGCTAGAGGTAGCTAATACAGATATTTGACCCATCACCCTGCAACCGGCGCTTCTGCGGCTCCTTGCCAATAGTTGGGACCCGTTCGGGATCAGGGGGCGTGCCCCCTGAGCATCTTTGGGCGTCAGCTAACGCAACGGTCGAGTCCGCATTCGAGGGAAGCAAGCAATACGTTCTGACCGAACTTGGCAAACAGTTTGTGCACCGCTCAATGAACGAGGTTGTTCAACGCGTGTCAGACGACTAAGCTGTCGCCGCTGACGACGTGAAGAGTCTTTATCTTGGTCGTCGGGACATCAGTGCAGCGTCCAAGTCTCTCGCGAGATTGTCTGCATGGACTCCGAGGATGGCCCATAGCGCCATGCAGCGCAATCGTATGGCAACAGCGGTGGTTTCCTCGGTCTCACCTGTATGCCTATACGTAATGTCGCGTCCCTTGAATAGATGAGCGGCCGCCAGTTCGGTATCTTCGAAGAACTTAGTCAGAAGCTTATCGAGGCGCACGGGCTGGTCTCGGTGTCCGAGAGCATTACGAAGGGAGTTCAAGGATGTAATGCCCTTCCAAAAATTGGCATCGGCAGCGGTGCCCACAATTGCATGCGCAAGCTTTGCCGCAGTACCGAAACTGAAGATGTCGTTCTCGGCAGTAGGCCTAACGTAGTTCGCGACACCCGCAGAGATGATATCGTGCAGCCGTTCTTCGACCATCATGTGCCCGCGAAGAACCGCCATTAAAAGATCAGCCCTACGGTCGAAAGCTAAATGGAATTGTTCAAGCTTTGCGTCTATGTCGGCTGCGAAGAGATCTCTTGACATGTTGCCTCTCAAGGTTGTCGGACTGCCCGGTCGGATGGAGCTGCAGTACCGTCTTCGTCATCGTGCCTGCCGGCCCCGGGTCGTATCGACGCACCGATAAGGTTCGGGTGAAGCCGGGACAGCATGAGTATCCGGAGAGTTTCTCGGATGATGGTATTTCGACTGCTGCACTGATGGCGCTCCCCACCTATCAGTAGCCGAATGCAACTGCGTCCGAGATCGCTGCTCGCTATCGCAACCACAATCAGATCGCGAATTTTGAAATTGACACGCAACGGATAATCGTTAGAGGTTTAATACCGCCCCACCTAACGATCACCCCAATACCTCCGAAACAAAACAACGACGTGGCTCAATAGAACTCGGCCACTTGCTTGCTCCGCTCTAGCTCGACCTACGTTGATCACGCGGTTTCGACTGGGAATTTCCCTGCGCGCTGCGCCCTCGATCTGCACCGGCAGCCCGCTGTTGCTTGATTGCGAAATCCAAATTCTTTTGGACGATGTCTCGGAGATTCATATCCTCCGTTGTTAACGCCTGCTCGAGGTCTCGCCGTGCAGAGGCCAAGAAACGCCTACAGTCATCCCACGCCCGTCGCCTTGCTTGCGCTGACAACTGCCGACTGTTGCGGGCTGTTTGCGCACACTGCTTCGCCATCCCGATATATGCGTTACCACGCACTTGGAGTAGTGACGGATTGGTGCTCCACTCCGGGTGATCGCGAAATTGCTTATTCAAAAACTCCACCGCAGCATGATCTCCGCCCGAGCGACTCAATCCCTGAGCGAGCTTTCGTACTTCTCGCTCCTCCACATAGCCTTGAGAGGCAGCCAAGTACAACTTTCGGGCTTCTTCACGGTCATTTTGTGTCGGTTGCTCACGCAAGGTTAGCGCATCCGCGAGCCGTGTAAGCACGAAAGGAGGTAGCCCGGCCAAGTGAATTCGTTGATGATTTATGTAATCACGGACCAATGACACATCCGCAAGCGCCATCGATACATCTGCCAAGAGCCCTACCACTCGATGATTCAGCGGATCACGTTGCAGCAGTGTATCGACACGATCTTTCGCGTTATAAAACTCTCCAAGCGAAATTGCTTCCTCGATAGCACTGTACTCACGTGCGAGCGCATGACGAGGGTGAGCGGGTAACAGGCAAGCAACGGTTGCCTCTGTAACGTCAAAGCTGGGGGCAGGACAACCCTCTTCTCGCATAGACCGAATGATCGTAGGTATCCCCTGCCCTTCGGCTTGAGCCAACTGTAAACGGTTCAGAAACCATGCTAGGCTTTGATTTCTCCATTTAGAAGTCGCCTTACCTTCGCGGAAGGCGTCCACTCGAACACCCGTTGGCAGAGAACCAGGAGAGGTAATTTCAATCCGATCCGAGAAGACCGTAGTTCGAGTCGGCTCCGGCCGTTCGTAGTCTCTATGCGCGAGCGCATTCACCATGGCTTCTGTGAGCGCTTGGCGTGGATATTTCAACGCATTAGGACTCTGAGCATTTGTCTTATCAAAAGCGACATGACTCTGAATTCCAAGCAGGTCGATCGATCGTCTTGCTTGCTCGATGAGGGACCCAGCTAGTTCATGCCTCTCAGCGTGAGGTTCAGATCTGTCAACTCCCGGGTAAATGGAGAGCAAAGCATAAGCACCGGGCACGTGTAACTGGAGCTGTCGCGCAAATAGCAGCACCGCAAAATTTCGAGGCCTCAATTGCCCTGTCAGAGCGTCTCGTCCGCACAGCGGTGGCACAAATGGGCTCAACGACTGCGTGTCCGACAAATACTCATCAATCCCTCGATTGGGATCGAAGACGTTCATTCGCTGCAAGGCGTCCCGGAATGCAACCAAATCAAGATCGTTCGTAGTCGCGGTAGGGCATATCCGTCTATCCCACGGCTCGACATCGCCCTTACGAACCAACAACTCTCGGAGAATTCCATCACGAGCTTCTCGAGTCTCTCGACTCAATCGTACATAGTGCTTCCCACTATCATCGCCACGGCGAAATGTGTGGGCATGGGATGTCGCCGCAACAACGAAGACCAAAATACGCTTGTCAGGCGTAGGCCCATCCAGCTCACGCACGAGCGGAGCGATTCCCGGAAAAACCCTATCGCGACATGCAGTCAGCACCCGCCCCTCAATCTCGCGCAAACGCGAAGCCGTCAATCCGACAAGATTGACCGCAGGGAATCCATGCTCGTCCTTCTTTTCCGCAGCGCCACAGACGACATATCCACCCCCTAGATTTGACCAGTCGTTTGCAAAGGCCGAGATAGTGGCAACGACGTCGTCTATGTCAGCTACGTTCTCCTTCCATTCAACTTGCTCGCTCTCGCGCAGCAGCAAAGAATTCAAATCAACGCTAAAGCCTGCCCCCGTCGCGCTCATCCGGTCCCATCCCTTTTCTATTAGAAGTTCGTCAACCATCTTCAGATCCGACATAGCCGCACAGAATGGAACGAACCCTTAAGCGAGGTCAAGTGGGACGTGGACGCAGTGGCATCCGAAAAAACGCACCTTCAGCGATGCCACGGCCCAGCTACGCGGCCATGCCAGTTTCGATGCCACCGCGCAAAACCGCCCGCTTGCCATCCCCACCCAAACCCCTGTAGAATTACGCGTTCTGCGGGCGTCGTATAATGGCCATTACCTCAGCTTCCCAAGCTGATGACGTGGGTTCGATTCCCATCGCCCGCTCCACCTTCGGCTGCTCGGCAGCCTGCGCAAGAGCCGCCTCGTCGAAGGCGGCTTTTTTGTACCATCTGCCTGTCCATCCGGCAGCACCGCTGCGCGTAGCGGGCGTAACGGGCCCGCGCCCGAACCAAGCCTTTCTCTGTCACCGATGATGCACGACGATCCGAACGAAGCCGGCCTGCCGCCGGACGACGCCGCCCTTCCCGACGAAGCCGCCGACGGCGCCGACGAAGTCAATCCGCTGCACCGACGCCGCATCCGCAGCTTCGTGACGCGCGCCGGCCGCGTGTCGACCGGCCAGCGCCGCGCGCTCGACGATCTGGGCCCGCGCTTCGTCGTGCCGTACGCCGCTGAAATCCCCGACTGGGACGCAGTGTTCGGCCGCCGCGCGCCGCGCATCCTGGAAATCGGCTTCGGGATGGGCGCGTCGACCGCGGAAATCGCCGCGCATCGCCCGGGCGACGACTTCCTCGGCGTCGAGGTGCACGAGCCGGGCGTCGGCGCGCTGCTGAAGCTGATCGGCGAGCAGGACCTGCCGAACATCCGCATCATCCAGCACGACGCGGTCGAAGTGCTCGAGCACATGCTCGCGCCGGAAAGCCTCGACGGCGTGCACATCTTCTTCCCGGATCCGTGGCACAAGGCGCGTCACCACAAGCGCCGGCTGATCCAGCCGCCGCTCGTCGCGCACCTCGCATCGCGCCTGAAACCGGGTGCGTACCTGCATTGCGCGACCGACTGGCAGAACTACGCGGAACAGATGCTCGAAGTGCTGGGCGCCGAACCGACGCTCGAAAACACGGCCGCCGACTACGCGCCGCGCCCCGACTACCGCCCCGTCACGAAGTTCGAACGACGCGGGCTGCGGCTCGGCCACGGCGTGTGGGACCTGGTGTTCCGCAAGCGCGCCGGCTGACCACGACACGCAGCGGCACGACGCACGCTGCGCGCCGCGCAATGACAAACGGCCCGACCGGCATCTGCTGCCGATCGGGCCGTTTGTCATTGGAAGCGCCCTCGCCCCCGCACCGGCATCACGCCCAGTTCAGCCACCCGCTGTAGCCCACCAGCAGCACGAACAGGCCGAACGCGATCCGGTACCACGCGAACACGGTGAAGTCGTGCGTCGCGACGAAGCGCAGCAGCCAGCGCACGCACACGAACGCGCTGACGAACGCGGCAAGCAGCCCGAGCGCGAACAGGCCGAGCGAGTCGACCGTGAATGCCTGCCAGTCCTTGACGGTTTCATAGAGCGTCGCGCCGAAGATGATCGGAATCGCGAGGAAGAACGAGAATTCGGTCGCGACGCGCCGGTCGAGGCCGAACAGCATCCCGCCGATGATCGTCGAGCCGGAGCGCGACATGCCCGGCACCAGCGCGAAGCATTGCGCGAGGCCGACCTTCAGCGCATCGAGCGGCGTGAGCGCATCGACCGACTGCACGCGCGGCGGCTCGCTGCGTTCGCGCTGCCGCGCCTCGGCCCACAGGATGATCGCGCCGCCGACGACGAGCGCGAATGCGACCGGCACCGGCGAGAACAGCACGGCCTTGATCTTCTTCTCGAACAGCAGGCCGAGCGCGATCGCGGGAATGGTCGCGATCACGACGTTCAGCGTGAAGCGCTGCGCGTCGGGCCGGCTCGGCAGCCCGGACACGATGGACACGATCCGCTGCCGGTATTCCCAGCAGACCGCGAGAATCGCGCCGAACTGGATCACGACGTCGAAGGTCTTCGCGTGCGCATCGTTGAAATTCAGGAAGCTGCCCGCGACGATCAGGTGGCCGGTGCTCGACACCGGGAGGAATTCCGTCAGCCCCTCGACGACGCCGAGGATCAATGCCTTGCAGATCAGGATCCAGTCCATCCGTGGCCCAACTCCGAAGTAGTCGAAAGAAAGGGCCGCGTCACCGCCGCGGCCCGCCCGGCCGCGCGCGGTGCGCCGTCACTTTTCGACGATCGCCACGCGTATGCCGTTTGTAAGAATCGTAATTGTACCGGGTTCGTAGTTCACGCCGGCAAATTGCAGTTGCTCGGGCTTGAACGTATAGATCGGATAGTTGGTCAGCACCTGCGTCGCGAGCAGGCCGGCGGCCGCGCCGACCTGTTGCGCGTACATCTGCGCGTTGCCGTCGAGCACGAGGCTGTCGACGGCCGGCGCCTTCAGCACGACCGAGCGGCTCGGTGCGTCGTAGGCCAGCTGGCCCGACACGGTGAACTTGCCGCTCACCGGTTCGCTCAGGAACGGACTCGCGAAATGCGCATCGAGCTGCACCGCGACGCGGTTCTGGTCGGGCAGCAGGTTGACGGCCGGATTCGCCAGCGACACGTCGACGACCTGCGCGACCGTCTTCTGGTACGGAAACTTGCGCGCGACGGCTTTCTGCACGTCGCCGCGCGAGAACGTGTAGTGATCGGGAATGAACGGAAACGTCGACGCACAGGCGGCGAGCGATACCGACACGCCGATGGCGCCGGCGCAAGCGGCGAGGAAGCGGCGCCGGCCTGGCGTGCAAGATGCGGTCATGCTGGACAATCTCCTGTATCGGGCGAAGCGGCAGTCTGGCTATCGGCTCCGCCCCATGTGGCGCTGGGGACCGAAGTTAGTGCTTCGACGCGCGTCGCCGGTTCCATGCGCGCGCCCGCAAACGACAGCGCGGGCAGCGCGTCAGCGGGCAGCGCGTCAGCGGGCCGCGCCGGGCGACGGCTGCGTCGCGATCTCGAGGCGCGTCAGCCACGCGAGCGCGTCGTCGCGCGACGCACCGCACATCTCGGCGGACGGCTGCAGCCCGGAACAGCACGCGGGCCGCTCGGGCCGGCCGAAGATCCGGCAGCGCAGGTCGTCGCCGAGCTGCACGCAGCGCACGCCGGCCGGCTTGCCGTCGGGCATCCCCGGAATCGGCGAGGAAATCGACGGCGCGATGCAGCATGCGCCGCACCCCTCGCGGCACGCATGCGGCGGCGGGACCTCGGCGGGCGCCGGACGGACAGGCATTTCGACGGACACTCGGCTCTCTCACGAACAACAAAAAACGGTGCGGCAACCGGACGCAGCGTGCGGCAGCCCACCGCGCATTGTGCCACCGCCGGCTGCGACGTTATTACACAATGCAGCCGAAACGCGCGTTCATATACTCCAAAGCATCCAAAAAGCGCGAGACCATCATGAGTTCCGGTTCTGCCGACACACTGTTCCGTCCCGATTTGCTCGCGAAGTACGGCGCGAACGGGCCGCGCTATACGTCCTACCCCACCGCGCTGCAGTTCCGCGACGAATTCGACCCGGCCGACTACGTGCGCGCCGCGGGAGATCCCGGCGCGTCGGCGAGCGACCTGTCGCTGTACTTTCACATCCCGTTCTGCAACACGGCCTGCTTCTATTGCGGCTGCAACAAGATCGCGACCAACAACCGCCGCCGCGCGCGCCCGTATCTCGAGCAACTGAAGCGCGAACTGGCGCTGCAGGCCGCGCTGTTCGATCCCGCGCGCCCGGTCACGCAGCTTCACTGGGGCGGCGGCACGCCGACCTTCCTGTCCGACGACGAAACGGCCGAGCTGATGGCGGCCACCCGCGAACATTTCGCGCTCGCGCCGGACGCCGACGCCGAGTTCTCGATCGAGATCGACCCGCGCACGGTCACGCCCGCGACGCTCGTCCACCTGCGCAACATCGGCTTCAACCGGCTGAGCCTCGGCGTGCAGGATTTCGATCCGGTCGTGCAGCAGGCGATCAACCGGGTCCAGCCGCTCGCGATGACGGCCGACCTGCTGTCGGCCGCGCGCACGACGGGCTTCCAATCGGTCAGCGTCGACCTGATCTACGGGCTGCCGCACCAGACGGTCGCCGTGTTCGCGCGCACGCTCGAGACGATCATCGAGCTCGCGCCGGACCGCCTGTCGGTATTCGGCTACGCGCACATGCCGCACCTGTTCAAGATGCAGCGGCAGATCGACGACGCGACGCTGCCGCCGCCCGCAACGCGCATCGCACTGCTCGGCCTCGCGATCGACATGCTGACGCAGGCCGGTTACGTGTACATCGGGATGGACCACTTCGCGCGGCCTTCCGACGAACTCGTGCGCGCGCAACGCAACGGCACGCTGCAACGCAATTTCCAGGGCTACAGCACGCGCGCGGATACCGACCTGGTCGGCTTCGGCGTGTCGTCGATCGGCAAGGTCGGCGACGTCTACGCACAGAACGCGAAGGACCTGCCGGCCTATGGCGCCGCGCTCGACGCGGGCCGGCTGCCGATCGCGCGCGGCGTGCGGCTCACGCCGGACGACCGGCTGCGCCGCGACGTGATCACGCAGCTGATGTGCAACCTCGAACTGCCGTTCTCGCATATCGAGGCGGCGCACGGGATCCGCTTCGCCGATCACTTCGCGCGCGAGCTCGACGCGCTGCGCGGGTTCGAGCAGGACGGCCTGCTGACCGTCGCCGGCGACCGCCTGACGATCCATCCGGCCGGCCGGATGGTCGTACGCAACATCGCGATGGCGTTCGACGCGTACCTCGGCCAGACGCCGCGGCAACGCTACTCGCGCACCGTCTGACGGCGCACGGCCGCATGCGGGCGGCCGGTTTGATAAAGTAAGGGGCTCCACGCCCCTGCAAGAACCCGCACGATGCGCACCACCAAAGCAACCCACGCGGTCGAACGCCTGAAGACCCGTTCCGGCAACCCGCAGTTCGCCGCCGTCGCGATGGCGGGCGGCCTGTTCTACCTGGTCGACCGCTCCGGCGGCACCGCCGAGAAACGCAGCGAGCCGCTGCCGCTCGACGAATTCGTCAGGTTCGTCGACGAATTCGGCCCCAAAAAGCCGCGCAAGGCGAGCAAGCTCGACCTCGCGTTCGAGGCGCAGATCAAGAAGAGCAAGGCGTAAAGGTCTGTTGCAGGCCGTCTGAAGGCTTCGCAGCCGCCCCGTTTGGTACAATCACGAAGTTTCTCTATCCCCGCTGATGGCCGACCTGGCTGCGTGACCACACCATGAATATCGAAAACGCGCGTTTCAACATGATCGAACAACAGATCCGGCCGTGGGACGTGCTGGATCTGGACGTCCTGGGCCTGCTGTCGATCGTCAAGCGTGAACACTACGTGTCGCCCGAACACCGCGATCTCGCGTTCGCCGACCTCGAGCTGCCGCTGCCCGGCGGCCGCAGCAAGATGCTGTTCCCGCGCGTCGAAGCGCGCGTGCTGCAGGAACTGGCGGTCAAGAAGCACGAGAACGTGCTCGTGATCGGCGCGGGTTCGGGCTACCTGGCCGCGCTGTTCGCGCATCGCGCGCAGCACGTGACGGCCGTCGAGATCGATCCGGCCATCGCGAAGTTCGCGGCAGACAACCTGCGCAACGACGGCGTGACGAACGCGGAAGTCGCGCTCGGCGACGGCTCGCTCGGCTGGCCCGACAAGGCGCCGTACGACGTGATCTGCGTCGCGGGCGGCCTGCCGGTCGTGCCGCAGCAGATGCTCGAACAGCTGAAGATCGGCGGCCGACTGTCGGCGTTCGTCGGCGGCCGTCCGGTGATGAAGGCGCAGGTCATCACGCGCATCGACGAGAAGCAGTACCGCGTCGCCGACGTATTCGAAACCTACGTCGACCACCTCGTCAACGCGATCGAACCGTCGCGTTTCAAGTTCTGAGCGGCGGCCCCATGCAGATCCTGACGCCCGCGATGCTCGCGGAATGGCTTCGCGATCCGGCGCGCCCCGCGCCGGTCGTGCTCGACGTGCGCGAGCCGTGGGAAATCTCGACCGCGCAGATCGCCGGCAGCGTGTCGATCCCGATGCAGCAGATCCCCGCGCGCAGCGAGGAGCTCGACGACGAAGCGGAAATCGTCTGCGTGTGCCATCACGGGATGCGCAGCGCGCAGGTCGCGATGTTCCTCGAATCGCGCGGCTTCACGAAGCTGTACAACCTGCAGGGCGGCATCGACGCGTGGTCGCGTGACGTCGATCCGTCCGTACCGCGTTACTGACCTTCCCGGCGGCGCATCGCGCGCCGCCGCGGCGACCGGCGAGTAATAGCCGATCGCTCCAGTCCCGCCGAACGGGCGCGCATCGCGCGCCCGTTTGCGTTTCTGCTGCACCGTTCCATCCTCTTTCGTTTGTTTCCGCACGCCGGCCATCCGCGTCCGCTCGATGACGCGAGGCGGCGAGAACCCGGGCAACGCACCCGTCGAGCGGAGCGCCTCGCCCTTCCCCTGGCACTTCATGACCAAGCCGTGTGCACGCGACGCCGACACGACACGGCCGGATGCGTGCGCATCGATCACGCGCCGCACCCCCTTCGAAGTGTGACGCACGCGCTCGAACACGGGCCCCCGCCGTGCACCATTTGCGCCCGCGCGAGCGCACCGCAACGGATCGCGCATGCTGCACGACGCGTCATGCGCACCGCGCCGGCGCCCCGCGCCGCCCCTCGCAGGCACGCCTGGCGTGCATCGGCGCGACTGGCACATGCCTTGCGTTACTCCGATGCCGGCGCCGCCACGGCGCACGCACATCCAACATGACAAGGGGATCCCGATGAAACGTCGCAGTCTGTTGAAGTTCGGTTCGATGGCCGGTGCACTCGCGCTGGCAGGCAAGAGTCCGTTCGCTCACGCGGCCGATGCGGGCACGGGCCCGATCAAGGTCGGCATCCTGCATTCGCTGTCGGGCACGATGGCGATCTCGGAAACGTCGCTGAAGGACACGGCGCTGATGACGATCGCCGAGATCAACAAGAACGGCGGCGTGATGGGCCGCAAGCTCGAGCCGGTGGTCGTCGATCCCGCATCGAACTGGCCGCTGTTCGCGGAGAAGGCGCGCCAGCTGCTCACGCAGGACAAGGTCGCGTGCGTGTTCGGCTGCTGGACGTCGGTGTCGCGCAAATCGGTGCTGCCGGTGTTCGAGGAGCTGAACGGCCTGCTCTACTACCCGGTGCAATACGAAGGCGAGGAAATGTCGCGCAACGTGTTCTACACGGGCGCCGCGCCGAACCAGCAGGCGATCCCCGCCGTCGAGTACCTGATGAGCGCGGAAGGTGGCGGCGCGAAGCGCTTCTTCCTGCTCGGCACCGACTACGTGTATCCGCGCACGACCAACAAGATCCTGCGCGCGTTCCTGAAATCGAAGGGCGTGAAGGACGCCGACATTCAGGAGGTCTACACGCCGTTCGGCCACAGCGATTACCAGACGATCGTCGCGAACATCAAGAACTTCGCCCAGGGCGGCAAGACGACCGTGGTCTCGACGATCAACGGCGATTCGAACGTGCCGTTCTACAAGGAGCTCGGCAACCAGGGAATCAAGGCGACCGACGTTCCGGTGGTCGCGTTCTCGGTCGGCGAGGAAGAGCTGCGCGGGATCGACACGAAGCCGCTCGTCGGCCATCTCGCCGCGTGGAACTACTTCATGTCGGTGAAGAACCCGACCAACACGAAGTTCAAGGACCAGTTCGCCGCGTGGGTGAAGGCGAACAACCTGCCGGGCGGTGCGAAGCGCGTGACGAACGATCCGATGGAGGCAACCTACGTGGGCATCCACATGTGGAAGCAGGCCGTCGAAAAGGCGAAGAGCACCGACGTCGACAAGGTGCGCGTCGCGATGATCGGCCAGACCGTTGCCGGCCCCTCGGGCTTCACGCTCTCGATGGACGGCAACCATCACCTGCACAAGCCGGTGATGATCGGCGAGATCCGCGGCGACGGGCAGTTCAACGTCGTGTGGAAGACGAAGACCGCGGTGCGCGCGCAGCCGTGGAGCCCGTTCATCGCGGGCAACCAGGGCAAGCCGGACATCGTCAGCTCGATCCCGGCGTTCCTGCGCCGGCAGCGCGCGGCGCTGGTCTGATGCGATGCGGGGCGCTGCGCACCGGCGTGGCGCTCCGCTTGCAGGTCGGTGCGCGAATGCCGGTACTCACCGTCACGAATCGCACGCGCCCGTGCACGCGCACCGCCGCATGAACCCGCTTTCCCACGCCCGACAGGATCTCCCGATGCCTACACGCTTTCGCCGCGCCGCCGTCGCGATCGTCGCCTGTGCCGCACTGGCGGGCGCGCTGCCGCGCGCCGCGTTCGCCCTGACGGCCGCCGATACCGCCGCGCTCGCCGGCGACGACTTCGACGCGAAGACGACCGCGGTCGACCATCTTGCCGCCGATGCCGACCCGCGCGCCGTCGCGTTGCTCAATGCGCTGTCGAGCGGCGACGCGCTCGCGACCGGCGACGGCCGCCTGCTGATCCAGACCGGCGACACCGCGCACGACGCGCTCACGCAAGCCGCGACGCCGGCCGGCGACGCGCAGCCCGTGATGCTGAACAACCTGCTGCGCACGAAGATCGCCGGCGCGCTGTCGGGCCTCGCGCTCGCCTCGACCGACGTCGCCGCGCGCCGCGACGCGATCGATGCGCTGCTGAAGTCACCCGACCCGGCGCTCAAGCCGATGATCGATCGCGCGCGCGCGAAGGAAACCGATCCCGCGCTGAAGCGCCGCCTCGACGCACTGTGGGCCATCGCCGCGCTGCACGACGCCGATCCGGCGAAGCGTCTCGAAGCCGTGCAGGTGGTGGCCGCGCGCCGCGACCTCGACATGATCGAGCAGTTGCGCCCGCTCGTCGCGAAGAATGCCGACGGCAGCTACACGGAACCCGACGCGCGCGTGCGCGACGCCGCGCAGCAAGGCCTCGACGCATTGCACGCACTGCAGCGCCGCGGCGAAATCGTCGGCACCGTGTTCGCGGGCCTGTCGCTCGGCAGCGTGCTGCTGCTCGCGGCGCTCGGCCTCGCGATCACGTACGGGCTGATCGGCGTGATCAACATGGCGCACGGTGAATTCCTGATGATCGGTGCGTACGCAACCTATGTCGTGCAGACGCTGATCCAGCGCTACGCGCCGGCCGCGTTCGACTGGTATCCGCTCCTCGCGGTGCCCGTCTCGTTCGCGGCGGCCGCGCTGGTCGGCGTCGTGCTGGAGCGGCTCGTGCTGCGGCACCTGTACGGCCGCCCGCTCGAGACGCTGCTCGCGACCTTCGGCGTGAGCCTGATCCTGATCCAGGCGACGCGCATGCTGTTCGGCGCGCAGAACGTGCAGGTCGTGAACCCGTCGTGGATGAGCGGCGGCGTCACCGTGATGCAGAACCTGATCCTGCCGTACAACCGGCTCGCGATCCTCGCGTTCGCGCTCGCGGTCGTGTGCGTCGCGTGGGGCGTGCTGACGAAGACGCGGCTCGGCCTGTTCGTGCGCGCGGTCACGCAGAACCGGCGGATGGCCGCGTGCGTCGGCGTGAAGACCGCGCGCGTCGATGCGTATGCGTTCGCGTTCGGCGCGGGCATCGCGGGCCTCGGCGGCTGTGCGCTGTCGCAGATCGGCAACGTGGGCCCCGACCTCGGGCAGAACTACATCATCGATTCGTTCATGGCGGTCGTGCTCGGCGGCGTCGGCCAGATCGCCGGCACCGTGCTCGGCGGTTTCGGGCTCGGCCTCGTCAGCAAGGCGATCGAGCCGTTCTGGGGCGCCGTGCTCGCGAAGATCGCGGTGCTCGTGATGATCGTGCTGTTCATCCAGAAACGTCCGCAGGGCATGTTCGCCCCGAAGGGACGCAGCGCGGAGGCCTGACATGACTTCAATCATCGATTCGTTGTCGAAGCCGATCGCCGACGCGCCGAAGCCCGCTGCCGCCGCGCGCGCGGAGGAAAAATTCGCGCTCGGCCTGCCGCCCCGCCCCGCGCTGCTGTCGCGCCGCGCATGGCTCGCGCTCGTCGCGCTGTGCCTCGCGATCGGCATCGGCGTGCCGCTCGCCGCGCTGGTCGCGCCCGAGTCGAGCGCGTTCCATCTGTCCGCGTATGCGATGACGCTCGCCGGCAAGCTGATGTGCTACGCGATCGCCGCGCTCGCGCTCGATCTCGTGTGGGGCTACTGCGGCATTCTCAGCCTCGGCCACGGGCTGTTCTTCGCGCTCGGCGGTTATGCGATCGGCATGTACCTGATGCGCGAGATCGGCCGCGACGGCAAGTACGGCAGCGACCTGCCCGACTTCATGGTGTTTCTCGACTGGCATCAGCTGCCGTGGTACTGGAGCGGCACGCAGCATCTCGCGTGGGCGCTCGCGCTGGTCGTGCTCGTGCCGGCCGTGCTCGCGTGGGTGTTCGGCTTCTTCACGTTCCGCTCGCGCGTGAAGGGCGTGTACCTGTCGATCATCACGCAGGCGCTGACGTTCGCCGCGATGCTGCTGTTCTTTCGCAACGAGACGGGCTTCGGCGGCAACAACGGCTTCACCGACTTCAAGCGCATCGCCGGGTTTCCGATCACGTCGCCCGGCACGCGCACGGTGCTGCTGCTGCTGACCTTCGCGACGCTCGTGCTCGCGTTCATCGTCGCGCGCGCAATTGTCACCAGCAAGCTCGGGCGGGTGGTCACCGCGGTGCGCGACGGCGAGACGCGGCTGATGTTCCTCGGCTACAGCCCGCTCGCGTACAAGCTGTTCGTGTGGACGCTGTCGGCCGTGCTGTGCGGGATCGCGGGCGCGTTGTACGTGCCGCAGGTCGGCATCATCAACCCCGGCGAGATGTCGCCCGGCAACTCGATCGAAATGGCGATCTGGGTCGCGGTGGGCGGGCGCGGCACGCTGATCGGGCCGATCGTCGGCGCGTTCGCGGTGAACGGCGCGAAGAGCCTCTTTACCGCGTACTTCGCCGAATACTGGCTGTTCTTTCTCGGCCTGATCTTCGTGATGGTGCCGCTCCTGCTGCCGCGCGGCATCATGGGCCTCGTCGACACGCTGCTCGCAAAGGGGAAACGCGGATGAACGGCACCGCCCTCTACCAGTTCACGCCACCGCCCGAGGACGAGCTGCTGGCCGTCAGCGGCAGCGCATCGATGGGCCGCGTGGCGCCGCCCGGCATCGACACGTCGCACGGCACGATCCTCTACCTCGAGGACATCGAGGTGAGCTTCGACGGCTTTCGCGCGCTGAACAAGCTGTCGCTCGCGATCGACGCGGGCGAGCTGCGCTGCGTGATCGGCCCGAACGGCGCGGGCAAGACGACGATGATGGACGTGATCACCGGCAAGACGCGGCCCGATGCGGGCAAGGTGTTTCTCGGCCAGACCATCGACCTCGCGCGGATGAACGAACCCGGGATCGCGCGCGCGGGGATCGGCCGCAAGTTCCAGAAGCCGACCGTGTTCGAACAGCATCCGGTGTGGGAAAACCTCGAGCTTGCGATGCAGACCGACAAGGGCTGGCTCGCGTCGCTGCGCGCGCGGCTCGACCGCGCGGCGCAGGCGAAGATCGAGGAGACGCTCGCGCTGATCGGCCTCGAAAGCGACGCGTATCGCGCGGCCGGCGAGTTGTCGCACGGGCAGAAGCAGCGGCTCGAGATCGGCATGCTGCTGATGCAGCGCCCCGCCCTCTTGCTGCTCGACGAGCCGGCGGCCGGGATGACCGACCACGAGACGATGGAACTCGCGAAGCTGCTGAATACGCTGCGCGGCACCTGCTCGATGATGGTCGTCGAGCACGACATGGAGTTCGTCGCGGCGCTCGCGGGCGACACGGGCCGCGTGACGGTGATGGCCGAAGGCGCGGTGCTCGCGCAAGGCACGCTCGACCAGGTCAAGCGCGACGACGCGGTGATCGAGTCTTATCTCGGACGGTAACGCAATGCTGAAGATCGATGCACTGAACCAGTACTACGGCGGCAGCCACATCCTGCGCAACGTGACGCTGGCCGCCGACGACGGCAAGCTCACCGTGCTGCTCGGCCGCAACGGCGTCGGCAAGAGCACGCTGCTGCGCTGCCTGATGGGCGTCGTCGCCGCGAAGAGCGGCAGCGTGTCGTGGCGCGGCACGGCGCTCGGCGCGCTGCCGCCGTATGCGCGCGTCGCGGCCGGGCTCGCGTACGTGCCGCAGGGCCGCGACATCTTTCCGCGACTCACCGTCGAGGAGAACCTGCTCGTCGGCGCGGCAAGCCGCAAGGCGCCATCGAAAGTGCCCGACCGCATCTACGACCTGTTCCCGGTGCTGAAAGACATGCGCGCGCGGCGCGGCGGCGACCTGTCGGGCGGCCAGCAGCAGCAGCTCGCGATCGGCCGCGCGCTGATGAGCGAGCCACAGTTGCTGATCCTCGACGAGCCGACCGAGGGCATCCAGCCGTCGATCATCCAGGACATCGGCCGCACGCTGCGCCAGCTCGTCGACGAAGCGAAGATGACCGTGCTGCTCGTCGAACAGTATTACGACTTCGCGCGCTCGATCGCGGACCATTACTGGGTGATGAGCCGCGGCGAGGTCATAGCCGGCGGCGATGCGCGGGACATGGAAACGAACGGCGTGCGCGAGCTGATCGCGGTGTAGCGCGGCACGCAGCGCGTGATTGCGCCGACGCGTCGCACCGGCAGTCGACGCATGTCACGCGATCGCCGGCACCGTCGCCGCGCCTCCTCGCCACGTTCGGCACCCCGAACACCCAAGCGTATAGTGTTGCGGTAGCATCCTCGATCACCGCGTCCGTTCCCTGCTTCCCGCCGATGTCCGCCCTCGATTCCCACGCCCCGCTGTCCCGCCCCGCCGTCGCCAAGTCGTGGCGCGGCCGACTCGAACTCGGCTTCGAACGGCACGGCGCGCGCACGACGCTCGTCCATCGGCTGCACGACGGCCCGCTGCGCGTACAGCGGCCGCTGTATCCGGAAGGCGATGCGATCTGCCACGCGGTCATCGTCCACCCGCCGGGCGGCGTCGCGGGCGGCGACCGGCTCGACATCGACATCGCGCTCGGCGACGGCACGCATGCGGTGCTGACGACGCCCGGTGCGACCAAGTGGTACAAGTCGAACGGCCTCGACGCGACGCAACGCATCGGCATCACGGTCGGCGCGCACGCGAAGCTCGACTGGCTGCCGCAGAACAACCTGTTCTTCGACGCGGCCCACGCCGCGCTGGACTTCACGGTGACGCTCGGCGCGGGCGCGAGCGCGATCGGCTGGGACGCGACGCAGCTCGGCCGGCAGGCGGCCGGCGAAACGTGGTCGGCGGGCCGCATCGTGTCGGGTTCGGCACTCGTCGATGCCGGCGGCCGGCCGCTGTGGACCGAGCGCGCTCTGCTCGACGCGCACGATCCGCTGCGCGGCGCGCTGCAGGGCCTCGCCGGCTTTCCCGTGTACGGCACGCTGTGGGCGGCCGGCGCCGCGTGCGACGCCGCGCTCGCCGAAACGCTTGCCGCGCGGATGCCGTTCGACGACACGCTGCGCGCGGGCGCGACCTGCGTGACACCGGGCGTCGTGCTGGTGCGCGCGGTGTCGACGTCGATGGAAGCGCTGCAGCGTCACTTCACCGACTGCTGGCTCGACCTGCGCCCGCTCGTGCACGGCGTCGACGCGCGACCGCTGCGCCTCTGGCAGACCTGAGCGCGCGGCCCGGCACGCACCGTTTCGGCGCAGCAGCGCCGCCCGCACTGCCCACGATCCATGCATCGCGCACCACGATCGCGCATCGCCGCGTGCTGCACCGGCATGGCACGCACCTTGCTGCTTACCTATCGGATACACGACGCAGAAAGAACGGCGCGGTGCTACGATGAACCGCGCCCCTGCCGGCATCCCGCGCACCGATAAAAATTACGTTTTCCTGAACGACTGCCTTCATGAAACTGACTCCCCGAGAAAAGGACAAGCTGCTGATCTTCACGGCGGCGCTGCTGGCCGAGCGCCGCCGCGCGCGCGGGCTGAAGCTCAACTATCCGGAAGCGGTCGCGTTCATCACCGCCGCGCTGATGGAAGCCGCGCGCGACGGCAAGACCGTCGCCGAGGTGATGCACTACGGCACGACGCTGCTCACGCGCGACGATGTGATGGACGGCGTGCCGGAGATGATCCCCGACATCCAGGTCGAGGCGACCTTCCCGGACGGTACCAAGCTCGTGACCGTCCACCACCCGATTCCGTGACCGAGGTAGCACGCATGATCCCCGGCGAAATCCTCACCGACGACGGCGAGCACGAACTGAACGCAGGCCGCCCGACCCGCTCGCTCGTCGTCGCGAACACCGGCGACCGCCCGGTGCAGGTCGGCTCGCACTACCACTTCTTCGAAGTCAACGACGCGCTGTCGTTCGATCGCGCGGCCGCGCGCGGCTTCCGGCTCAACATCGCGGCCGGCACGGCCGTGCGCTTCGAGCCGGGCCAGACGCGCACCGTCGAGCTCGTCGAGCTGGCCGGCGAACGCGCCGTCTATGGTTTTCAGGGCAAGGTGATGGGGCCGCTGTAAGCCGCGCCCCGCTCTTCAGGAACAGCACATGACACTACGCTTGAGCCGCCGCGCGTACGCGGAAATGTTCGGGCCGACGACGGGCGACCGCGTGCGGCTCGCCGATACCGAACTGCTGATCGAGATCGAACGCGACTTCACGACCTACGGCGAGGAGGTGAAATTCGGCGGCGGGAAGGTGATCCGCGACGGGATGGGCCAGTCGCAGCGCGTGGCCGCCGATGTGCCCGACACGATCATCACGAACGCGGTGATCCTCGATCACTGGGGCATCGTGAAGGCCGACATCGCGATCAAGCACGGCCGCATCGCCGCGATCGGCAAGGCCGGCAATCCCGACATCCAGCCCGGCGTGACGATCGCGATCGGCGCGGCGACCGAAGTGATCGCCGGCGAAGGGCTGATCGTGACGGCCGGCGGCATCGACACGCACATCCACTTCATCAGCCCGCAGCAGATCGACGAAGCGCTCGCATCGGGCGTCACGACGATGCTCGGCGGCGGCACTGGGCCGGCCACCGGCACCAACGCGACGACCTGCACGCCTGGCCCGTGGCACATGGAGCGCATGCTGCAGGCGGCCGACGGCTGGCCGATCAACCTCGGCTTCCTCGGCAAGGGCAACGCGAGCCTGCCGCAGCCGCTCGTCGAGCAGATCGCGGCCGGCGCGATCGGCCTGAAGCTGCATGAAGACTGGGGCACGACGCCCGCCGCGATCGACAACTGCCTGTCGGTCGCCGACGATACCGACACGCAGGTCGCGATCCACACCGACACGCTGAACGAAGGCGGCTTCGTCGAATCGACCGTCGCCGCGTTCAAGGGCCGCACGATCCACACGTACCACACCGAAGGCGCGGGCGGCGGCCATGCGCCCGACATCCTGAAGGTGTGCGGCGAGGCGAACGTGCTGCCGTCGTCGACCAACCCGACGCGCCCGTACACGATCAACACGCTCGACGAGCATCTCGACATGCTGATGGTGTGCCACCACCTCGATCCGTCGATCGCCGAGGATCTCGCGTTCGCCGAATCGCGGATCCGCCGCGAGACGATCGCGGCCGAAGATATCCTTCACGATCTCGGCGCGCTGTCGATGCTGTCGTCCGACTCGCAGGCGATGGGCCGCGTCGGCGAAGTGATCATCCGCACCTGGCAGACCGCGCACAAGATGAAGGTGCAGCGCGGCGCGCTGCCCGAGGACGGCGCGCGCAACGACAACTTCCGCGCGAAACGCTACGTCGCGAAGTACACGATCAACCCGGCGATCACGCACGGCATCGCGCACGAAGTCGGTTCGATCGAACCCGGCAAGTGGGCCGACCTCGTGCTGTGGGAGCCCGCGTTCTTCGGGATCAAGCCGTCGATGATCCTGAAGGGCGGGATGATCGCGATGGCGCAGATGGGCGACCCGAACGCGTCGATCCCGACGCCGCAGCCGGTCCACTACCGCGAGATGTTCGCCACGCGCGGCGGCGCGCTCGCGCGCACGTCGCTGACCTTCGTGTCGCAGATGGCCGCCGATGCGGGCATCGCCGAACGCTACGGGCTCGCGAAGCGCGTCGTGCCCGTGCGCAACTGCCGCAACGTGACGAAGGCCGACATGATCCACAACGCGTGGCGCCCGTCGATCAGCGTCGATCCCGAAACCTACGACGTGATCGCCGACGGCCAGTTGCTCACCTGCGAGCCGGCGACGGTGCTGCCGATGGCGCAGCGCTATTTCCTGTTCTGATTTCCGGTTTTCCGTTCCATGCGCACCCTCGACAAACGCATTGCCCCGAACGTGAAGCTCGCCGCGTCGCTCGTCGCGCGCGCGCCGACGCTCACGCTCGCCTATGACGCCCGCTGCAAGAGCCGCCTCGCGGCCACGCTCGACACCGGCGAGGACGTCGCGGTCCTGCTGCCGCGCGGCACCGTGCTGCGCGACGGCGACGTGCTCGTCGCCGACGACGGCGCGCTCGTGCGCGTCGCCGCTGCCTCCGAGACCGTGCTGCTGGTGCGCGCGGCCGACCCGCTCACGCTGACGCGCGCCGCGTATCACCTCGGCAACCGTCACACGCCGGTCGAGATCGGCGACGGTTACCTGAAGCTCGAGGCCGATCCGGTGCTCGCTGACATGCTGCGCCGGCTCGGCACGCAGGTCGAAGCAACGAGCGCACCGTTCCAGCCGGAAGCCGGCGCGTACGGCGGCGGCCACAAGCACGGGCACGATGCGACGTTCGCCGAGGACTACGCGCTCGCGCAGCAGGTCTTCGGCGAACACCACGGCCACTCGCACTCGCACGATCACGATCACGATCACGATCACGATCACGATCACGATCACGATCACGATCATCAGCATGGTCCCGGCTGCTCGCACGGCCACCACGGTCATGACCACCACTGAGCTCGTCGCGCTGCTGCATCTCGCGTCGCCCGCATTGCCGATCGGCGCGTTCAGCTATTCGCAGGGACTCGAAGCCGCGCTCGACGCGAACCTGATCCGCGACGCCGACACCGCGCGCGACTGGATCGCGAGCGGGCTGACCGACGTGCTCGCGCACGGCGAGCTGCCGTTCCTCGCGCACCAGCTCGCGCGTTGGCACGCGCACGACGCCGACGCGCTGGCGCGCGAGAACGCATGGTTCGTCGCGAGCCGCGAATCGGCCGAACTGCGCCGCGAGACCGAACAGATGGGCTGGTCGCTCGCGCAACTGTGCGCGTCGCTCGAATGGGGCAATGCCGCACGCCGCGCGACGCTCGCATCGCTCACGCCGATCGCGCTACCGACCGCATTCGCATACGCGGCCGCCGCGCACGACGCCGCGCCCGACGCCACGCTCGCCGCGTACGCATTCGGCTGGGTCGAGAACCAGACGTCGGCCGCGCTGAAAGCGGTGCCGCTCGGCCAGCTCGCCGGCCAGCGCATCATCGTCGCGCTGCGCGGCGCGATCGACGCGGCCGTGCGCCGCGCGCTCGCGACGCCGCCCGATGCCATCAACACGTTCGCGCCGCAGCTCGGCATCCTGTCCGCGCGGCACGAAACCCAGTATTCGCGGTTGTTCCGCTCCTGAACCCGATCCACGCCATGAACGCACCCGCACCCTCCTCCGCCCGCCGCACCAAGAAACTGCCGCCGCTGCGCGTCGGCATCGGCGGCCCGGTCGGCTCCGGCAAGACCACGCTGCTCGAAATGCTGTGCAAGGCGATGCGCGAGCGCTACGACCTCGTCGCGATCACGAACGACATCTATACGAAGGAAGACCAGCGCCTGCTGACGGTCGCGGGCGCGCTGCCCGAGGAACGCATCATGGGCGTCGAGACGGGCGGCTGCCCGCACACGGCGATCCGCGAGGATGCGTCGATCAACCTCGAGGCCGTCGACCGCATGCTGTCGCGCTTCCCCGACGCCGACATCGTGTTCATCGAATCGGGCGGCGACAATCTCGCGGCGACCTTCAGCCCCGAACTGTCGGACCTGACGATCTACGTGATCGACGTGGCCGGCGGCGAGAAGATTCCGCGCAAGGGCGGGCCCGGCATCACGAAGTCCGACCTGCTCGTGATCAACAAGACGGATCTCGCGCCGCTCGTCGGCGCGAACCTCGACGTGATGGCGTCCGACACGAAGAAGATGCGCGGCGAGCGGCCTTACGTGATGACGAACCTGAAGGCGCTCGAGGGCGTCGCCGAGGTCGTCGCGTTCATCGAAAGGAAGGGATTGCTGACGGTGTGAGCGACGCGGCGGCGACATGCCGCCGCCACGTCGGCCCGGGGACGGCCTTGCGCCGCCCGCTCAGTCGTCCGATGCGTCGGATGCGTCGGCTGCGCCGTGCATCGCACGCCCGCCGCGCTCGACGGGCGGCAGCAGCGCCGCGAGCACGTCGACCGAGCGCGCAGTCGCGCCGCGATGGCGCGACGCGAACGCAGCGCCGGCCGCGCCCATCGCGACGCGCCGCGCGTTGTCGGCGAACAGCGCATCGAGCACGTGCGCGAGATCGAGCGGATCCGCGACCTGCATCGCCGCGCCGGCCGCGACCGCATCGGCGGTTGCCTGCGTGAAGTTGAACACGTGCGGGCCGATCAGCACCGGCACGCCGACCGCACACGCCTCGATCAGGTTCTGCCCGCCGAGCGGCAGCAGGCTGCCGCCGATGAACGCGACGTCGGCGGCCGCGTAGTACGCGCCGAGTTCCCCCATCGAATCGCCGAGCAGCACCGTTACGTCGCGCGGCAACGGTTCGGCCACCGCGGGTCGGCCGGCCGCGAGCGCCGCGGCGTTTGCGCCCCACACCGAACGCCGCACGCACTTGAACCCATTGCGCGCGACCAACGCTTCGACTTCGGCGAAGCGCTGCGGATGACGCGGCACGAGAATCAGCAGCGCACCGGCCGTCTTCATCGCGGCGAACGCCTGCAGCACCAGCGCCTCCTCGTTCTCGCGCGTGCTGGCCGCGACCCACACCGGCCGCGTGCCGATCGCGTCGCGCCATGCGTGGCCGCGCGCCGCCAGCTCCGGCGGCGTCGTCATGTCGAACTTCAGGTTGCCGAGCACCGCCACGTTGCGTGCACCGAGCGACGTCAGCCGCTCCGCGTCGGCCGGGCTCTGCGCGAGCACGCGCGAGAATCCGCCGAACACGTCGCGCGTCGCCGCGCCGAACTTCGCCGCGCGCCGATGCGAGCGCGCGGACATCCGCGCATTGGTCAGCACGAGCGGCACGTCCGCGCGGCGGCACTCGTCGATCAGCGTCGGCCACACCTCGGTTTCCATTACGAGGCCGAGCGTCGGCCGCCATGCGCGCAGGAAGCGCCGCACCGCGCCCGGCATGTCGTACGGCAGGTAGCAGCGCAGCACGCGCTCGCCGAAGATCTGCTCGCCGGTCGCGCGGCCGCTCGGCGTCATGTGCGTGAGCAGGATGCGCGCGTCGGGCCGCGCGCGCATCAGCGCGTCGATCAGCGGCTGCGCGGCGCGCGTCTCGCCGACCGACACCGCATGCACCCAGATCAGCGGCGCGCGATCGTCCGGCGAACGGCCGGCGACGTGGCCGAAGCGCTCGCCGATGTGCTCGCGATAGCCGCGCTCCTTGCGCGAGCGCACGAGGAGCCGGATCACCGCGATCGGCGCGACGAGCCACCACAGCGCGCGATAAATCGCCCTCAGCATGCAGCCGCCCTCGTATTGCGTCGGTGAAAAGGCGCGCTCAAACCAGCGCCCTGCCCTGCAGGCGCTCGAGAATCCCGAGCGGCGCGCATTGGCGACGCACCATCGCGTCGACCGGCAGGAAGAAGGTCTGCTCGAGCATGAACTGACCGGACATCACAGCGTGCGAAGTCTGATCGGAGAAACATATCCACACGCTGCCCGGCGGAAACGGCATCGTCTGCTGTGGACAAGTCTTCTGGTAGTCGAGATCGGCCTTCATCCCGTCGTGCAGGTTCAGCATCAGGTGGTCGTACGCGCTGCGCGGCGACTTCGTCACGTGCAGCAGGTTCAACAGCCACGCCGAACCCGGCAACTGCGGCCGGATCTTCGGCAGGAAGCGCTTCGCGACGTCCTCGAACGGCTCGCCGACGCGCCACACGCGCGGCTGGCCGGCCGGATTCACGTTCGTAAACACGCGCAGGATCCGCTCGCCGTAGTTCGGCCGCGACGGGAACGCGTCGACGTGCAGCCGGCTGTCGTCCTTGCGCCACGACGTCTGGCGCGTCTCGACCTGCATCAGCCGCAGGCTCGTCGGCGCGACGCGCAGCTTGCCGCGGTATTCGGGAAACAGGCCGTCGACGAGCGTGCCGGCCTGCTGCTGGAAGCGCGCGACCAGCGCGCGCACGGCCGACTGCGTGACGCTGTCGCCGAGCACGCCGGCGAGCGCGCCGCCGTTCGGCGCGAGGCTGATGTTCTTGCGTTTCGGATCGGCGAGCGCCGGATCGAGCAACGCTTCCTCGCCGCCTTCGATCGCGAAGCGCAAGTGCGGGAAATACAGCACCTTGCCTTCCTCGACCGCCGCGAGCAGCTGCTCGCGCGGCGTCGACAGGTTGTGTCCGCTCCAGTCGGCGGACGGGACTTCGATGATCTGGGATTCGCTCATGATCGGTTCGCGTGCGTGACAGGCAAGGCAGGCTGGGCAGGCATGACGGGCATCACAGCAGGCCGAAGCCCGCGAGTGCCGCCTTCACCTGCGCGATCGACGGCGGCTGCCCCGCCGTGCCGAGATTGACGACGTTCGGCGACCAGTATCCGCCGGTGCGCCAGGCCGTCGCGAAATTGTACAGTTCGACCGTCGGACGCTTCAGCGCGGCCGCGATGTGAACCAGACCTGTATCAACCCCGACCGTCGCGGCCGCGCCGTCGATCAGGCCGACGACAGCCGGCAGCGACAGCTTCGGCGGCACGATCGCCGCCGCGCCGAACGACTGAGCGAGCCGCTCACTGGTCGCACGCTCCGCGTCGTTACCCCACGGCAGCACGAGCGACGCGCCGCGCCGCACGAGCGCCTGGCCGAGCTCGATCCAGGCGGCATCCGGCCACTGCTTGTCGGCGCGCGACGTCGCATGCACGAACACCACGTACGGCACCGGCAGGTTCAGGCCGAGCGTCGCGACCGCGCGCGCCGCCGCGCGCGTATCGAGGCCGAAGTCGACCGGATCGGCCGGCGTCGGCGCCGGGTCGCCCAGCGCGGCCGCGACCAGCTGGCGCGAACGCTCGACCACGTGCGTGCGCGGCGCGATCGGCACGCGCTGGCGATAGAAGAAGCGCACCGGCCATTCGTAGCCGGCGCCGTCGGTGCGATTGCCGAGGCCGGCGAGCGGGCCGCGCGCCCAGCTCGCGACCCAGGCCGTCTTGATGAGCCCCTGGCAGTCGATCACGAGGTCGTACTGCTCGGCCGCGAGGCGCTTGCGGAACGCGCGGATCTCGCGCCACGTCGCGCCCGAGAACGGCTTCTTGCGCCAGCGGCGCAACGAGAACGGCAGCACGTCGCGCACGCCGTCGACGAGCCGCACGAGGTCGACGAAGCTCTCCTCGACGAGCCAGTCGATCTGCGCGTCGGGATGGCGACGCCGGATATCGGCGATCACCGGCATGTTGTGCACGACGTCGCCCAGCGACGACACGCGCACGATCAGGATCTTTTGCACGCTGAAAAAACGCCGGCGGACAGCCGGCGACAGGCATAAAGACGCGATTTTATCGCGCCCGGGGAGGCACACAGGCAAAAAGCGGCCGCACGCCGTCAGCGTGCGCCGCTTTTCGGGAATGGCGCGACGATCTTTCGACCGTCGCTGCACCGGCGGCGGCCCGCAGGCCGCCGGGGTTCAGAACGGCAGCTCGACGTCCGGCTTCGCGGCCGTCAGCACGCGGCGGAAATCCGCCTGAATGCGTTCGAGCCCTTCCTTGGTCTCCGCTTCGAACCGCAGCACGACCACCGGCGTCGTGTTCGACGAACGCGCGAGGCCGAAGCCGTCCGGGTACTCGACGCGCAGCCCGTCGATCGTCACGACTTCGTCGGCGCCGTCGAACT